>VHCI01000274.1 GCA_016871775.1 Verrucomicrobiota bacterium | reverse complement strand
GGCCATCAGTGGATGGCCGCCACCGTCAAGGCCGCGGCCCCCGACCGGGATGACATCCGGAGCTTCGCGGACCTGCTGGACTTGGACGATTACGTGAGCTTCGGCGGCCGCGGCTGAGCCGGTCAGAACTCGTCGTACTTGTCGGAGCGGCCGCGGGCGCGTTCGACGGGGTATTTGGCGGCGTTCGCGGCCATCTTGGTCGCGATCGCGGAGGAAAGGTCGATGCCGGCCATATTGGCGAACTGGAGGGCGTAAACGACCACGTCGGCCAGTTCGTCCGCGATGCGGGGCTGGCGGGCGGGATCGGCGGCGAGACGCCGTGCCTCCTCGGGCGAGACCCACAGGAAAGGCTCCATCAACTCGCCGGCCTCAGCCGCGAGCGCCATACTGAGGTTCTTGGGGCTATGGAACTGCTCCCAGTCGCGCTCGCGGGCGAAAGCAAGCACACGCGCCTTCAGGGCGGCCACAGTGGTGGAGTCGTCGGATCCAGAGGTCATCGCCGGACTGTAGCGGGCCGCACGCCGGGGCGCAATCTCGCGGAAAATCGCGATTCTGACTTGGCACGGGACCTGCAATGCACTTCTTAACCACGTTCTAGGATGACCGCTGCACACCATTCCATCGCCCGCCGCTCCGGCGCCTGCTCCCAGCAGGCCTGGCAGCGCTGTGGCGGCATGGGCGCGGTCACCGTTTCCGTCGGAAACAAACAGACCGATCCGGGCCGCCAGCACTGAAGCTTCCCTCCGGAAGCGCAGTTCCTGAGCCGAGCCCGACGGTCTTCCGACCGGCGAGGAAGGCGCTTCCACCCTTACCTCAATGAGCCACACCGAAACCTCTCTCCGGCCCCGCGCCGAGATCCGCCCTGCCCTGAACGTCCGCTCTGACCGGCGGCCCCGGCAGCCGGTCCACGAGTGCGCGGAGCACACGGAGGGCGTGCGGATCACGGTCTACGTGCCGGGGGTCGACGACTCCGCGGTGGAGATCGAGGGCCGCGGGGCCGACCTGACGGTCCTCGCGCGCAAGGAGCGCTTGGTGCGTCCGAACTTCAAGGCGCTCCACCTCGAGGCCGCTCAGCGCGACTACCTCCTGCGCCTGCGCTTGGGCGCGGGCTACGACTTCAGCCGGATGGAGGCGGAACTGGCGGACGGCGTCCTCGTGGTGCTCGTCCCGCGCCGGAGTCGCGCGGCGGCACCCCGCCTCGCGGCGTGAGGCTGGCCTCCCGCGACCTCCTGCGCTTCTCCTTCGATCGACGATCTGGCTTCCCGCGGCCGCCAACCGGGCCGCGGGGCGGGAATCCGCCCAGCAAAAAGCCGCACCCCGCAGGGGTGCGGCCGGAAGATCAGGACGGCGGGGCGGCTCAGGTCTGCTCCTCGAGCTTCACCGGGCGGTAACCGCCGATGCCCTTGAAATAGAACATCAGGAGCAGGTAGACGGCGGCCATTGTGAGTGGGATGAACGAGTCCGCCTTCAGGGTGGCGCGGTCGCCCTTCTGGTTGGCGGCAACGATGGCCTTCTGCTCTGGAGTGCCCTTGTCGC
>VHCI01000273.1 GCA_016871775.1 Verrucomicrobiota bacterium | reverse complement strand
CTCCTCGGCGCGCTTGTCCGCGGCCACGCCCACCGGGGGCGGACGGCGCGATTCCGCCGCCGGGGCCGGCGCGGGCTCGGGATAACGGGTTTTCAGGAAGTCCTCCCACTCATCCATACTGGCCAGCGGTTGCGAGGCGGCGGGGGTCGGTTCGGAGCTCATCGGCGGGCGGAAAGAGGGAGCTGAAAGAGCACCGGAACCGCCCCGGAGGCAAGCCTCCACTGCGGTTGCGCCCGGCCGCGCCCCGCCTAGAATCTCACCCCGTGCCGCCCCGCCGTTTTCCATTTACCCCGGCCGTCTTCCTCCTCGCCCTCGCCCCGGCCGCCCTCGCGGATCCCGGCGCTCCGCTGGCGCGCGCCACCGCGGCGGTCCGGGAGACCCTAGCCGCCCTCGACGCTCCGTGGGCGCTGCGCAGCGCCACCCTGGAGGGCAGCCGCCTCACGCTCGACCTGGCCCCCGGGCCCACGGCGCCGGAACCCGGCACGCTCGCTTTCGAACGGCACTCCCGCACCCTCCACCGCGCCGCCGCCAGCCCCCTCGCGGAAGAGTTCGCCGGTTTCGAGATCCACACCCTCCTCGCCGGTGAGCCGCTCGACCGCCTCCTCGCCGCCCGCGAGCCCCGCCTCACCCTGCCCCCCGGCCCGCCGCGCGCCGCCCTCCTCTCGGGTCGCCGCCTCGCCGTCAGCCCAGGCCACGGCTATTACCAGAACGCCGCCGGCGCCTGGGTCCTCCAACGGGGGTACTGGCAGGGCATCGTCGAGGACTTCGTCAACCACGACTTCATCACCCTCCTCCGCGACGAGCTCGCGACCACCGGCGCGGAGGTGCTCTCGACCCGGCAGCTCGATCGCGCCGCGGGCAACGGCGAGAGCGGGTTTCCCCGCTGGCAGGAGGCCGCCCGCTACCACGTGAAGGCCCTTGGCGCGCCCGCCACGGTCTGGAACGAACCCGGGTTCGACCACCTCAGCCAGGACATCCGCTGCCGCCCCCTCTGGGCCAACCACGTCGGCGCCGACCTGCTCGTGAGCCTCCATAACAACGGCGGCGGCGGGACCGGCACCGAGACCCTCTACGACACCAGCAACGGCTTCGGCCCCGAGAGCAAACGCCTTGCCGACGCTGTCCACGGGCGCGTGATCGCCGCGATCCGCCGCGATTACCTCGCCTCCTGGGCCGACCGTCGCGTCCAGGGATTCAACGGCAGTTACGGCGAGAACCGCCTCGCCACCCGGCCCGCCATTCTGATCGAGGTCGCCTTTATGGACCGGCCGACGCCCGACAACGCCGCGATCCAGGACGAGCGTTTCCGCGCGCTCGTCGCCCGGGCGATCCGCGAGGGCGTGCAGGACTACCTCGACGGCCTTGCTCCGGCCGTGCCTGCGGAGCTCGCCGGCACCGCCACGCCCGGCGGCATCCGGCTCACCTGGCGCAACGCTTCCCCGCAGACCGCCAGCTTCCGCCTCGAGCGCCGGCTGGGCGAGGGAGCGTGGAACGCGCTGACCAGCGTCGGCGCGGCGGCGACCGAGCACCTCGATGCCACCGCGCCGGCCGGCACCTCCCTCACCTACCGCGTGGCCGCGGT
>VHCI01000272.1 GCA_016871775.1 Verrucomicrobiota bacterium | reverse complement strand
CCCGCGTTCCGGCGTGGCGAGAAGGCGGATCCGCTCGCGATGTACCTCTGCGACATCTACACGGTTGGGGTAAATCTCGCTGGCCTCCCGGCGTTGAGCATTCCCTGTGGATTCAACCGTGCCGGCCTGCCGGTGGGTTTTCAGCTCATCGGCAAGCCGTTGGGCGAGTCTGAACTGCTCGCTATCGCCCACGCGTACGATCGCGTCCACCAATGGGGCCGCCGGCACCCGAACCTCTGATCCCGGTCCCGCCGTGTCCTCACCAGTCTCCCCGCAAACCGTGTCCTACGAGGCCGTGATCGGCCTGGAGGTGCACGTCCAGATCCGCACCATTTCAAAAATCTTTACCCGCGTCGCCGCTGGCTACGGTCAAGAGCCCAACACGCTCTCCGATCCCGTCGTGCTCGCTCTGCCCGGTGCCCTCCCGGTGATGAACCGGGCCGCCCTCGACGCCACCATCAAGGCCGGCCTTCTCCTCGGCTGTGAGATCGCCCCGGTCTGCAAGTGGGACCGCAAGAACTACTTTTATCCGGATTCGCCGAAGAACTACCAGATCTCGCAGTACGACGCCCCCTTGTGTCGCGGCGGCTCGGTCGAGATCGAGTTGCTGGGGGCGGCGCGCAACCTGATGGGGGAGCACAAGCGGATCCCGCTCACCCGCATCCACCTCGAGGAGGACGTGGGGAAGCTCAACCACGGTGCGACCGAATCGCTGGTGGATTACAACCGTGCGGGCACCCCGCTGATGGAGATCGTCTCCGAACCCGCGCTGGGATCGGGCGAGGAGGCCTACGCCTTTCTCACCTCGCTCCGCGCCACGATGATCCAGGGTGGGATCTCCGACTGCGATATGGAGAAGGGCCAGCTCCGCTGTGACGCCAACATCTCCCTCCGCCCTGTCGGCAGCACCAACCTGGGCACAAAGGTCGAGCTGAAGAACCTCAATTCGATCTCATTCGTGCGTGACGGCATCGAGCACGAGATCCGACGCCAGCGGTCAGTCCTGGAGCGCGGCGGTCGCATCACCCAGGAGACGAGGGACTACGACGGGATGACCGGCACCTCGCAGTCCTTGCGCTCGAAGGAGGAGGCTCACGACTACCGTTACTTCCCCGACCCCGACCTGATGCCGGTCGTGATCGATGCCTCCTGGCAGGAGCGGCTGCGGGCGGAATGCCCCGAACTGCCCTTCGACCGCCAACGCCGCTTCCTCGCGGACTACCAGCTGCCTTACACCCAGACTTCCGTGTTGGTCTGGGACCGGCCGCTGGCGGACTATTTCGAGGCGGTGGTGCAACTGGGCGCAGCTCCGCAGGCGGCCGGGAACTGGATCATTAACGACCTCCGCCGTGAATTGGCGGCCGCGGGCGTCGATCCCGCGGCCAGCCGCGTGTCCCCGGCGAATCTCGTGGCGCTGCTCCGCCTGGTTGATTCAGGGGCCGTCCTCAACGCCGCGGCGAAGGTAGTTTTCGTCGAGATGTTCGCGACCGGCGATTCCCCCGAAGCGATCGCGGACCGACGAGGCCTGCGTGCGGCGCCGACCGACAGCGGGGAACTGGAGAACTGGTGCCGGGACGCGATCGCGGGCAACCC
>VHCI01000271.1 GCA_016871775.1 Verrucomicrobiota bacterium | reverse complement strand
GCCTTCCGGATTCGGGCCCTTAACCTGGGGGCGGTCAGGTTGCGTCTTTCTTTCGCTTCAACCCCTCGCCTTCCCTTTTCCCCTATGAGCACCTCCGTCGACCTCTCCCGTCGCCAATTCATCCGTGCCTCCGCCGCCGCCGGCGGGGCCTCCGCGCTGGCTGCCTGCAGCCACGCGGCACAGCCGACCTCGACCGCCCCCGCCGCGGCCGCCGTGGTCGCGGCGGCCGTTGCGCCCCGCGCGATGGGCGCCCAGTCCGGTTCGGACCGTCTCCGCGTCGGGGTCGTGGGCTGCGGTGGCCGGGGCACCGGCGCCGTCCGCAACATCCTCGACGCCGCTCCTGGCATCGAGATCGTCGCCCTCGGGGACCTCTTCGAGCGCCAGGTCACTCAGGCGCAGGAGCGCCTCAAGCTCCCTAACGTCCAGAAGTTTTGGGGCTTCGACAACCACGAGAAGGTCCTCGCCGCCGGCATCGACCTCGTGATCCTCGCCGCCCCCCCGGGCTTCCGCCCGCAGCACTTCGAGGCGACGGTCAACGCCAGCACCCCCGCGCGCAAGATCCACATCTTCTGCGAGAAACCGGTCGCCGTTGATCCGGTGGGCTGCCGCCGTTTCATCGCCGCCGCCCGCAAGTCCAAGGAAATGGGCATCGCCGTGGTCGCCGGCACCCAGCGCCGCCACCAGCAGAGCTACATCGACACCCTCAAGCGCGTCCACGACGGCCAGCTCGGTGAGCTCGTGGGCGGCCAGTGCTTTTGGAACGGCTCCGGCATCTGGTTCCGCGAGAAGAAGGACTGGATCGCCGGCTTCTCCGACTTCGAGTGGCAGTGCTGGAATTGGTACCACTGGGACTGGCTCTGCGGCGACCACATCGTCGAGCAGCACATCCACAACATCGACGTGATGAACTGGGCCTACGGCGGCCCGCCGGTGAAGTTCACCGGGATGGGTGGACGCCAGAGCCGCGGCAGCATCGCGGGCAACATCTGGGACCACTTCGCGGTCGAGATGGAGTACGCCAGTGGCGCCCGCGTTCTGAGTATGTGCCGCCACACCCCGAAGTCCACGCCCCGCGTCGCTGAGCGCATCGTGGGCAGCAAGGGCTACGCGGACCTCAGCCAGTCGGGGACCGCCACCATCAAGGGGGCCAACCCCTTCAATTACTCAGGGCCCACGCCCGACCCGTACGTGGTCGAGCTCACGCACCTGATCGAGAGCATCCGCAAGAACCAGCCGCTCAACGAGGGCGAGCAGGTGGCGATTAGCACGCTGACCGCGATCGGCGGTCGCATTTCGGCTTACACCGGCCGTGAGGTCTCCTGGCGCTGGCTGATGGAGGGCTCCAAGCTCGACCTCGCGCCAAAGGAGTTCAAGGCGGGCCCGGGCTTCTTCCCGAAGACGCCGAACCCCGGCGAGACCGAGCTAATCTGAGCCGCTAAATCTCCCAGAAAAGGCCCGCTGGCGTTCGTCGGCGGGCCTTTTTTGTGCGCCCGGCGCGGGGCGGAAGGTGGTGCCAGAGGCCGGGATTGAACCGGCGACCAAAGGCTTATGAGTCCTCTGCTCTACCACTGAGCTACTCTGGCGCGGAGAGTTGGGAGG
>VHCI01000270.1 GCA_016871775.1 Verrucomicrobiota bacterium | reverse complement strand
GTGGTTGGCGCCGCCGCCGCAGCGGACCGCGTGCTTCTCCAGCGCGCGCCAGCCCGGGGTGGTCTTGCGGGTGTCGGCCAGCCGCACCCCGGTGCCCTGGAGGAGGTCCACGTGGGTCCGGACGTGGGTCGCGATGCCCGAGAGGCGCTGGAGGAAATTGAGGGCGGAGCGCTCGGCGGCGAGCAGGGCCGCGGTGGGGCCGGCCACCTCGAGGACGCGGGCGCCCGGGCGGAGGCGGTCGCCGTCGGTGGCGAGCAGGCGCACCCGCAGGGCGGGATCGACGCGGGCGAAGACGCGGGCGGCGATCTCCACCCCGCAGACCACGAGGTCCTGCCGCGCCTCGATCCAGCCGCGGCGGCGATGCCCGGGGGAAAACAGGGCGCGGCTGGTGAGGTCGCCGAGGCCGAGATCCTCCTCGAGGGCGAGGTCGATCAGGAGTTCCGTGCGGGGGGTGAGCATCGGGGCGGGGGTGAGTCGGCGGGGGAGAGCTCGAACATCCGGTCGAGGCAGCGGGCGGCGTGCCGGCGCACGTCCTCCGGAACCTCGACGATCTGGTCCGGCCGCGGGGCGCGCAGCAGGTCGCGGAGCTTCTCCAGCGAGTTGAGCTTCATGTACGGGCAGAGACGGCAGCCCCCGATGAAGCGGCGGGCGGGCTCCTCGGATTGCAGGCGGCCCACCAGCCCGCACTCGGTGAGCAGCAGGTAGTACGGGGCCGGCGTGGCGCGCACGTAGCGCATCATCGCGCCGGTGCTGCCCGTGAAGTCGGCGGCGGCGACCACCTCCGGGGTGCACTCGGGATGCACGACCACGCGGAGCCCGGGGAACTGGGCGCGGGCGGCGGCGATGTCCGCCGGCGTCAACTGCTCGTGCACCAGGCAGGTGCCGTCCGAGGTGATGATCTCCTTGTCGACCCCCTGGCGGCGCAGCTCGTCGCGGACGTTCGCACCCATCAGGCGGTCCGGCACGAAGATCACCCGCCGCTCGGGCAGGGCGGCGATGATCGCGTGCACGTTGCCCGAGGTGACGCAGACGTCGGACTCGGCCTTCACCCCGGCCGTGCTGTTGATGTAGCAGACGACGGCGGCGTCGGGGAAGGCCGCCCGCAGGCGGCGCACGTCGGCGGGGGTGATCGAGTCGGCGAGGGAGCAGCCGGAGGCGGGGTCGGGGACGAGGACGCGGGCGGCGGGCGAGAGGATCTTCGCCGTCTCGGCCATGAAGACCACGCCGGCGAAGACGATCTCCGGCGTCCGGGCCTCCCGGGCGCGGAGGCTGAGGAAGTAGGAGTCGCCGCGGTGGTCGGCCTCCCCGTAGGTGATCTCGGGCTCAACGTAGGAGTGCGCGAGGAGGACGGCGCCGCGCTCCCGCTTGCGGGCGTTGATCTCGAGCGGCAGCGGGGCGATCTCGCGGCAGCGGCCGAGGTCCCACGGCCGCGCGCCCGGGTTGCATTCCACGGACAGGAGCGCGGAACAGGCGCTCGGCCTCGGCATCGATGGCGGCGGCGGAAAAGTGCACCGGCGCCTCGGACCTCGGGTCGAACCGCGGTCGTTTCAAGCTCGGCGGCGGGTTGCCTTTTGACAGCGCGCGGCGCCGCGCCCACGGTCAGCCCGTGACCCTCGCTGACCTCAGGAAGGAATACTCG
>VHCI01000269.1 GCA_016871775.1 Verrucomicrobiota bacterium | reverse complement strand
GCCAAGCGGGCGGGGTGGGAAAAAGGATCCGGATTGGCACAAGGCCGCGGACGCCCAAGAAGTGACCGGGGGGCTCTTACCGGTGACGGAGACCCCGTTTTGGCCAAAGGACTACAAGCGCTACCCGCAGTTAAAAAAGCCGTAGCGCGGGACCTGTTTCCGGATGGCCTCCTTTTCTCGTATGTTAGCCGTGGATTTGGGCGCCTCGGCCGTGCGCCTGGTGGAGATCGGGCCCGATGGCAAAGGGAGGCCCGCGATTCTCGCCCTGAGTGAGGAGGAAATTTCCTATGATCCTGCCAAGACCTCGGACTTTTTTTCTCTTTATGCCGCCGCCCTGACGGCGGCGGTGGGCCGGCTGCCGAGTAAAACCCGGCAGTGTCATCTCTGTCTGGGCGGGCCAGCGGTCTTCGCGAGGATTCTGAAAGTGCCGGTTGCAGATCCCGGCAAGGTGGGGTCGATGATCGGTTTTGAGGCGCAGCAGACGGTGCCGGCGATTGAGCAGGCCCTTTGGGATTATCAGGTGATTCCCTCGCCCCGGGCTGGGGAGGTGGAGGCTTTGATTTTGGCGATCAAACGGGAGACCGTGGAGGAGCTGTCCGCGGCGGCGGCTTCGGCGGGGTTGAAACCGCAGTCCGTCACGCTGACCCCAGCTGCGCTGTTGAATGCCTTTTATTACAACTACCCGGAAGCCTCCGGCTGCAATCTGTTGCTGGAAATTGGGGCGAGGGCGACCACGATTGTGCTGGTGGAAGGGGCCCGGATTTTTGTGCGGGTGGTGCCGCTGGGAGGGGCAGCGGTTTCCCAGGCGGTGGCGACGGACCTACAAGAGCCGTTTGTCGGCGCGGAGACACTGAAGCGGGCGAAGGGGTTCGTCCACCCCGGCGGGGCGTATGAGGATCCGGCGGATGCGGCCGCCGCGCGCATTTCGAAATTGGCGCGGGGTGTCATGACGCGGCTGCACACGGAAGTGGAGCGTTCGATAACCTTTTTTCGCAGCCAACAGGGAGGTGGAAAGCCAACGCAGGTCTGGTTGGCCGGGGGCGGTGCGATGTTGGGTTACACGGAGCTTTTTTTCCGGGAGAAGTTGAGGATTCCGGTCCAATTCTTCCAGCCGTTCCGCCGGGTCAGCTTGCCGGCTTCAGCGGGAGGTCAAGCGGCGGCCCGGGCCTTTGTCGGCTGGGGATCCGCGGTGGGAACGGCGTTGCAGTCGTTGCCTGATCCTGCGATCCGGATCAACGTTTTAGGGGCGATCGGGCGTGCTCAGGCCCAGAAAGGCCGGGATCTGCCAGCGCTGGTCGTGGCGGCGGTGGCTGGAGCCGGACTGCTCCTCCTGCCGGGAGTTCACGGAATCTGGCAAGGGGGGAAAGAGACAGGGCGGCTGGCGGAACGAACGGCGCAGGTGGACGAGGCCAGCGCGGCCCTGCAAAAACTGGAGGCAGAAAGCAAAGAATTTACCGGGACGGTTCAGCGGGCGGAGTTGGCGCTGAAGCTGGAGCGGGAGCGGCTCCGATGGCCCCAACTGCTGGCGGAGCTGAAGCGCCAAAGTCAAAAAAAGGTTTGGATCACCAGTTTGCAGGTCGGGGCGCTTGCCGGAGACTCCGAGGCGGTGCCTTCCGAGGGAAAGCCTGCGGCAACTCGCACGAAAGTGGTGG
>VHCI01000268.1 GCA_016871775.1 Verrucomicrobiota bacterium | reverse complement strand
AGGTGAAGCACTACGGCCTGACCAATCACAAGGAATACTTCGCCGAGGCGACGGAGGCCTTCTTCTACCGCAACGATTTCTATCCCTTCGTCCGCGCCGAGTTGAAGGAGCACGATGCGACAATGCACGACGTGTTGGCTAAAATTTGGGAGGGGGCGAAAGAAGCGAAGACTGGCGAAAAGAGGAGCAACTAGATTTTCATCACCATCCAACGCCTCGCCGCAAAATCATGACTACACCACTCCGCCAAGCCTTGCTCACCGCCGTGGTCGCCACGGTCTACACCCACGACATGGCACAAGGCGGCAGCGGCAACGGCCACTACGGCGGCAAGGCTGAGGTTTACATGGATGTCGGTGATGCCATAGGCAACGCGATTCTGGAGAAGGACATTTCCTTGCCGCGCGGGAACATCTTCCACCGCGATCTAGATTTCCCCTTCCTCGATGAGGACGACACGACGGTCACGGACCGCCCGCGCTGGGGCGCAGAAACCGATAATCCGCACATTTATCTCGCTGGCGCGGGAGCCCGTCGCGGCGGCGGCGTCAGTGGGATAGCGGGCCACAATGCGGCGATGGCTGCCGCCCGGTGATCACCACGCTGGTGGGGAAGGACATCAGTTTTGCGGAGTTTCGGGCCGCGGTGGCCAGGTCTGCCATTGCGCCTCTCGCGAAGAAGTTCGATTCCAAGACACGCTATTTGCCCGCGGACTGCAGTGATCGTTTCTGCCCCAAGCTGCCGATGGTGGCGCCGGTGCTTGCGCCCTGACCCGGGCGTGAATCAACTCCTTTGTGGACGCCAGATGCTCAATCCGCGGGAGCCGGTCCGATTGTGCCGCCCGTGACAAACTCGGCGGGAGTAACTCTTTGCTTCAGGTCTTTGCGGCCACGGCTCACGGCCGCGGCCCAGCGCACGATGCGACGGACCACGGGCGCCGGATCCCAGTGGATGTGCGCGACGGTCGGCAAGCACCATTCGAAGACCGGGTCGTCGTCCGTGCAAACCAGCGAGACCTGCTGCGGCACCCGGAGGCCGGCCCCGGCCAGGAATTGCTGCACGGCCACGAAGAGCGACACCTCGTCAACGATCAGTGCCGTGGGCGGGGTGACTTGGAAGAGCGATCCCAGCAATTCGTGGACGCCATGATGGGTCTCCTTCCAGTCCGGCAGGTTGTAGGGCCCCACCTGCACGCCGCCCGCCGTGAGCGTTTCCAGGAAAGCACGTTCTTGAAGGCCCGGTTCCGGCAACCGCCGCTCCCGGCGAGCCACCATCACAATCCGGCGATGACCCAGTTTGATCAAACTGCGAGTCGCCGCGATCAACGCCGGCACCTTGTCCGGTCCGGTGCCGGCGATGGGCAATCCCTCCCGCCGCCCAAACATGGCAAAGGCCGGCAAGGGCTGAGCCGCAAACCAAGCCAGCACTTCGCGCGAACCGGCGGCCACCACCCAGGCATCCGCTTTGGTTTGTCGGACGAAACGGGCGATGCGCGGCACGTCCATGCCCAGCTCGACCAGGACCTTGTCCGTAAAAAATGCGTTGTGACCACAGGCCACTAAAGAATGGTGCAGCTCGATCATGTAGCCGTCGGTGCGCGCGGCAAATTCGTAGTCCAGCAGCGCTATCTGCATAGTGCGCTTGGCCCCGCCCTTGGGCGCGATGA
>VHCI01000267.1 GCA_016871775.1 Verrucomicrobiota bacterium | reverse complement strand
CGACGGTGGGCACGCCGAGGCGGTTAACGCCGGCGGGATGGGTGAGGAGGCCGAGGCGCTTGCCCTTGACGGAGGCGAAGCCCTCCGCCTCGAGCACGTCGATGCCGAGCATCACGCCCTGAGTGAGGGGTGGGGCGGGGACCGGCTGGCTGGGCAGAGGTTGAACGACGGGGACCACGGCCTTGGGCGCCGGCGCGGAGCGGCAGCCCGCGAGCCCGAGGAGGATGGCCAGCAGGGCTAGCAGGGGGGAGCGCGCCAGGAGTCGCTCAAGGCCGAACATAGGCCGCACGAATGGCGGTGCGCCCGGTGCGGGTCGAGCCGTTTCAGCGCCGCCTGGCCGGCCTGGTCAGAGCCGGTGCAGGTGGAACCCGCCGTCGACGTCGAAGGCGGAGCCGGTGGTGAACGGGAAGCGGTTTTCCGCGATCGCGCGCACGGCCCGGCCCACGTCCTCCGGCTGGCCCCAGCGGCGGATGGGCGTGATGCCGCGCTCGTCTTGCAGGATCAGCTTGTCGTACTTGGCCTTTACGCCGGCGGTGAGGTCGGTGGCGATCACGCCAGGGCGGATCTCGTACACGTTGATCCCCTCGGGGGCGAGGCGCTCGGCGAAGAGGCCCGTCATCATGCTCAGGCCGGCCTTGACCATGCAGTAATCGCCACGGTTCACCGAGGCGGTGTAGGCCGAGATGGAGGAGATGTTCACGATCCGGCCGCGGAAGCCCTCGGCGTCGCGCTCCTGCGCCAGCATCCGGCGGGCGATCTGCTGCGTGAGCAAAAAGGGGCCCTTAAGGTTGATCGCGAAGAGGCGGTCGAAGCTTTCCTCGGTGGACTCGAGCAGGTCCGCACGGACGGTCGGGCCGACGCCCGCGTTGTTCACGAGCAGGTCGATGCGGCCGAGGCCCTCCGCTGCGGCGGCGACGAGGCGCTCGCGGTCGGCGGCGCGGGACACGTCGCCTTGGGAGGTGAACCCGTCCCCGCCGGCCGCCCGGACGAGGGCGAGGGCCTCGGCGGCCGCGGTGGCGTTGCCGGCGTAGTTGATCATCACGCGGAAGCCGGCGCGGGCGAGCTCGATGGCGATGGCGCGGCCGATGCCGCGGGAGGATCCGGTGACTAGGGCGGTGCAGATGGGCATCCGGCGAAGCCAAGGCCCCCGCCGCGGCGGGCCAAGCCTTTTCCACGCGGACTATTCAGCGCGGGCAGCGGCGAGCAGGGTGGGTAATCAGAAAAATATCCGCGCGGGGCCCTCCGGAGCGGTCTAAGCGTTGGGTCGTCCTCTGCAGCACTTCCTTCATCAGGTCGCGGGCGGCGAACGCGGCCCTTTCCTTACTGCCCGGGCCGGGGGACCACCTCGACCGGGGTGCCGACCTTTACGCGGCCCTCCGGAACGTTCATGTTGCGAGCTAGGAAAGCCTCCACCTTGGCGTAGAACTCCAGTTTGTTCTCGAGTTTCCGGAAACCGTGGCCCTCGTTCTCCTCGATGATGGCCTCGTATTCCTTGCGGTGCTGGCGCAGCCGCGACTCGAGTTTCTGCCACTGGTCGAAGCGCACGCGGGGGTCGTTCTTCCCGTAGGCCGCCATCAGCGGTGCGCGGATCGCGGCGATGTGGTTAATCGGGTTCACCGCGCTGAGGCGCGCGGCGTCCTTCACCGGGTCCAGGTTGGTGAACGAGCGCGTCTCCTCGAAAATCCGCGGCAGGGCAAAGCTCCGGCCGCCGCCGCGCA
>VHCI01000266.1 GCA_016871775.1 Verrucomicrobiota bacterium | reverse complement strand
CCACGTAAAGCGATCCCTCGTGGAACAGGGCGCCCTGCGGAAACATCACGCGCTCCGCGTACACCGTGCTGCCCTCGAACCGCCCGTCACCATCGGCGTCCACGAGGCGCACGATCCGGTGCGGCTTCTCCTCCAGCTGCTTCGGCGCACGCTCGCTCAGGCCCGAGGAATCCGTCGCGTAGAGGTCGCCCGCCGGGTCGAAGGCGAGGGAAATGGGGCGGTTGACGACCGGGGGCCCGGCCACGCGTTCGACCGAGAACCCGGCCGGTACGTTGAAGATGTGGCCTCCGACCTGGAAGGATGCCGTTTCCGGTGCGGCGGCGGCGCTGGCCGTGGTCACCAGCAGGGTGGCGAGCCGGCGCAGGGCGGGAAGCGGCGGAAGGGAAGGCACGCTGGAAATGCATGAGGGTGGCCCGGTGGAGGCAACGGCAAAGCTGGGACAGCCGCGGCTTGCGCGCCGGGGGCTAGGAGGCCACAAGGTGGCCGGCGTTCCGCCGGCCATTTGGTCAGGCGGCGCTTTCCCCGATGACCCCGGAAGCCAACCTCGCCCGCCTCGCCCTCGTCCTGCCTCCCGCCCCGCGCCCGGTGGCCGTCTACCGTCCGCTCGTGATCGCCCAGGGCCTCGCGTACGTCTCCGGCCACGGTCCGGTCCGGACGGACGGCTCGCTGGTCCGCGGCCGGGTGGGGGTTGACCTTGATCTGGCGCAGGGACGCGCCGCGGCCCGGCACTGCGGGTTGGCGATCCTGGCGACCCTGCGCGCGGAGCTCGGCTCGCTCGACCGCGTGGCGCGGCTGGTGAAGGTGCTTGGGATGGTGAACTCCGGCCCCGCGTTCCTCGAGCATCCGCAGGTCATCAACGGCTGCAGCGAGCTTTTCGCCGAGGTCTTCGGCCCCGAGCACGGCATCGGCGCGCGCAGCGCGGTGGGAATGGGGCCGCTGCCGGGGGACATCGCGGTCGAGGTCGAGGCCATCTTCGAGCTCCGATGAGCACCGAGGCGGACTGGATGCGGCTGGCGGATGAACCCGCGCTGGCGACCCCGGCGCTGGTGCTGTTCCCCGCGCGGATCGAGGAAAACCTCCGGCGGATGATCGCGTTGGCCGGAGATCCGGCCCGCCTTCGCCCGCACGTCAAGACGCACAAGCTGCCCGCGCTGGTCGCCCTGCAGGTGGGTCTGGGGATCACGCGCTGCAAGTGCGCCACCATCGCCGAGGCCGAGATGGCCGCGGGCGCCGGGGCCACGGAGATCACCCTCGCCGCCCAGCCGGTGGGCCCGAACGCCGCGCGCCTGGTGGAACTAGCCCGCGCTTTCCCCGCCGTCCGCTTCTCCACCGTGGTGGACGACCCCGGCGCTCTCGCCGGGCTGGCGGCCGCGGCGGCCGGCGGACCCGCCCCGCTCGAGGTCCTCGTGGACCTCGACGTCGGGATGGGGCGCACGGGCATCGTGCCCGGTCCCGCCGCCGTGGACCTCTACGCCGCGATCGCGGCCGCACCCGGACTGCGTCCCGGCGGCCTGCACGCCTACGACGGGCATCTCCGGCAACGGGTGCTGGAGGAGCGGGTGGCGGCCGCGGCGCCGGCGGTGGCGCGCGTCGACGCCCTGCGGGCCGAGTTGTTGGCGCGGGGTTTGCCGGTGCCGCGGGTGGTCTGGGGCGGTACGCCCACCTTCCCGGTCCACGCCCGCCGGCCCGGGATCGAGCTGAGCCCCGGGACCTGCGTGCTTTGGGATGCGGGTTACGG
>VHCI01000265.1 GCA_016871775.1 Verrucomicrobiota bacterium | reverse complement strand
CGTGGCCCGACCGGGCCTCTTCCCCGACGGCCGCCCGGCGGACGTGATCCACGCGTGGACACCCCGCGAAGGCGTGCGGAAGTGCGTCCTCGCATACCAGCGGGCGGTGGTGGCCGCCGGCGGGACGCCCGCCCGGCTGGTCATCCACCTGGAGGACAACGAGCATTTCCTGCTGGAGAACTACACCGGGCGGACCCTGGCCGGGCTGCGTGCCCTGCCCGCCGGCGAGTTGGCGGGGCTGGTGGACGACCGCCTGCCCCACCCGTTCCGAGCCGAGAGCTTCCTGCGCGTGGCGGATGCGGTCACGCACATCATCGCGCCCCTGACGGAGTTCGCGCCGCCGGGAATCCCCACCCACCTGCTGCTGCCCGGCGTGGACTTCGCGCTTTACCGGCCCGACCTCGCGGGCTCGGCGGAGGTCGCGGCGGAACGCGCGGCGCTGGGTCTCGGCGCGGACGAGCGCGTGCTGGTGTTCACCGGCAGCAACACCTTCGCCAACGAGCCGGAGATGCGGTCGCTCTACCTCGCGGTGGCGCTCCTGAACCAGCGCGGCATCCCCACCCGGCTGGTGCGCACGGGCCTGAATTCGCCCCGTTTCCTCGCGGGGCTGCCGGAGGATGTCCGGCGCCACGTGCTCGACCTGGGCTTCGTCGCGAAGCGCCGCCTGCCCGCGCTGCTCGCGCTCGCGGACGTGCTCGTGCAACCGGGCCGGCCGGGGCCGTTCAACGATTACCGGCTGCCCTCCAAGCTGCCCGAGTTCCTCGCCTCCGGGCGGCCGGTCGTCCTGCCGTGCGCCAATCTCGCGACGCTGCTGGAGGACGGGCGCGACGCGCTGTTCCTCCCGCCGGGCGGAACCCCGGAGGAGATCGCGGCCGCCTGCCGGCGGGTCTTCGACGATCCCGCCCTCGGCGCCACCCTCGGGCGCCACGGTGCCGCGTTCGCGCGGATGCACTTTGACCTCGGGCACAACACCCGCCTGCTCGCGGACTTTTACGCCGCGGCCACCGCCCGGCCGGCGCGCGCGGACTGGAGCGTGCTGGCGGAGCCCACCGCGACCGACGCGACCCTGTTTGCCCACGGACTCGCGGCCCAGCTCAACGAGGCTGCCGCCACCCTCGACGACCCCGCCGCCCGCCAGTTGGCGGCCCAGACGGATCTTTTGGCCGGGCTCGTCCGCCAGCTGGAGCAGGGGGTCGAGGCCGCCGCCCGCGACCGCGTGGCCGCGGCGCAGGCCGACCGGGACGCGGTCGCTGCGCGCGAGGAGCTGACGCGCAACCACGCGCGCAACCTGGAGGCCCTGCTCGCTGCCGCCCGGGAGCACGCCACGGGCCTTGAGCGCGCCCGGGAACTCACCCAGAACCACGCGGCCCACGTCGCCCGCGAGCGCGACCAGCACCGGGTCCGCCGCGATCAGGCCGATGTGCTGCTGCGCACCGCCCGCCTGCAGGTCACGGCTTACGAGAACGCAATCCTCGCGGCTGATGCTGAGCTGGCCGAGCTCCGGCCCTCCCTGGCTGAGACCCGCGCCGAGTTGGCCGAGACCCGCGCGCGCGCGGCCCGCGAGGCCGCCGCTCAGGCCGAGGCCGCCCGCCTCGCTGAGGCCGAGCTCCGGGGCCGGCACGCCGCCGAGCTGGCGACCGAACGCGCCGCCGCTGCCCAGGCGCTCACCCAGGCCCAGGACGTAATCCGGACCCGAGAGGATAAGATCGGCCGGATGCAGGAGTCCCTCTCGTGGCGCGCCACCGCCCCGTTCCGCGCCCTG
>VHCI01000264.1 GCA_016871775.1 Verrucomicrobiota bacterium | reverse complement strand
GGTGGGGTTTTGTGCGGGGCGCTGATTATGGCGGTGTTGTTGAGTGGAATGACCTTGTTGGCGGTGGAGCCGGAGCTGAAGTTCATCGCGCGCGGGACCGTGCTGGCGCTGGCCGTGTGGCTGGACGTGCGTTTCGGCGGCGAAGCGCGGGGTTGAGGGGTGGGGGCGCGGACAGCGCCGGAGGCGGGCCTGTCCGCCGGCTCAGTTCGAGCTTGGGCGGTCTGGTGTGGCTGGGGCGCGCCGCCCCGGTGATGGCGGCTGAGAACCCATCCCGCGGAGCCATCCGGTCCCCACGCAGGGGTCGAGGCCGTCCAAGTCTCGTCCGCCGCAGGCTTGGCGAAGGCGGGCCACAAAAAGCGCAAGGGCCCCAATCCGCGACCGGAGCCGTGCGAGGCGTCTCTGGACGCCGCGAAGCTGCAGGGACGAGCCGTTCAGGCACGGCTCGAGCCGAGGTGCGTCGGACCGCGAAGCGACACGCCGCGGAGGATATCCGCGGCTTTGGCTCGGGGCCCTCCTCTCCGAGCGCTTCCCTGATCGCGCCCGCGGCGCCTATGGGCGCCACCTTCAACTCCCGCCCCACCCTCGATCCTTTTGCGCGTTTTGCGGCGATCGTCTGCCTGCTGGCGGCTTTGGTAATCGAATCAGGGCCGTTTCGCTGCACCCGGGGCGACCCACCTTCGCCAAGGCTTCCGCCTCCGCAAAGGCTACGGCGGACGAGACGGCGGGCAGGCGCGCCCCAGCTACATCGATCCGAGGCCAGCTGGTACTCTCCCAGCCCCTTCCCGGCCCCGCAAATGCCGCTTGCGCTTGCCCGGGGGTCGTGTGCGTTTCGTGGCCCGATGTCCTCCGCCCCCGCCTCCCCGCGCAAACCCGCGTGGCTCCGCGCCCGCCTCCCCGGCGGACCCGGCTACCTCGCGACCCGCCGGCTGGTCGAGGAGAACCGCCTGCACACGGTCTGCCAGAGCGCCCAATGCCCCAACCTCGGCGAATGCTGGTCCCGCGGGACCGCCACGCTGATGATCCTCGGCAACATCTGCACCCGGTCCTGCACCTTCTGCGCCATCGAGACCGGCCGACCCACCGAACTCGACCTCGGCGAACCCGCGCGCGTCGCCGACGCCGTCGCCACGATGAACCTCCGGCACTGCGTCATCACCAGCGTCGCCCGGGACGAACTCGCCGATGGCGGCGCCTCGGTCTGGGCCGCCACGATCCGCGCCATCCGCCACCGCAACCCGGGCACCGCCATCGAGGTCCTCACGCCCGACTTCAAGGGCAACCTTGCCCACGTCGACACGGTCCTCGACGCCCGGCCCGACATCTACAACCACAACCTCGAGACGGTCGAGCGCCTGCAGAAGCCGGTCCGCGTCCAGGCCCGCTACGACCGCTCGCGCTCCGTCCTGCGGCAGGCGAAATCCCGCGGCTTCACTACCAAGACCGGGATCATGCTCGGGGTCGGCGAGGAGCCGGGCGAGGTGGAGCAGACGCTCCGGGACATCGCGGCGGACGGCACGGACATCCTCACGATCGGCCAGTACTTGCAGCCGACGCCGAAACACCTGCCGGTCGCCCGCTGGGCCACGCCGGAGGAGTTCGCTCGCTGGAAGGAATTTGGGCTCGGGCTCGGCATCGGCGTGGTTGAAAGCGGGCCGCTCGTGCGCTCCAGCTACCACGCGGACGAA
The DNA here is from genome assembly GCA_016871775.1 of Verrucomicrobiota bacterium. Classification (GTDB taxonomy): domain Bacteria; phylum Verrucomicrobiota; class Verrucomicrobiia; order Opitutales; family Opitutaceae; genus ER46. The sequence continues at coordinate 196 of VHCI01000264.1, read as the reverse complement.
CAGTCGGCGCGCTTCACCGGCCCCGACCACCGCAACACCGCCAACGCGCTCGCGGACGCCTGACGCCTCGCGGAGTTTGGCCGAACTCCGCACGCCTCAGCGCCGGGTTCCCCGGGCTTCGGTCGCCAGTTCCAGTTGCTCAAGGGCCTTGCGGGGCCGGCCAAGGGCACGCATCTGAACGTACTGCTCGCGCCAT
>VHCI01000263.1 GCA_016871775.1 Verrucomicrobiota bacterium | reverse complement strand
ACTTTCGCACACTTGCGCCGCCAGACGAACGGGCGGCCGCATACGGCGCAGTCCTTCGTCGGCAGGTCAGCTTTGCGGCGCATCTTCGGCATCGGGCACGCAACCCCGCCCGCGCGTCGGCGCAAGCGCCGGCTAAATGCGGAACGCGATGATGGTGCCCGCCACGCCCACGATCTCCCGGAAACGGCCGTTGCGCGTCGCCTCGAAGATCGCCCGCGTCACGCCATCCGCCCGGCTCCCGAAATCGTGGAACGCGATCACGCCGCCCGGCTTCACGAACGGCGTCCAGGCCGCGATGTCTGCCGCGCACGCCGTGTAGGAATGGTCTCCGTCGATGAACAAGAGGTCGATGGCGCCCCGGCGGTCCGCGAGGGTTCGGGCGGCGGCGAGCGAGTCACTGACCACTGGTTCCATGCGCTCGGTGAAGCCGAGCGCCGCGGCGTTCGCGCGGAAGATCGCGAGGGTGCTGTGATCCCCGAGCCGCTGGAAATGCCGCTGGTACCAAGCGGCGTCCTCCCCGCAGGTCGAGAGGCCCTGAAAGTTGTCTACCGCGAGGATCCGGGCGCCGGGCCCGCGCAGGCCCGCAGCCAGGAAGCAGGTGGAGGCGCCCATCCAGGATCCGACCTCCACCACTTGGGCGTCCGTCGGCGCGTCTGCTGCCAACTGATACAGGTAACCGCGCTCGGGGAAGCTGCCCATGTCGTCCCGGGTGAAGTGTCGCGCGATGCGGCGAAACTTATCCCAGTCGAGTTCCGGCCGCCGCCGGCGCGCCCCGCGGAGGTAGCGGCCGCATTTCTGCGCGAAGCGCAGGTCGCGGATGAGGGGCCAGTGTTTGAACGCCACTCTGCCTCGGTGCCTGAAGGCGCGCGGGGGCGCAGCAAAAAACCGCGGTCCCTGGCTGGTTCAGAGAGCCTCCGCCTCGCCCGCGCCGGGGAACGCCTCCCGCACCTTCTCCGCCCGGAGGGCGAAGATCGTGCGCAGTTTCCCGCCGATCCATACCGCGTGCCCCAGCCTGCCCAGCCAGCCCCAGCCGGGATCGTAGGTCACGAGGTCCGTCATCTCGACGCCGCCCTGCACCGGGGTGAATCGATGTTGGTGGTGCCACAGGCGATACGGGCCGTGGCGCTGCTCGTCCACAAAGTACTCACCCTCGCGGACGTGGGTGATCTCGGTCAGCCAGCGAGTCTCAATGCCCGGCACGATGCCCACGCGGTACTCGATCAGTTGACCGGCGTACATCCGCGGGGCGACGTCGCCCACGATGCGAAAACGCAGCTCCGGCGAGGTGAGCCGGTCAAGGTTGCGGGGGGTCGAGAAGAAGTCCCACGTGGCGGCCGGGGGGCCGGGAATGAATTGGCGGCGGTGGAGGCGGTAGAGCACAAGGCTGTTTCGTTCCTCCGGGGTCGCCGGATGCGGCGGTCGCGGCCTTGACAGCTAGGCAAGGCGGCCCCGGGCTCGATTTGTGCGTCCCCGGGCCGATCCCGCCCTCCTGCGCGCGGTGGCGGATCGCCTTGGCGAACTGGCCCGCGGGGGCGCCTCCGCGGCGGAGCCCGGCGTGCTGGCCCTCCAGTTTGTGGGCCCCGGCGTGGACCCCTCGTTGGCGGACGCGGTGACTCAGCTGGTCAAGGCGATCACCTATCCCCGGCTCAAGGTCTGCCGGGATTCGTACCGCGAGGCGGGCCCCGACGGCTCTTGCCGTCGGCAAGTGCTGGCGCAGGCGCGGCGGCGGATCAGCGGGACGCACTGCGTCGATTGCCCGCATTGGCTGACCTTCGGGCCCGCTGAGCACGCGGCGTGGCTGCGGGCGGCGTGGCGGACCGATCCGGCGGAGTTTGACGTCGGGCGCGGGACCTTCCTGCCGGAGGATTTCCGCGCGTTGCGACGC
>VHCI01000262.1 GCA_016871775.1 Verrucomicrobiota bacterium | reverse complement strand
GGCGCAGCCCCAAAGTTCAAAGTGCAAAGTGTTGGCCAATGCGCCGCTTTTCCGCCGCTTTGCAATTATCCCCATGCCGCCGGAATTTTTGCTGACCCACTCCGCATTATCCTCATAGGCTACAACCATTATCGTGCCACCGCGCCCGCGTATTCTCTACGTTAACAACAGCGCCGACCTCTACGGCGCGAGCCGCGCGCTGCTTAGGGTTCTGCCGCCGTTGCGGGAGCGCGGTTTTGAGCCGGTGGTCGTGGTGCCGCAGCCCGGGCCGCTACAGGAGCGGATCGCGGCGCTGGGGATGCAGGTCATCGTGGATCCCCGCCTTTCGATCGTGGATCGCGCGCGGCTCAAGTCAGGGCGAGCGTTGGGTTTCTTCCTCGGCTTTCCGTTCAACGTGCTGCGCTTCGTCAACTTGATCCGGCGCGAGCGCATCGCGCTGGTGCATACGAACACCGCCGTCATGCCGTCGCCCGCGCTGGCGGCGTGGCTCGCGGGCGTGCCGCACATCTGGCACATGCGCGAGATTTTCGACGAGTTCCGCGCCGGCTGGCAATTCTACTGGCTTTACCTGCACGCGTTCTCCACGCGCATCCCGTGCGTGTCTGAAGCTGCTGCTGCGCAGTTTCCCAATCGCCGAAAGACCTGCGTGTTGTTCGATGGCCTGCCGCTAGAAGAGTATCCGCCGACGGCTGCCGGTTCGCGTGCCGAGGCAAAGGCGAAGTTTCAGCTCGGCTCCGGCCCCGTCATCGGCTGCGTGGGGCGGATCAAGTTCGTGCGCAAGGGGCAGGAGGTGCTCGTGCAAGCCGCCGCGCGCCTGAAGCAACGCGGCCTCGCCGCCAAACTGCTGCTCGTCGGCGCGCCCGCGCCCGGCAACGAGGAACACGGCGAGCGACTGCGCAAGCTCATCAACGAACTCGGCCTCGCCAGCGATGTGGTGCTGACCGGCGAGCTGGCCGACCCGCGGCCAGCCTACGCGGCCATGGATGTGTTCGTGCTGCCCTCGGCACAGGCTGAACCGTTCGGGCTCGTCGTGCTCGAGGCGATGGCCATGGGCTGCCCGGTGGTGGCCACAGCTATCGGCGGGCCCTTGAGCATCGTGGCCGAGGGCGAGACGGGTTTCCTCGTGCCACCGGGCGACGCCTCGGCCCTGGCGGACAAGCTTGAAGTGCTGTTGCGCAATGTCGCACTGCGTGAGCGAATGGCCGCGGTCGGCCGCTCCCGGCTGGAGAGCAAGTTCTCGTTCGCGAACACGGTCAACGAATTGGAGGCGCTTTATCGCGAGGTGTTGAAGGAGCGCGCTGGTTCGCCGCAGAATCCCGCGTGATGACGTCGCGTCCCGCCAACCCGCTGGTCTTCCTCGACCACCTCGGGGACGACTACCGCTCGCTGGTGCTCGCGGGCTTGGAGCACGTCGGCTTCTTTCGGGACGTGCCGGCGGGCGGGACGGTGTTCCTCAAACCGAACTTAACGTTCCCGGTCTATCGGCCCGGCGTGATGACTTCGTTCGAGTGCCTCAAGGCTGTGGTGGAGGCGCTGCGCGAACGCGGTTTCCGTGTCACCATCGGCGAAGCGGACAGCGGCGGCTACAACCGCTTCTCCATGGATGAGGTGTTCGCCAAGACGGGCATCACCGAACTGGCCCGGGCCACCGGTGCCGAAGTGGTCAACCTCAGCTACACCGAGTCTGAGTCCATCCCCGTGTGCGGCGGCTGGCGGACGCTCGCGGTGCCGCTGCCCAAGCTGTTGCTGCACAAGGTAGACGCCTTCGTCACGCTGCCGGTGCCGAAGATTCACATGAACACGCAGGTGTCGCTCGCGCTGAAGAACCAGTGGGGCTGCATCCAGGAGCCCGCCGAGCGGCTCAAGCTCCACCCGTTTTTCCCGGCGACGATTTATGAAGTCTGCCGCCG
>VHCI01000261.1 GCA_016871775.1 Verrucomicrobiota bacterium | reverse complement strand
CGGTAAGGCCATGGCCGTCGCGCTCGGCAAGGCAGGCGCGAAGGTCGCGCTGAACTACGCGAACAACACCAAGCGCGCGGAGAAAGCCTTCACCGAATTCCAGGCGCTCGGTCTCACCGGCGCGCTTTTCAAGGCCGACGTCACGAGCGAAGCCCAAGTTGCCCGCCTGCACCGCGCCATCGCCAAGAAGCTCGGGCCCGTGGACGTGCTCGTCGTCAACGCCACCTGCGACCAGCCGCACCGCGCGATCGAGGATTACGACTGGGCCTTCTACCAGAGCATGGTGGACTTCTTCATCAAGAGCCCCTTCCTGCTCACCCGCGCGTGCCTGCCGCACATGAAGTCGCAGGGCTGGGGCCGCATCATCAACATCGGTTCCGAAGTCGTGGCGCGCGGCGTGCCGAACTTCACGGCCTACGTCGCGGCCAAGGGCGGGCAGAACGGCTTTCATCGCAGCCTCGCGGGTGAACTCGCGCCGCACGGCATCACGGTGAACATGATTGCGCCCGGCTGGATTCCCGTGGAGCGCCACGAGAACGACCCGCAGTCGGAGAAGGACGGCTACCGCGCGCTCATCCCCGTGAACCGCTGGGGCATCCCCGCCGACCTCGACGGCTCGGTGGTCTTCCTCGCGAGCGAGGCGTCGTCGTTCGTCACCGGGCAGACACTGCATGTGAACGGCGGGCTGACGGTGTGTTAGGCCACATGTGCAAGGTCATTTACATAACTACACTTTGCTTCTGGCTTATCGGGTGCGCGGCGATGCCACGAGATGTGCGCGCGATTTGGACACAGCCAACGCTGCCTGCAGGCGATTTGCCAACGCCATCCGGCTTCGCGGTCACGCCTGTGCAGGCGTTTGCGGCGGCGAGAGACTCGCGCATGCTTTCCTTGAAGCACGTTTGGCATCTGTATGCCGACGCTCGCTATTACTACGTGCATGACACATTTCTGGGCGACAGTCCGCGCCATGCGGCTGCTCAAGGTGTTCGGGTTGATGGCCGAACCGGAAAGGTTGTGCGCCGATGACGCCAGTTTCAGCAAGCAACACACGGAAGGCACCGCTGAACGCCAACGGCGTTCCGCCCTCCAGCCCAGGGTTGGAGCGCAGCGACTACCCTGGGTGCGCCGAATCAAAATCCCCCAACCCCAACGGGGTTGTGGCCCACGCCCGCCACGAACGTCGGACACAACCCCTTCAGGGTTGCGGGCTCCACACGCACCTTTCCCAGGGTAGCCTGCTGGCGCAGGCAACCCTGGGCTGGAGGACTGAACGCCGTTGGCGTTCTCCGAGGCTGCTGAACCGTCGTGTATCCCTGTCGTGTATTTCACCTGTCTAAACCCCCAAATCACTTTCCCATGAAACTAACACACCTCCTCACCCTCCCCACCGTCGCCGCGCTCTTGCTCGGCCTCACCGCGTGCAACAAGCCCGCTGACGCACCGCCTGCGCCTAAACCCGGCGGCAGCGCGACGCCCGCCGCCAAGCCCGGCAAGAAACAGAAAATCGCCTTCGTCTCCAACGGCGTCGCGTCGTTCTGGACCATCGCCGCCGCCGGCGTGAAGACCGCTGGCGAAAAGCTCGGCGTGGACGCGCAGACGCTCATGCCCGTCGAGGGCATCGGAGACCAGAAGCGCATGATTGAGGACCTGCTCACCAAGGGCGTGGATGGCATCGCCGTCAGCCCGATTGACCCGGCGAACCAGACCGACCTCCTCAACACCGCCGCCAAGCGCGCCAAGCTCATCACCCACGACTCCGACGCGCCCAACGCCGACCGCCTCGTTTACATCGGCATGGACAACTACAAGGCCGGCCGCCTCTGCGGCGACCTCGTGCGCGAGGCGATGCCCAAGGGCGGCACGGTGATGATTTTTATCGGCCGCATGGAGCAGGACAACGCTAAGCGCCGCCGCCAGGGCACGATTGAC
>VHCI01000260.1 GCA_016871775.1 Verrucomicrobiota bacterium | reverse complement strand
CGATCAAGCCCAGCCCATCCCGCGCGAAGATCCGCGCCCAGATCGACCGGGCCAACGCGCTCATCGCGGCCACCTGCCGCGAGGATCCGCGGCTGGCCTTCGCCGACGTCGTGCCCCCGATGCTCGACGCCGCCGGGCAGCCGCGCCCGGAGCTGTTCGTCGCGGACCGGCTGCACCTCAGCGAGGCCGGGTACGCTCTCTGGCGGCCGATCGTCGCGGCCCTCCTGCGTTGAGCGCGCGGCCGCGGCACGGCGCGCTTGCCCGGAGCGGTGGCGCGCCGCTGAATGCCCCGTGGTCCCGCCCCCCAATTCCCCCGCCGCGCGCCTCGCGCGCCAAGTCGAGTTCCTGGTCGAGTGCGACCGCCTGAAGGAGATCTGCCGGCAGACGCTCGTCACCGGCAGCCGCCGCCGCGAGAACGACGCCGAACACTCCTGGCACCTGTGCCTCTGCGCGGTGGTGCTCGCCGAGCACGCCAACCACCCGGGCTTGGACATCCTCCGCGTGCTGCAACTGCTGATCGTGCACGATTTGGTGGAGATCGACGCGGGCGACACCTTCGCCTACGACGAGGCGGCAATGGCGACCCAGCGGGAGCGGGAGACGCGCGCCGCGGAACGGATCTTTGGCCTGCTGCCGCCGCCGCAGGGGGCGTGGTTCCGGGAGCTGTGGGAGGAATTCGAGGCGCGCGCCACCCCGGAATCGCGATTCGCCGCCGCGGTCGACCGCTTCCAGCCGATGCTGCTCAACTGCCACACCGAGGGCGACGCCTGGCGGCGCCACGGCGTGACCGCGGACCGGGTGATCGCGCGCAACCGCCACATCGGCGACGGCTGCGCCGAGCTCTGGCGCTACGCGGAGCGGATGGTCGCTGAGGCGGTCGCGCAGGGCCATCTGGCGGCGGGAGCCGCGGCGCCCAAGCCGCGGGGCTAGGGCGAACCCCCTTCCCGCGCCGCGTGAGCCCAGATTTCCTGTTTCCGCCGGCTTCGCCCGGGCGGGGAGGCCGCTCTACTTGCGGCCAACCCGAACGGCTGGCCCGCTTGACTTAGCGCCCACACCAACCTCGTTCCCGAGCACCCGCACCCACAAATGTACCTGCTCACCCGCCTCCGCCCGGTTTTCCTGACCCTGCTCGTGGACGCCGCGGCCCTGACCTGCGCCCGTGGCGCGGCGGCCGCGGCCCCGGAAACGGTGATCCTCAGCCCCTTCGAGGTGAAGAGCGCACAAGACTTCGGCTACCGCGCCGGAGCGGCCGTCACCGGCACCGGCACCGCGGGCCTGATCAAGGACACCCCGCTCAACATCAGCATCGTGCCGCAGGAACTGGTCGCGGACCAAGCGGGCAACCAGCTCGTCGACGTTCTCCGGGGCGCGAGCTCGGTGGCGCTGCACGTGAAAGACGAGAGTCAGATTCTCATCCGCGGCTACACCGGCCCGCAGTTCGTCAACGGCCTGCCCGCCGGCCAAGGCCTCGCGCTTTACGACGTGGACCGGGTCGAGGTGGTGAAGGGACCCAACGCAGTGTTCGCGGGCATCTCCAACCCGGGCGGTACGGTGAACCTGATCAAATTCAAGCCTTCCTTCGCCCCCCGGAACTCGCTGAACCTCAGCTACGGCACCTACGACCACCGCCGGGCCGTTCTCCGCCTCTCCGGCCCGCTGCTCGGCTCCCAGCTCGCGTACAGCCTCGTCTACGGTACGACCGATGAGCAGAGCGCGATCGATTACATGTTCACGCGCGAGCAATTCTATTCCGGCGCGCTGACCTGGCGCCCGCTGCCCGGCCTGCGCTTCACCGCGCGCTACGGCCTGCTCGACCGGGAGGGCGGCCGCCGTCCCCATACCGTCGTCAGCCACCCCCTGTTCCAAGAGAGGGACCGCGAGGCCATCCGGCTCTTCGACCAGCTGGGCCTCCCGCGTCCGGCCAGCTACCCGCAGCTGGAGAACGGCGCCGTGCGCACGCC
>VHCI01000259.1 GCA_016871775.1 Verrucomicrobiota bacterium | reverse complement strand
GCGCCGCTCGGCCGCGGCCCGCGCCACCTGCAGCGCCCGGCGGCCCCGGTGCCGCAGGCCGGAAAAATCCCACGTGTCGAACTCTGGCCAGAGTGCTTCCCCGCAGCGCAACGCCGGGTAGTGGGTTGCCAGCAAGTCATCGAGGGCGCGGGACCGCCGCGACAGTTCCTCCGAGCGGGCGCGCGCCGCCTCCTCGTCGTGGGCGTCCCGGCGCAAATCCTCGCGGGACTGCTTGCACTCGAACAGCACGCATGGCCCATCCGACCCGCCGGCGGCGGCGACGTCGGCGCGGCAGGCGCTCCGCGGGATCCGGACCTCGGCCGCCGCCAGGTCGAGGCCCCGCGCGCGCGCCCAAGCCAGTGCCAGGCGTTTGAGCTCGCGATGACGCTCCGTTTCCCCGCGATTCACCCCGCTAGCCATAGGGCCCGCAGTTGCGGTAAGGCAATCCCCGCGGGCAGAAAACTCAGCCGGCGGCGTCGGTGACGCCGCCCGAACGCAGGACGGGGTACTCCGGCACGGCCGGGGGCACCGTGTCCCCGCCGGGCCGGGGATGCAAAAAGCCTCGTCTGCAACCGGGGCCTCGGCACAAACTAAATCAGTGGACTCCACCCGACCTGCCGATCTCCAGAAGCCGCTGGACCACTTCCGCCCGCGGAACCGGCGACTCCGGGTGCACGGCCTAGAGCAGGCGCTGCTGGGGGTAATCGCGGTTCATCTGGTCGTGTTGCCTTGGGCGCTGGGCGCGATGCACCCGCCCGCGCAGTTCTTCAGCTTCGGCTGCTCGCTACTCGCCTTACTTCTCGCCCTGCTCCCGCGCCGATATACTGAGGAGGAGAGCGGATCGTCGGACTTTCGCCTCGTGATGTGGCCGAAGCTCCTCCGGTTCCCCATCTTCTGGCTCGGCCTCGCCCTGCTGGCGTACCTTGCTATCGGCGCACTCAATCCCGCCTGGCGCTATCAGACGGACGGCAAGGCCTGGTGGATGCTCCGCTTGGAACCGGTCCCAGGCCTGCCGGCCGGCGTGGACCTGCCCTTCGCCCAATGGGGCCCGCCCCGGATGCTGATGCTGTACGCGTCGGCGTGGCTTACCGCCTGCGCGCTCTGGACCGGCTTCACGCGGCGGCGCCCGGTGCAGTTGCTCGTAGGCATCGTCGCGGTGAACGGCCTCCTGGTCGCCCTGCTCGGCCTCGCCCAGCGGCTGGTCGGCAACGACAAGGTCTTCTGGCTGCTGGAATTCCCGGGGCGGATGCCCTACGCCAGCTTCGTCTACAAGAACCATGGCGCCGCCTACCTCTTCCTCGCCCTGGCGGTGACCTGCGGGCTCGCCGGCTGGTACTATCTCCGCGGCCAGCGCCGGATGGAAAAGTCCAACCCCAGCGGCGTGCTAGCCTTCTTCGCCACCTGCATCGCGGTCAGCATCCTCACCAGCTACGCCCGCGGGGCGACGCTCACGATGCTCGTCTTCCTCCTGGTCTGCATCGGCGGGTTCCTCCTGCACCAGGTCCGCGCCCCCGCGGAGCACCGCCGCCCCGTCGTCGCCTTCGCCCTGCTGCTCGTGTTCGGCTTCTTTCTCAAGACCGGCTTCGAGGCCCTCCGCTCCGGCGAGGCGTGGGACCGCATCCGCGCCGGCCTCGCCCGCGAGGACGCCTCCCTCGAATCGCGGGAGTGGGCCTCCGAGGGCACCTGGAAGATGTTCCAGAACCACACGCTCTTTGGTACCGGCACCGGCGGCTTCCGGGCCTTATTCCCCGAGTACCTAAAACAGGACCCCCGCTTGGTAAAGATGGGTGGTCAATGGCACCAGGCCCACAACGACGTGCTGCAATTTTTTGCCGAGTTCGGCACCATCGGGATGATCCCGATTCTCCTTGGGCTCGGCTGGTGGCTCCTGCGCCTCGCCCGCAGCTACTTTTGGGAAAATGCGTTCAGCGCGACCGCCGTCCTGGGCCTCCTCTTGGTCGCCGCCT
>VHCI01000258.1 GCA_016871775.1 Verrucomicrobiota bacterium | reverse complement strand
GCGGAGTTTGGCCGAACTCCGCACGCCTCAGCGCCGGGTTCCCCGGGCTTCGGTCGCCAGTTCCAGTTGCTCAAGGGCCTTGCGGGGCCGGCCAAGGGCACGCATCTGAACGTACTGCTCGCGCCATCCAGGCAACGCGGCCCGCGGCGGCAAGGGCGCGGAGGCGGGGGGAGGCGCGGACACCGGACAACCGAGGATTTCCTCGGCCGGGCCGGGCCAGGGCAACGCCAAAAAGCCGCCCCGATTGCCCCGCGTTTCGGGGACGCACAAGCTGGGCCCGGCCGGCGCGGATCATCACGGCGCCGGCCGACACCACTGCCCGCGCTCCTTCCCGCCATGCCTTTCCCATCCTTCCCGCGCCTTACCCGGCCCGAGCGCGTACGCCTTCTCGACCCCGGCCTCGCCCTCGCCGGGGGCGCGGCGGCCCTCGGGGTAGCGGGGGCCCGGCGGCGGCGAGGGGCGGCGGGATTTGAGCCCCGGAAAAGAAAGAGCCCGCCGTGTACCCCTACACGGCGGGCATTGCTTTCTGTTATACCCCAAAACCTCCGCTAAGCGGAGGACACGACAGAGAGCCACAGCATCCTCCCCCTCTGCAACTTGAATCCCGCAAGTGCGGAGGCCAGTAGCGCCACGCACATCTGGTATTAGCGCAGGTCTTTTGCCTCAGGGAGCTACTTCCTTATCCGCCTCATCTCCATCGTGTGATGATATCGAAGGAAAAGTTGCCCATCCCAAATGACGGGGTGGGCCCAGGCGTCCCTGTCCTTGGCGGTGACGAACCGGAAGCGCCCTTTGAGGGCAAAAGCGGGCGCGGCCGGGTCGACCAGCAGGGCCCAGCCGTCCTCGGTGAGCACGTAGAGCCGGTCGTCGGCGTGGAGGAGGGAGCCCTTGGCGAACTCGGGGTCGTTGAAAAGGGTCTCGCCGGTGCGGGCTTCGAGGGCGGTCCAGCCGCGGCCCTTGGGGTAATGGGAGCCGAAGAGACGGCCGCCCGCGTGGACGACGCCGCCCTGGCAGGTGTCCAGTTGCCCGGACCAGACGTCCGCGACGCCGACCTTGCCGCCGGGGGTCGCCGGGGGCAGGAGCCGGTGTAGGCCGGCAGGACCGCTCATCGGCGCGGTGGAAAAGATGGCATCGCCCACGAGCACCGGCATCATCGCGATCACTGAATACGGGGTCTTGCGCTCGCGCCGCCACTGGACATCGCCCGTCTCGGCGTCGACGCAGTAAAGGTGCCTCTGGGTGCAGCCCACGAGAAGCCGGCGCTCGCCGAAGCGGACCAGAATCGGGGCGGCGTAGCCGGCGCCCTCGGGGGTGTCTGGGCTCTCGGCGAGGAACTGGGGCGGGCTCTGCCAGCGGACGGCGCCGGTCTCGCGGTCGAGGGCAGCGAGGGAGGCCTCGCGGCCGCCGGGAGACGTGTAGACCAGCCGGTCATCGACCAGCAGGCAGTCGCTGAGCCCCCAAGTGATGTTCTCGCCCTTAAAGCGCTGGAGCAGGTCAACGGCCCAAAGTTCACGGCCGGTGGCGGCCTCGAGGCAGACCACGCGCCCGTGGGCGTTCTGATGGTAGAGCCGACCGCCGCGGATCGCGACGGTGCCGCGCGCGCCCTGATACTGGTTGAGCCACGACCCGCCGTTGGCGACGCTCCAGAGCGGCCGTCCGGTGAGGTCGTACGCAAGGATTCGCGACTCGGCGCCGAAGTCGCCCGTAAGGAACATCCGGCCGCCGGAGATGACCGGGGACGAGAAGCCCTTGCCGAGGCCGGTGACGGTGGCGACCAGCGGCGGGCCGTCCGCGGGCCATTCGGGGAGCAGGCCGCGTTCGTCGCTGATCCCGTCGCGGCGCGGGCCGCGGAACTGGGGCCAGCCCTCCTCGGGGGAGGCGATCAGGGTGGCGGCCGGGGCCGGGGCGGCGCCGGCGCGGGCGGGCGGCGGGGGGGTGAGGAGGCCGGCAAGCAGGGCGGCCAGGGCGAGCGCGGGGCGGGC
>VHCI01000257.1 GCA_016871775.1 Verrucomicrobiota bacterium | reverse complement strand
ACCGCGCTGTCGGTCGAGCGGATAGGTTTCCTCGACGAAGATCCGCTCGTACACACGGCGCTGGGTCCGGTCCCAGATCGGGACCACGAACCCGGAGCGCGAGCGTGCATCGATCGGGAACCAGCGGATGAAGAAATCCCGCCAGTGGGCGCCGAGCCGCTCAAACGGCCCGCGGGGCGGGCGGGGCAGGGTAGGCGGAGGAAACACGTCGGGAGCGAGTTCCCGGCCCGCGTGAATTCGAGGGCGCGAGCCGGGAACTCAGGCGGATTCCCGTAATGGGCTGGCCCGGGCGATTCCTTGGGCTGGCGTCGGCGTGGAATGGGGCCGGAGGGTGGGGACGGCGGGCAGTGGACCGTGCCCCGCCAAGCGCGCCAAGAAATTGGACCACCAGCGGCGGCGCACGACGAGGGGAATCACGAGCGGCTCACGCCTCACCAGCGCGGCGGCGGCCTGGAAGTCAAGACCGAGCGTGAAGATGCGGGCGAGCAGGCGGTCGACGGCGGCGGCGTAGCCGTCCTTGTTGTTCCAGAAGTGATCCATCAGCGGTTCTCCAGGCCGGAGCCGCCCGCCGGCCTCGAACGCCGTCCCGATTGCAAGCTGTTCGACGAGGTTATGGTGGACGCCGTCGTCCATCAGGCGATCCAGTAGGTCCAGCGCCTGATGCAGCAACCCTTGGTGCTGCGCCCCGACCGCGATCAGGCCCGCGTTCCACATCGGATGCGGGGCCGTGAAGCGGAAGCCGGCGACCTCCCGCCCGCGGACCTGGCTCCACAGGTGTTTCTGGCCGCGGCGCCTAGCGCGCGAGAGGTCATACTCCTTCTCGTGCAGGAACACGTCCCCGGCTTCCAGATCGGCGCACAGCGGCGCGAGATTCCTCCGGAACAGGACGTCGGAGTCGTGGTAGATGATGTTGGCCGGCCCCTGCGCGGCCGCGTGGATCACGCACATCAACTCCGTCCGCCAGAAGAAGTCGTGGCGTCCGCGCCAGCGCTGCAGCGTGTCGTGGTCCGCGGGCAGGATGCGGATCCCCGAGCCGAACCAGCCGAACGACTCCGGCTCGTCAGTGACCACGCAGAACTCGCTGTCCGGGGGCGCCCAGGCCATTGCGGACAGAATCGAGACGTGGGCCCAGGCCGTGAGGTCCGGCCGGCCGCCGGCGGAGAGGGTGACGAATCGGCTGCGCATAGGTCAGGGGGTGCTGGGGAGGGCGCGGCGAGCCGGAAAGCGGGGATTTAGCATAAAGGGTGGTTCTCGGGGTGAGGCGATGGGTCGGGGCAATGCAGGTTTGGATGATTGCACTGCGGCCAGCGTATGCTTTCCTTCTACCTTGGGAAGATGAAACCGAGTTGCGTTCGCGGTGGACGGTGGGGCATCGAATGTCAAGGGGGTGAGGGTCAGCCCCCTTCCGGCGGGAGCTTTCCCCACGGATGCTCTCAACCGGTGGGAGGGAGGGACTAGATTTCACCGGGCGGCGTCCAGCCCGGCACTCTCCGGTTGCGGAACCCGGCAAATTGCCGGACTTTGACGGGGTTCTGGGGAGACCTTCGGTCAGGAATTCTTCGGGTCGTCCTAGCGCAGGGATCGTCGCGGCAAGCCTGTGAACCAAATGGAGGCTGCCCTGAGGGCTCGCGCCTAGCGCGCCCGCGCCAGCCGGGAGCCGGGTCTAAGCAGCCGGCTCGGGGCGAACCCAGCATATTTCCGAGCTGAACGACGCCGCGGTATGCCCATGCCGCCGAACGCCGTCAAATTCCAAGGAACCGCTCCTGCAGTCGCAGCCACGCGATTGGGTGATCCGGGATGACGCCCCCGATGGCATCGGCCTGCAGGCCCGCAAAGGAAATCATCCTCAAGAAGAAGTTCCCGGGGTAACGTCCCGGGCTGCTCCGGAAACCCAGCCGCCGAGGCGCACCCGCTCAACCAGCGCCATGTGCGGAACCGTGAGCGCGGCGAGGCCGACAAAGAGGATCTGCACGACGCGGCGATCCACCGGTTGGTCCCTGAGCAGGTACC
>VHCI01000256.1 GCA_016871775.1 Verrucomicrobiota bacterium | reverse complement strand
CCGAACTGATGCGCTACAGCGTCAACGGCGAGATGAACACCAACGAGAACCAGGCCGGCTCGGAGCAGAATCCCGTCGTCAACGCCCAGAGCCTGACGCCCACCATCCTCGTGCGCGGCCTGACCGCCAGCCTCGGCCTCGACTACTTCACCAGCATCGTGCCCGTGGACCCGTACCGCGCGGGTCGCTACGAGGACAGCCGCGGGCCCAACAGCATCCTCTTCGGCATCGGCTCCCCGGGCGGCATCGTGAACCAGACCTCCAAGGTGGCCCAGTTCGGCCGCGCCACCCTGACGCTCCGGCACGGCACCGGTGCCTGGGACCGCAACCGGACCGAGCTCGACGCCCACCGCGTGCTCGTCCCCGGCAAGCTCGCGGTCTCCGTCGCCGCGCTGAACCAGGAAAACGGCGGGTGGCGCGCGTGGGACTTCCAGGACCGGCGCCGCGTCTTCGCCTCGGTCGTCGCGCGGCCGCACCGCCGCCTCACCCTGACCGCGATGGGCGAGACCGGGCGGGACATCGGCGCGGTGATCCGCAGCACGGTGGATTCCGACCAATTCCTCGCCTGGTACGACAACCGGGAGGCGCGCGGCGTCGCCGCGGTGACCTTCACCCCCAACAATACCCTGCCCACCGCCGCGATGCTGGCGCTCGGCGTCACCGGCCGCGAGGTGGCGGCGACCGGCCAGAACCGGCGCGCCATCTACATCGAGAACGACGGGCAGGTCTTTGACGCCCGCGGCACCTTCCTCACCGGCACCTACAACAACGCCGCGGTGCGCGCGCCCGATGGCACCCCGGGCGTCACCGCCAGCGGCCTCCGCATCAACGATCCGCGGATCTTCCCCTACCGGCTCAACGGCGCCGGCCCGGGGATGGCGCGCGACCAGGATCTCCGCAACTGGACCTTCTCCGCCGATTGGCAGGCCACCCGCACCCTCGCCTTCAACCTCGCGCACAACTACCAGCGCACGACCGCCAAGGTCACGTTGATGACCGGCGCCGACCCGACCCTGCGCGGCGACGCCAACCGCACGCTGGGCCTCAATGGCCCCGCCAACCCCTACGCGGGCCGCCTCTACTTCGACGGCAACTGGCGCCGCGACGTCCACACCGGCGAGGTGCGCGAGACCCGCCTCGCCGCCTCCTGGACCGTGGAGCCCGCGCGCCGCTGGCTCGGGCGGCACCGCGTCGCGGCGATGGCCTCGATCCAGGACCAGTTCGACGTTCGCGCCAACTCGTGGCTCGCCCTCGCCGGCCGCCCCTACAACCCCGTCCCCAACAACGCCAACAACCGCATCACGGTGCGCAACTACCTCACCGAGGGCGCCTACGGCACCTACCGGGTCGGCGACTACCGGCGGCTCCCGGCCACGGTGAACTTCGACGGCCGCGCCTTCGGCCTCGTGTTCGCGAACGAGGTCGCCGGCGCCAACAACAGCGGCGGGGAGCAGGAGGCGTTCTCAATGCTGGGCGTCGCGCAAAGCTACTTCCTCGACGGCCGCCTGGTGACGACCGCCGGCTACCGGCAGGACCGGGTTGACGTGATCGAGCTCGGCTTCGCCAACGATCCCCTGGTCGGCGACGTCGTGGTGCGGGACCGCGCGCTGGCCCGGACCACCTCCGCCACGGGCCACACCGGCACCGCGGGCGTCGTCGCCCACCTGCGGCCCTGGCTCTCGCTGCTCGCGAACTACTCCACCAACCAGGGCGTCCCGTCCTTCGTGCGGAAGACCTTCCCGCGCGGGGAACTCGCCCCGCCCTCGGAAGGCGTCGGCTCCGACGTCGGGTTCAGCCTCGACCTGCTCAACGGCCGGCTGAACGCGAAGGTCGTCTATTTCACCTCCCTGGAGCGCGGCAAGGTCACCACCACCGGGTTCGTCGGGGCGGCGGGCCGCAACAACCGCGTGGCGGACGCGCTGGAGTCCGCCCTGACCGGCCCCGGCCGGCCCTTCACCGCGGCCGCGTGGGCGCCCATCCGCGCCGAGTTGACCCCGCCGGCGACCGCCGCCGGCTCGGATTACGAGGCCGAAGGCTAC
>VHCI01000255.1 GCA_016871775.1 Verrucomicrobiota bacterium | reverse complement strand
ATTTTGGTCCACGTGGATCGCCGGCCCCGAGTCTATGACGCCCTCCTCGCGGAGCACCTCGCCGCGCACCGGCAGATGGCGTGGGTGAGCGGGCCGCGGCAGGTCGGCAAGACGACCGTTTGCCGGTCCCGGGGCACGCATTACCTGAACTGGGACAACGCCGATGACCGCCGGGTGATCCTGCGCGGCCCGGCGGCCGTGGCGGAGGCGGCCGGACTCGCCGTCCTGGGGGCCGGCCGGCCGACGATCGTTTTCGACGAACTGCACAAGTACCCGCGGTGGAGGGACTTCCTGAAGGGGTTCTTCGACGTGCACGGCGCCCGCGCGGGGGTGGTGGTGACGGGCAGTTCCCGCCTCGAGGTGTTCCGGCGCGGGGGCGACAGCCTGATGGGCCGCTACTTCCTGTTCCGGATGCACCCGTGGAGCGTCGCGGAGTGCCTCCACCCCGCGCCGGCGGCGGCGCCGATCCGCCCGCCGGGCCTGATCGACGCGGAATCGTGGACGGCGCTCTGGGAGCACGGCGGCTTCCCGGAGCCGTTCCTGCGGCGCGAGTCCCGGTTCACGCGCCGGTGGCGCGCCTCACGGCAGGAGCAGCTGTTCCAGCACGACGTCCGGGAAGTGGCGCAATTGCAGGAGCTGGCGACCCTCGAGACCTTCGCCACGTTGCTGGCCGAGCGTTCCGGGCAGCAGCTGGTCCACGCCAACCTCGCCCGGGAGGTCGGCGTCTCGGTGGACACCGCGCGGCGCTGGGTCGATCTGCTGGGACGCCTGCACCACGGCTTCCTGGTGCGCCCCTGGTTCGCGAACGTCGCGAAGTCGCTCCGGAAGGAGCCGAAGTGGTACCTGCGCGACTGGGGGGCCGTCGACGACCCTGGCGCGCGCGCGGAGACGATGGTCGCGTGCCACCTGCTCAAGGCGGTCGAGGGCTGGACCGACCTCGGCTGGGGCCGGTTCGAGCTGCGCTACCTGCGGGACAAGCTCAAGCGGGAGGTGGACTTCCTGGTGGTGCGGGACCGCAAGCCGTGGTTCCTGGTGGAGGTCAAGCTGGCGGAGCGCGCGTTGTCGCCCGCGCTCGGCCACTTCCAGGCGATGACCAAGGCGCCGCACGCCTTCCAGGCCGTGTTCGATCTGGAACCGGTCGACGCCGACTGTTTCGCGGTTGGCACCCCCGTGGTGGTTCCGGCGCGCACGCTGCTCAGCCAGCTGCTGTGACCGTGGCGGCGCCGCCCTGGGGCGCGGAAAAATGTCAGGACGTTGGACCGTCCTTGGCCGGGTTGTCGTGCGACCTTGCACCCCTGTCCACCGCCCCGGCGTCCCCGGGGTCAACCGCCAACCTCCCGCCCTCCGCCCCCGTGAAACACTCCCACATCGAATGGACCACCCACACCTTCAACCCCTGGATCGGCTGCACCAAGGTCAGTCCGGGCTGCCTGCACTGCTATGCCGAGGTGCGCGACCAGCGCTTCGCCGGCGGCCTCCACTGGGGTCCGGGTTCCCCCCGCCACCGCACCTCGACCTGGTCCGAGCCCCGCCGCTGGCCGCTTCCCGTCACCGCGCCGCCGCCGCCGCGCCGAAGGCCGCGCGGTGGAAGGCCCAGAAGGCGTCGCCCAGGGCCACCATCAGCGCCGTCGGATCGTGGCCCACGCCCGGGGCCACGCTCCACGTGTGCGTCACCCCCAACGCCCGCATCCGCTCGTGAAACGCCAGGTTGTTCGCGAAGGTCTCGTCCCGGTCACCCGTCGCGTGCCGGATGACCAGCTCCCCGAGCCGCCCCGCCTGCCGCTCGACGATCGCCCACGGGCTCTGCGCCAGATAAAAGGCCGCATCCCCGCCGTACACGCGCTGGTAGATCTCGTCGCGCTGCTTCGGCCCGGCCCTTGGCGTCCGCGTGAAATCCGGCTGCAGCGGCCCCGCACCCAGCAGGGAAACGCCCGCGAAAAGCTCCGGGTGCGTGAACCCCAGCCGCGCCGCCCCGTAACCGCCCATACTGAACCCCTCGATCACCCGCCCCCCGCGCGCCGCCACCGTCCGGTGCGTCGCGTCCACGTGCGGC
>VHCI01000254.1 GCA_016871775.1 Verrucomicrobiota bacterium | reverse complement strand
CCTACAAAAGCGTTTGGCCTCCAACGACTTAGATCTCTGATCTGCCCGGATTCTGAGGGTAGCAAGCTTGCCCCCGGAAACGGCGGCAGGCACAATGTCCCGATGGCCAAAACCAAACTTAGGAAAAGTTCCCGCAAGACCGGCAAGGCTTCCATCGCCCGCGAGGTGCGGGGTGTGCTCGCCGATGCCGAGCAACTCCTTCATGCCACCGCCGGCGAGCTGGGGGAAAAAGCCAACGAAGTCCGCAAGGAGCTGGCCCGCAAAATTGAGGCCGCCAAAGAGAGATTTCATAATTTGGAAGATGTCAAAGAGGCGGCGGAAGAGGGTTTGAAGGAAGTGGACCAAGTGATCCGCAAACATCCTTACGAGTCCGTCGGGGCGGCGTTGGTGGCCGGACTGATCATCGGCGCCTTATTGAATCGAAAGTAGCATTTCGATGATTTCCGCCCTGCGTGATTTGGCCCTGACCTCCGTCAAGCTCGTGGAGGAACGCCTCCGCCTTTTGGGGGCGGAGTTGCAGGAGGAGAAGTGGCGGGCGGTGGAAGCCGTGCTTTGGCTGGCCATCGCCCTGGTGCTCGGGGCCTTGGCTCTTTTGGTGGCTTCCTTGGCCGTGGTGCTTTCCGTTTGGCCCGATCCGCATGCCCGGATTCTCGCCCTCGTGGGCCTGGCCGTCCTGTATGGGGCCGGGGCCCTCTTCGCCTTTCTCCGCATGCGCAAGCGCACGATCGGGGAAGGTCTGCCGTTCGCCGACACCGTCGCCGAATTCCAGAGGGACCGGGAATGGTTGAGCTCCAAGCGCTGAAGCGGGCGCGGGAAGCGCGCCTCGCCTGTGCCGCCTCCGCCCGCCGGGCCGGCTGGGAATTTCGCCGCGCCGTCGGCGAACTTTCCGATGTCGGCCGCTGGATCGACGAGGGGGAGAAAGTAGTGCGTTTTTCCAGCCAGTGGGCCGGCTTGGGATGGGCGGCGGTCCAGCTGTTTTCGGGCGGCAAGGGCGGGGTGGGCCGTTTCGCCGGAAAACTTTTTGCGGGGTCCAAAATCCTGCACCTCATCCTGAAGGCCTTGGAAGGCCGTCGCCCGTAAGCGGGGCTGGACCTGCCCATGAGAATCGTCGTCAAAATCGGTAGCAGCCTGCTCGCATCACCTTCCGGTGGGCTCGCGGTTTCGCGTCTACGCGGGTGGGCCGGGCAGATCGCCAGCCTACGCCGTGCCGGACACGAGGTGATCCTGGTCAGCTCCGGCGCCATCCGGGCGGGGATGCAGGCGCTGAAGATAAAACGGCGTCCTTCTTCCCGGCCCGACCTGCAGGCGTGCGCGACCATTGGGCAACCGCTGCTGATGCGGGCCTACTCGGAAGCGCTAGCTCCCCACCGCCTGCTGGCCGCCCAGATCCTTTTGACCTCGTGGGATCTGGACAGCCGACGGATCTACGACAACACCCGGGCCACTCTGCGGACGCTGTTGCGGCAAAAACGCACCGTACCGGTCTTCAACGAAAACGACGCCCTGTCTTTTGAGGAGATAGCGCTGCTCAACGCCTTCGGCGACAACGACCGGCTTTCGGCCCACGTGGCGATTTTGGCCAAGGCGAACCGACTGGTGATTCTGACGGACGCCCCCGGGCTGATGAGCCGCCCCGATGGTGGCGGTCAACTGATCCGGCGCGTCCGAAAAATCGATGAATCCGTTTTGGCCTGTGCCGGCGGGGCCGGCAGCGCGGGCTCCGTGGGCGGCATGCGGTCCAAGCTTGAGGCGGCTCGGATGGCATTGTCCCGCGGAGTGCCGGTCCTGATTGCGGATGGTCGCCGTTCCAAAGTGCTGCTCGATTCCGTAAAAGGATCCCCTGCGGGAACCTGGATCGCCCGATGAGCGCGGTGCGGGAGCTGGCCCTGCGGGCCAAGGAGGCGGCGCGCCGCCTGGCAGTGCTTTCCACCGATGAGAAGAACGCGCTCCTTTTGGCCATGGCGGACGAGCTTGTCGCAAGAAAGAAAGAGATTTTGGAAGCGAACCAGAAAGATGTGGAAGCAGGAAAGGCAGCGGGTCTGACTGGGGCGCTGCTCGACCGGCTGGAGCTCACGGAAAAACGTTTTTCCGAAATGGTG
>VHCI01000253.1 GCA_016871775.1 Verrucomicrobiota bacterium | reverse complement strand
ACCTCGGCGACCTGCGCGAAGTAGCCCTGATGACTGAAGTGGAAGGCGATGCCGGCACCGGAGCCGCGGGCGAACTTCTTCTTCCCCCAGCCGGCCTTTTCCGCCGTGAACTTCAGGATGTTGCGCATCCGGGCGACGCTGTAGCCGCCGCCCTGCTTGCCCTTGCCGCCCCCGCCGCCGCCGGCCGGCATCTCGTCGCGGGTGCCCAGAAGCTCGAGCCGGAACGCGAGCGGGTCGCGGCCCGCCGCGTGGGCGAGCTCGTCGATGAAGGAATGGAAGACCCAAGAGAATACGCAGCTGCCCGGGGCGCGCCACGGGCCCATCGGCCACCCCGTGTCGAACATTGTCTGCTCGGCGAGGAAGTTCGGGATCCAACGCCCGGGAAACTCATCGGGGCTGAGGGAGCCGCCGCTGCCCGGCTGGCCGCCCTCCCCGAAGGTGAAGAAGTGGTTCTTCCACGCCGTCACCCGTCCCTGCGCGTCGAGGCCGCCCTGCAGAAAGTGCAGGCCGCCCGGGCGATACTGGTCGTGCCGGAGGTCATCCTCGCGGGACCAGGTGAGCTTCACCGGCGCCGGCACGCGCTGCGCGATCGCCGCGGCCTCCACGAGGTAGTCCGCCCCGATCCGGCGGCCGAAGCCGCCGCCCGCCCGCGTCAGGTGAACGGTAATCTTGTCCGCCGGAATGTTCAGCACGCGCGTAACCATCCCGACCCCCGCTGCCGGCACTTGGGTAGGGGACCACACTTCGAGGCGGCCGTCCCGGAAATGGGCGGTCGTGTTCTGCGGCTCCAGGTTCGCGTGAGAAATGAACGGATAAAGGTATTCGGCCGAGACCTTTTTGGCCGCGCTGGCGAGCGCCTGCTCGACTTCACCGTCGCGGCGCAGCGTGCGCTGGCCGGGGCTGGCGGCCTTGGCCCGCGCCTCGGCCACGAACTTATCCCAGCTCTCCTCCGCCACCTTGCCCTCGTCCCAAGTGACCTTGAGCTGCCGGCGGGCGCTGAAGGCCGCCCAAGTGGAGTCAGCGATGATCGCGATGCCGGGGTTCAGTTCCTTCACCTTGCCGTTGCCCTCGAGGATGAAGGCGTCCTTCACCCCGGGGAGGGTCTTGACGAAGTCGAGGTTCGCGCTGACCACCTTGCCGCCGAAGGCGGGGCACTTCTCGTAGACCGCGTGCCGCATCCCGGGCAGCTGCAGGTCGAGGCCGAAGAGCGGCTGGCCGGTGACGATGCGCGGGGTGTCGACCTGCGCGATGCGGCGGCCGAGCAGCTTGAAGTCCTTGGGCTCCTTGAGGCGGACGGCCTCCTTCGCGGGCACCTCGAGGGTGGCGGCGGTGGCGGCGAGGGCGCCGTAGCCGAGCTTCTTCCCGGAGCCGTGCACGACCGTGCCGTCGACCGCTCGGCATTCGGAGGCGGGGACCTTCCAGGTGCGGGCCGCGGCCTCCACCAGCATCGTGCGCACGGTGGCGCCCAGCAGGTGGAACTGGTCGTAGTTGTTGGGCGTCGAGCGGCTGCCGCCGGCGCTCTGGCCGCCGTAGAGCTTCTCGTCGAAGTCGCCCTGCTCGATGTTAACGGAGGACCACGGCACCTCGAGTTGCTCCGCGATGATCATCGGCAGGGAGGTCTTCACGCCCTGGCCCATCTCGGGCTGCTTCGAGACAATGGTGACGGCCCCGGAGGGCGCGACGCGGACGAAGGCGTTGGGCCGGAAGTCCCCGCCGGCCGGTGCGGAGCCCCCGCGGGCGGGGCGGATCTGGAAGGCGAGGGCGAGCCCGCCGCCGGCGAGGCCGGTGAGCTTGAGGAATTCGCGCCGGTTCACGGCGCGCGGCGTGGTCGTGGTGCTCATTGGGCGACCCCCTTCCCGCCGGCCGTGAGTTCGGCCGCGCGCTTGATCCCCTGCCGGATGCGGGTGTAGGTGCCGCAACGGCAGAGGTTCCCCGCCATCGCGCCGTCGATGTCCTCGTCGGTCGGCTTCGGGTTGTCCCGCAGGAGCGCCGCCGCGGTCATCAGCTGGCCCGGCTGGCAGTAGCCGCACTGGGCGACGTCGAGCTCGGTCCAGGCCTGCTGCAGCGGGTGCAGTTTGCCGGGCGCGGGCGCGAGGCCCTCGATGGTGGTGACCTTCATCCGGCCCACGGT
>VHCI01000252.1 GCA_016871775.1 Verrucomicrobiota bacterium | reverse complement strand
GTGCTGAACAACGCCGCGGTGAACGGCTTCGCCAACGCGCAGACGGCGACCCTCACCCTCAAGTCCACGGGCCAGTCCCTCAATTCCCGCCTCACCCACATCCCCTACGGCACCTCGGCCTCCACCTCGCGCGCGACCCTCGAGGCCGGCCTGCTCGCCAACGCGGGCCGCTACAACCTCGATTTCGCCCCGAGTGTTTGGCGCGGGCTCGAGAGCACGCTGCTCCATGTCCCCCGCAAGGAGGCCCTGATGGCGCGCGTCGACCACCAGGTGAACTCCCGGTTGAGCCTCTTTGCCGACTTCGCCTTCAACCGCAGCGCGACCCTCGAGGCCCGCTGGGTCCCACTTGGCAACGGCGCCTACCAATTCGCCGTGCCCGGCAACTCGCCCGCGAACCCGTTCCGCGAGAACGTGTTCGTCAGCCTGCCGATCCCGCTGCGGCAGTCCGTGCCCAACGATGTGACCAATTGGGTGGGCGGCGGCGTGCTCGGCGCGCTGCTCAAGCTCCCCGCCGACTGGCGCGTCGCGGCCGACGTCAACTACTCCGTGACGTCGCAGAAAATCGACTACCCGCTGATGAACCTGACCAACGCGACCACCTTCGGCGGGAACGCCCCGCTGCTGTGGACGGGCGCGCTGAACCCCTTCGTCGACACCATCGCGCACCCGCTCGACCTCGAGCGCTACTACGGCAGGTGGACCGGGTACAACCGGGACACGATGCTCGACTACAACCTGCGCGGCTCGGGCCCGGTGTTCGACCTGCCCGGCGGTCGCCCGGTGCTCACGCTGGGCACCGAGATCTACACCGAGCGCCTGCCGCAGGCCTACGTCGGGGGCACCTTCCCCCCGCTGCCCCCCGCGGCGGCCAACCCGACCAACCAGCACTCCTACTTCATCGGGCAGCGCATCTCGACCTACGCCGCGCACGCCGAGGTGAGCCTCCCGCTGGTCTCGGGCCGCAACGAGCGCCCGCTGCTCCGCGCGCTCGACCTGCAGGTGGCGGTCCGCACCGAGCGCTTCAACGTCTACACCAACCCGGACGGGCGCGTGAACATCTTCCCCGACTCGCCGCCCTTCCCGCGCATCACCCGCAGCGCGGCCGAGAGCCGGCAGGACATCGCACGCTTGCGCGCCACCAAGCCCACGCTCGGCCTCAAGTACCAGCCCTTCCACACGCTGACTCTCCGTGCGTCCTATGCCGAGGCGTTCCTCCCGCCGACTTTCGCGCAGCTCACACAGCGGATTAACACCGGCGGGCTCTCCGCGGCCACTCCCACCGCCGCCTTCTTCGACCCGGTGACCGGCACCAGCTACACCTCGCTGAGCGTGGCGGGAAACAATCCCGCCCTCGGCCCCGAGACCTCGCGCAACTGGGCGAGCGGCGTCATCTGGGAGCCGCAGGGCGCGCTCAAGGACCTCCGGGTGAACCTCGAGTACTGGCGGATCGCTAAGACCGGCCTCATCCGCAACGTCAACAACGTGCAGCAGCTGGCCAATATGGGCGACCGCGCCCCCGCGGGCAGCATCCAGCGCGACCCGGCGACGCGCCGCATCGAGCTCTTCACCTTCGCCTTCTACAATGTCGGCGACGGCCTCACCGACGGCTGGGACGCCTCGGTTGACTACCGGCGCGCCACGCCCATCGGCGTCTTTGCCGCCCGGGCCCGCGCGACCCTCACCGAGAACCTCCAGTTGCCGCCGGCGATCGGCTACCCGGCGCTCGAGTACGTGGGCTACCCGAACTCGGGCGGGACGAACCGCGCGAAGGCCAACCTCACCCTCAGCTGGTCCGGCGGCCGCGGCTGGCGCGCCTCGTGGAGCGCGGTGCACCACGGCGGCTACCGTCAGGCCGGCGCCCCGGGCGATCCGGTCTACCTCGGCGCGGCCAATCCCAACCTGATCACCACGAGCACCGGGCCCCAGGGCGGGTTTCGGGTCGCCGCGCAGACTTTCCACAATCTCAATGTCAGCCATGCCTTCGGGCCGCGCCACCGCTGGCCCTACCTGCGCCGCCTCTCCGTGCAGCTCACCCTGAACAATGTCCTCGGCACCGAACCCGCCTTCGACGCCGGGAACAACCGCGCGCCGTTTTTCTACAGCCGCTACGGCAGCGTCCGCCTACGCGACTACATCCTCCGCGTGA
>VHCI01000251.1 GCA_016871775.1 Verrucomicrobiota bacterium | reverse complement strand
CCTGGAGGAGCACCCGAAGATCTTCAGCCTCATCCCGGGTTCCTTCGGCGGCACCCTCAGCTGGTACGCCTCGCCGAAGGGCGACGAGCACCACACCGACGGGAAGCTGGCGGACGCCGCCGAATGGGTCCTCGAACGCTGCGCCAGCCGGCGCGACCGTCCCTTCTTCCTCGCGGTGGGCTTCTTCCGGCCGCACACGCCGTACGTCGCGCCCCGGCCGTACTTCAACCAGTTCCGCGAGGAGGAGATGCGCGTCGTCACCGGCGTGAAGGAGGACCAGGCGGACCTCCCGCCCGCGGCGCTCGCGAGCTACAAGCGCGAACAGGACAACCTGACCGATCCCCTGCGCCGCCAGGCCCTGCAGGCCTACTACGCCAGCATCAGCTTTCTGGACGCGCAGGTGGGCCGCGTGGTCGCGGCGCTGGACCGCCTCGGCCTCGCCGATTCGACCACCCTCGTGTTCACCAGCGACCACGGCTACCTGACCGGCGAGCACGGCCTCTGGCAGAAGCAGAGCCTCTTCGAGCCTTCGGCGCGCGTGCCCCTGCTGATCGTCGCCCCCGGCGTGGGCCGCGCGGGCTCGGTCGTGCGGACGCCGGTGAGCCAGGTCGACCTCTACCCGACGCTCTGCGAACTGGCCGGGGTGAAGGGCCCCGCCAACCTGCAGGGCCAGAGCCTCGTGCCCCTGCTGAAGGATCCCGCGGCCGCCTCGCGCGGCTGGGCGCTGACCCAGGTCGCGCGCGGCGGGCGGCCCGCGGGGGCGGCCGCGACCGCCGCGGCCAAGGCCGAACCGGGGACCGCGAAGGTCAAGGGCGGGGCCCGGGCCGCCAAAAAGGCGGCGGCCGGCGGTGAGCCCGGCGAGCGCTTCTTCGGCTACAGCCTGCGCACCGCACGCTGGCGCTACACCGAGTGGGGCGAGGCCGGGAAGAACGGCGCCGAGCTTTACGACCACGACCGGGACCCGGGCGAGCTGACCAACCTCGCGGAGCGGCCCGAGCACGCCGCCACGCGGCGCGAGCTGGCGGCCAAACTCGCCGTGGCCGTCCGCGCCACCTACCCCGCCTCCGGCGAGGCCCCCGCCGTGCGCGAGGGCCTCTGGATGCCGCTCCTCGTCCCCTGACCCCCGCCCGCCGATGCACCGCCTGATCCCCTCCCTCCTGCTGCTCTTGGCCCCGCTCGCGCCGCTCCCCGCGGCCGCGCCGGCCCGCCCGAACCTCGTCGTGTTCCTGATCGACGATATGGGCGTGATGGACTCGTCCGTGCCGTTCCTCACCGACGCGGCCGGCCGGCCGCAGCGGCACCCGCTGAACGAGTTCTACCGCACCCCGGCGATGGAGCGGCTCGCCGCCCGCGGGATCCGGTTCAGCAACTTCAGCGCGATGAGCGTCTGCTCGCCGACGCGCATCTCGATCCAGAACGGGCAGAACGCGGCGCGCCACCGCACCACCAACTGGATCAACCCGAACACCGACAACGCCGGGCCGCAGGGTCCGGCGGATTGGAACTGGCGCGGCCTCCGGCGCGGGGACGTCACCCTCGCCCGCCTCCTCCAGCAGGCGGGCTACCGCACGCTGCACGTGGGCAAGGGGCACTTCGGGCCGAACGGCACCGAGGGCGCAGACCCGCTTAACCTCGGGTTCGACGTGAACGTCGGTGGTGCCGCCTTCGGCGCGCCCGGCACCTATTACGCCAAGGACGGCTTCGGGAAGAATAACGCCAAGCGCGCCTCGTCCGCCGTGCCCGGCCTCGACGCCTACCACGGCTCGGAGACCTTCCTCACCGAGGCCCTCACCCTCGAGGCCAAGCGCCACGTGGGCGAGGCCGTCCGCGCCGGCCGCCCCTTCTTCCTCTACTTCCCGCACTACGGCGTGCACACCCCCTTCAACTCCGACCCCCGCTTCGCCGCCCATTACCGGGACTCCGGCCGCAACCCGCAGGCCCAGGCCTTCGCCACGCTGGTCGAGGGCGTCGACCAGTCCCTCGGCGACATCCTCGACCACCTCGAGCAGCTCGGCGTGGCCGAGAACACCCTCGTGATCTTCCTCGGGGACAACGGCTCCGACGCACCCCTCGGCCACGAGCACGCCGTCGCCTGCGCGGCGCCCCTGCGCGGCAAGAAGGGCTCCCACTACGAGGGCGGCACCCGCGTGC
>VHCI01000250.1 GCA_016871775.1 Verrucomicrobiota bacterium | reverse complement strand
CCCAGCGCCCTGCCGCGTGGTCATTGTTGCGCAAATCTACTGCCAGCTTTTGCAGCTCTGCGGCATCCCGGACCGCCCGATCAACCCCCGCAGGGTTATGCAACAACGCCGCCAGGGCCGGGTTCCCCATCCGCTCATTCAGCGCTTGCGCTTCTGCCTGCTTCTCCCCCAGCCCACCCAAACCAAACCACGCCGCAGCGCCGGCAACCAACACCACCGCCGCTCCGCCCACCACCGCCAAAAGCTGGCTCTTGTCCAAAGCTGCCTTCATCCCCCCCCACCCGCGCCGGGAATTTGCGCCGGAGCCTCTTCGGGCCACTCCGCCTTCAGCCGGAATTTCAAGGCCACCTGGTCAGTTTTTCCCTCCACATACTGCGGAGCCTCCCGCTCTAGAACCTCCACTTTTCGCAGGACGCCGCCGCCTTCCAGAGCCTTCTGAAATTTTGCAACCGCCTCCGCATCGGCCTTTTCCGATTGGGTTTCAAACATTCCCCCGATTTCCACCACTTTCGTGCGAGTTGCCGCAGGCTTTCCCTCGGGAGGCACCGCCTCGGAGTCTCCGGCAAGCGCCCCGACCTCCAAACTGGTGATCCATACCTTTTTTTGACTTTGGCGCTTCAGCTCCGCCAGCAGTTGGGGCCATCGGAGCCGCTCCCGCTCCAGCTTCAGCGCCAACTCCGCCCGCTGAACCGTGCCGGTAAATTCTTTGCTTTCTGCCTCCAGTTTTTGCAGGGCCGCGCTGGCCTCGTCCACCTGCGCCGTTCGTTCCGCCAGCCGCCCTGCCTCTTTCCTCCCTTGCCAGATTCCGTGAACTCCCGGCAGGAGGAGCAGTCCGGCTCCAGCCACCGCCGCCACGACCAGCGCTGGCAGATCCCGGCTTTTCTGGGCCTGGGCACGCCCGATCGCCCCTAAAACGTTGATTCGGATCGCAGGATCAGGCAACGACTGCAACGCCGTTCCCACCGCGGATCCCCAGCCAACAAAGGCCCGGGCCGCCGCTTGACCTCCCGCTGAAGCCGGCAAGCTGACCCGGCGGAACGGCTGGAAGAATTGGACCGGAATCCTCAACTTCTCCCGAAAAAAAAGCTCCGTGTAACCCAACATCGCACCACCCCCGGCCAACCAGACCTGCGTTGGCTTTCCACCTCCCTGTTGGCTGCGAAAAAAGGTTATCGAACGCTCCACTTCCGTGTGCAGCCGCGTCATGACCCCCCGCGCCAATTTCGAAATGCGCGCGGTGGCCGCATCCGCCGGATCCTCATACGCCCCGCCGGGGTGGACAAAACCCTTCGCCCGCTTCAGCGTCTCCGCGCCGACAAACGACTCTTGTAGGTCCGTCGCCACCGCCGAGGAAACCGCTGCCCCTCCCAGCGGCACCACCCGCACAAAAATCCGGGCCCCTTCCACCAGCACAATCGTGGTCGCCCTCGCCCCAATCTCCAGCAACAGATTGCAGCCGGAGGCTTCCGGGTAGTTGTAATAGAAGGCATTCAACAGCGCAGCTGGGGTCAGCGTGACGGACTGCGGTTTCAACCCCGCCGAGGCCGCCGCCGCGGACAGCTCCTCCACGGTCTCCCGTTTGATTGCCAAAACCATAGCCTCCACCTCCCCGGCCTGGGGCGAAGGAATTACCTGATAATCCCACAGCGCCTGCTCAATCGCCGGTACCGTCTGTTGCGCCTCAAAACCGATCATCGACCCCACCTTGCCGGGATCGGCGACCGGCACCTTCAAAATTCGTGCAAACACCGCTGGCCCACCCAAACAAAGATGACACTGCCGGGTTTTGCTCGGCAAGCGGCCCACCGCCGCGGTCAGGGCAAGGGCATACTGGGAAAAAAAATCTGAGGTTTTGGCGGGATCATACGGAATCTGCTCCTCACTCAGGGCGAGAATCGCAGGCCTTCCTTTGCCATCGGGCCCGATCTCCACCAGGCGCACGGCCGAGGCGCCCAAATCCACGGCTAAACTACGGGCAAAGGAGGCCATCCGAAAATAAGTCCCTTGCTACGGCTTTTTTAACTGCGGGTAGCGCTTGTAGTCCTTTGGCCAAAACGGGGTCTCCGTCACCGGTAAGAGCCCCCCGGTCACTTCTTGGGCGTCCGCGGCCTTGTGCCAATCCGGATCCTTTTTCCCACCCCGCCCGCTTGGC
>VHCI01000249.1 GCA_016871775.1 Verrucomicrobiota bacterium | reverse complement strand
CGGCCCGAGGGCCCGGCGGGCGGCGCGCACCATCGCCGGGTAAAGGCAGACCGCGGCCGCGGGGGGCACGGCGGGGTCGTCGTGCGGCCGCAGGGCCTTGCGGCACAGCGAGGCCACCTTGCCGGGGGTGTCCTTCCCCTCGAGCGTCGTCAAATCGACCATCGAGACCGCGAGCTTCAGGCCCTGCACCTTGGCGGCCTTCTTGATCGAGCGCGTGGAGAACTTGGCCACGCGTTCCTCGACGCCGACCCGGTCGACGGGACCGACGGCGGCGAACCAGCGGCGGAGGGCGGGCGGGGCGGAGGACGCGCGCATTCCGGGCGACTATCGGGCCGCGACTCCCGAAAACAAACGAAAACTCCCCGCGCCGTTCCGGGCTGGCGTCGGCGCGTCCCGCCGGTGCAGGCTGGCCCGATGCCCCTCCTCCCCCGTCCCCTGCCCTTCCTTGCCCTAGGCCTCGCGCTGCTCGTGCCCGCCGCCCGCGCGGCCGAGGACGCCCTGACCACGGCCCTGCGCGCGGCGGACGACGAGCGCGTCGCCGCCACGATCGCGGCCGACCGCGCCCGGCTCGCCGCGATCTACGCTGACGACCTCCATTACGCGCACTCGAACGGTAAGGTGGATACCAAAGCCTCGCAGATCGAGGGGCTCGCCACCGGCCCGAACCATTTCGAGTCCTTCACCTATGGCGAGCGCACGTTCACCCCGGCCAGCCCTGGGGTGTCCCTGATGAAGGGGCGCGTCTCGGTGGGATTGCGGAACCGCACCACCGGCCAGCCCGGCCGGATGGAACTCTCCTACCTCGCGGTATGGCGCCTGCAGGGCGGGCAGTGGCGCTTCCTCGCGTGGCAATCGTGCCGGCTCCCGGAAGGCGGGACGCCGGCGCGCTGAGCGGGGACCGCGGTCACTTCCGCGCTGGGGCGGCGGCCGCCGCGAGCTTCCAGTGCTCGTTGTCGGCGCGATCGCCTGCGAAGATCGAGCGGGCCCGCGCCACCAGCTCGGGCCGGGTCGCGGCGAGGTCGCGCTGCTCGGCGGGATCCTCGCGCAGGTCGAACACCTGCACCGGGGCGTCCAGCGTGCGGAGGCGCAGCGCCTTCCAGCGCCCGTCGAGGAGCGCGGCCTGGCTGACGCCCTGTTCGTAGAATTCCCAGTAGAGGTGCGGGTGCCGCGCCTGCCCGCCGCGCCCGAGCAGCGTCGGCACAAGGCTGAGGCTGTTGAGGTTCGCCGGAGGCCGCGCGCCCGCGAGCTCCGCCCATGTCGCCATCAGGTCCCCGAAGTACCCGGCGTGGTCAGAGACGGTACCCGCGCGGATCCGCCCCGGCCAGCGCGCGAGGAACGGCACGCGGATGCCACCGTCGGTCAGGCTGCGCTTCAACCCGCTGAAGGGGCCGGAGGGCTGGAAGAAGGCGGGGTCGTAGCCGGGGCCGCCCTCGCTGTGCGGGCCGTTGTCGCTGGAAAACATCACCAGCGTGCGGTCGTCGAGCCCCAGCGCCTGCAGGCGGTCGAGCAGCGCGCCGAAGTCGCGGTCCATCCGCGTGATCATCGCGGCGTGGTTCCGCGCGGCCTCGGGCCAGTCGCGATCTGCGTACGGACCCTGGTCGGGCACCTCGTTGCCCTCACCGAGCTCCTTAGAGCGCTCGTTGTTGGCGTGCGGCGTGACGAGCGACCAGAAGAGGAAGAACGGCCGCGCGCGGTGGCGCTCGACGAACGCCAGGGCCTCGGCGGTGAGCAGGTCGCCGCCATAGGCGACGCGGTTGCGCGAGTAACCGGCCCCCTCCACCGGGCCCACCTGCACCAGGTCGTTGGCCAGCGGCACCTTCACGCCGTCGCGCCAGAGGAAGCTGGGGTAATGGTTGTGGGCGTGCGTCTGGTTCAGGTATCCGAAATAGGAATCGAAGCCCTGCCGGCGCGGCTCGCCGGGCTGGTCCACCTCGCCCAGGCCCCACTTGCCCACCAGGCCCGTCGCATAACCCGCTCCCCGGAGCACGCGCGCGACCGTGACGTCGTCCGCCTGGAGCGACTGCGCGAGCAGGTTGCGGCCACCGGCGTTGCCGCGGACGCGGGTGCGCCCGAGGTGCTGGCCCGTCATCAGCACGCTGCGGGAGGGCGCGCAGACGGTGCTCCCGGCGTAGAACTGCGTGAAGCGGGCGCCCTCGTCG
>VHCI01000248.1 GCA_016871775.1 Verrucomicrobiota bacterium | reverse complement strand
GCTCGGCTCCCAGCTCGCGTACAGCCTCGTCTACGGTACGACCGATGAGCAGAGCGCGATCGATTACATGTTCACGCGCGAGCAATTCTATTCCGGCGCGCTGACCTGGCGCCCGCTGCCCGGCCTACGCTTCACCGCGCGCTACGGACTGCTCGACCGCGAGGGCGGCCGCCGTCCCCATACCGTGGTCAGCCACCCCCTGTTCCAGGAGAGGGACCGCGAGGCCATCCGGCTCTTCGACCAGCTGGGCCTCCCGCGCCCGGCCAGCTACCCGCAGCTGGAGAACGGCGCCGTGCGCACGCCAGCCGGAGCACCCATCACCACGGGCCGGCCCGCCCCCGAGGGCGTTGACGCCTACATCACGCGAACCTTGGGCGCGAGCGTCGCGCCCTACCCAGGAATCTACTCCCGCGATTTCTTCCCGGACGACTCCTTCAACTACAACGGGCCCGATGGGCGCGACAACTATCGCAATCAGAACAGCGGCTTCGAGGCCGAGTGGCTAGCCTCGCCCACCCTCGCGCTCCGTGCCCTCTTCCAGCAGGTCAACAGCAGCCGGATGCGCCGGGAATTCAACGGCCTGCGTCCCGTCGCCGGGCAGCGCCTGCGGAGCACCATCTCGGACTTCAAGCCCGGCGGGCTTAACTTCTCGGCCAAAGTGGAGGCCGCGTCCAAGCTGAACCTCGAGCGCGCGGGGCGGCACGACCTCCTCGCCGGCTTCCAGCACGACGGCGGCAAGGAGGTCATCAGCCCGATCACCGTCGCCACCACCCGGATCCTGACCTGGGTGCCGGGCGCGCCTCCGATTCCCAGCCTGCTCCAGCTGATGCGCGACCAGTACGGCCCGACCTACACGGAGCCCGGCGTCATCCGCAAGGGGGGAGCCCACTCGAACTCCTATTACGGCGTCGTGCAGTCGTCCTTCCTCGGCGACCGCCTCCGCACCCTAGTGGGCGGGCGACACATCACCAACCACCGGCCGACCGACGACAACCGCGACGGCCGGGACGAGAGCTTCAGGGTCAGCCGCTTCGTGCCGCAATTCGGCGCGCTTCTCCGCGTGACCCCGGGGGTCAGCCTCTACGCGAGCACCAGCCGCACCTTCGTGCCGCAGCGCCAGCAGACCGCGGACCTCGCCGCGATCCGCGCGAGCCAGGGCGATCCCACCTCGCCCAACTACCGTCCGCCGGCGGTCGTGCCGGTGCAGTTCCTCACCGCCGACCTCGAGGGCAAGGGCTGGGAGGGCGGCGCCAAGTTCGAGGTGGGCGCGGGCGTGCTCCTCGGCACCCTCTCCTACTTCAGCAACGAGGAGGCCAACCGCCTCGACGTCGATATCGCCAACCAGGTGCTCTACCAACTGCCCGGCGCGACCGTCCGCGTGGCCGCCGGCCGCACGCGCGCCCGTGGGGTGGAGACCGAGTGGGTCTGGACGCCGCGCCCGTCCTACCAGGCGCTGCTCACCGCGTGTTACTTCCTCGAGAAGAACGAGCTCTCCAACCCGGCCTCCCCGCGCGAGGTCGGTTCCCACCTCGAGTCCGTCCCGCGCTACAGCGTGAACCTCTGGCAGAAGTACACCTTCACCGGCGGCGCCCTCCAAGGCTTCTACGTCGGCGGCGGCATTAACTCGCTGGGCAAGACCTTCGTGCACCCGAGCTGGACGATCCCGATCATCAGCGAGCCGGTGGTGCTGTTCGACGCGCTCGTCGGCTACGCCACCAAGCTCGGCAATCGGCCGGCCAACTTCCGGGTCAACGTCCGCAACCTGCTCGACAAGCACTACCTCAACGGGACGTTCCAGTACGGCGAGCCGCGCACGGCGATCGCGAGCCTCACGCTCGAGTTCTGAGTCCGCCCGGGGCGCGAGCCCGCTTGTCTTCAACGCGGGGCGCGCCCTAGCCTGCGGCCGCCTTGAAGATCACGCGGTACCGGGTCCTGCCCCTCCTCCTCGCCCTCGCGTTGCCGGCCGCCGAGCCGGCCGCGGAGGGGTTCACCGCGCGCGAACTGGCCCAGGGTTACCGGGAGGGCGTTGTCCTCGCCAAGCCGCGCGCGGGCCGGCACGCCGAGGCCGACGCGGCCGAGCGGCGTGAGGGCGTCCGCCTGCGCCGCCGCTGGGACCGCTTCGACGGCCTGCGGCTGCTGGAGCTCCCCGCCAGCGAGACGGTCCCCGCC
>VHCI01000247.1 GCA_016871775.1 Verrucomicrobiota bacterium | reverse complement strand
GCGATGTCGTTCACGATCAGGTCGTCCACGTAGAACTGGATCGTGCCGGCCTCGCGGGCCCCGCGGGGCAGGGTTTCGGCGAGGCAGATCGCGCCCATCCGGTAGACGCCGAGCTGGTCCGCCCGGGCGAGCAGCGGGGTGGAGACCTTCTCCGGGTGCGGGTGCAGGGAGAAGCTGCCCTTGCCATCGACCCCGCGCTGCTTGTACGCGAGCACCGCGAGGTTGCGGCACTCGAGCCAGGCGCTGGTCTCGTCAGCGAATTCCCGGTTGGCGGTGGCGTTGAACGCGATCAGCGCGGGCAGCAGCGGCGTCAGCACCTGCCACGGGCGACGCGGGTGGGTGTGGCGCTCGAGGGCCGCGAAGAGGGCCAGCGCCCAAGCGGTGCCGCTGAGGACGTAGTAGCGGGAAAACACCTGCCCGCCCGACTCCGCCGCGCGCCCGACCGCGATGATGCCGGCCGCGCCGATCAGCCCGAGGGCCAGGAACACCGCGATCCGCTCGCGCCGCAGGCCCCCGCGGGCCGCCCCGTAGCCGAACACCGCCAACAGGCCCGCGCCCAGCCACGGCGCCCACCGCTGCGAGTCCAGCGCCGGCACCGCGCCGAGGATCGAGAGCCAATAGTGCAGGACCTGCAGGACGCCCTCCGCGGTGAAGGTGACGAACGAGTGGGAGGGGTTGACCTTGAAGCCGGTAAAATACGTGCCAACCACGACCACCGCGAGGGCCAGCCACGGGAGGAGTCCGCGACGCCCCGGGGCGAGGAACAGTAACAGCGCCCCCAGCGGCCAGATGATCAGGCCGTGCGCCAAGGTGTAGGTGGCCGCCGTGCCTGCGATGCCGGCTGCAACCAGTCCGGCCGTCCCGCCCCGGGTGAGCGCCACGACCGCGGTACCGAGGAAAAACACCACCGAGAAGTGATCGATCGAGGCACCCGACCAGAGGAAGTTCTCGTAGTGCTCCAGCTGGAACAGCAGGAACGTCAGCAGCACCGTCAACCGCACCGCGCGCCCCGCCGTGCCGGCGGTCGCCGCGAGCAGCCCCACCAGCGCGACCAGGCTGCCTACGCCGATTCCGCCAACCACCCCGAAATCGATCTTCCCTGTGGTCCAGTAAAGCACCGCGAAGAGCAGCCGGCTGGTCACCATCCGGTGCTCATTGTTGATTGCGAAAAGGTCCGTGAGTAAAGCCCCGACCGGCTGGCCCTCGTGCAGGTTGACCACGAGCCGCAACGCGGTGTCGAACTCGTCCCAATAGACGATATTCAGCCGCCCCGGCGCGGTCCGCTCGAGGACGTACGCCAACGGCACCAGCGCCAGCAAGGTCAGGCCGATCAGCACCAGTCGCTGCCGCCACGCCGCCGGCAAGCGCGCCCAGGGGCCGCCGCGCCGGGGCGCGAGGCTCCCCGCGGGGGCGGGAGCGGCGGCGGGAAGGGTGGTCATCAAGGTGGGCCTCGGACTGCGCGGGCCGCGGGCGGGATGGCGTCAAGGTGGGTCCGCCCGCCGAGCGGGCAAGGCGGATTTGCTCGCCTGGTCCAGTGCGCCCGTTCCACGGCCGGGTCCAAGCCAGAAGCGGCGCAGGGCTGGTCGTGACAAAATCGCTAGGCCAGATGATGCAATGGCACCGCTGTCTTCACTCGGGCCTGAACGCGGCCGAGCGCGGCGACCCGGCGCCGGCCAACTTGTACGGGCCCAAGGGCATGCTCCTCCTGGGTTACCGGGGCGGCTGGACCTTCTACCCGGCCGACGGCGGGCCGCCCCGGCAGCAGCCCGCGCGCCTCAACGAGCCCGACGGCCAGAAGATCCGCGCGCTCTGGGCCGACTTCCTCGATGCGATCCGCAGCGGCCGCCGGCCCTTCAGCGACATCGAGGAGGGCCACCGCGCCTCGGTCTGCTTGCTGCTCGGGATAATCAGCCTGCGCCTCGGCCGCAGCGTCGCGTGGGACCCCGAGCGCGAGGAGACTTTGGGCGACCCCGAGGCCTCCCGCCTCCTGCGCCGTGCCTACCGCGCCGGCTGGACCTACCCGGAGTGATCAGCGGCCCGGCGCCGCGGGGCCGCCCCGCAGGTGCTGGGAGAGGAATTCGCGGCTGCGGCGCCGCTCGTCGAGCCGGTCGAAGCCGTGCCCGGCTCCCTCGACGCGCACCAGTTCGTGCCGCGCGCCAAGGCGCCGCGC
>VHCI01000246.1 GCA_016871775.1 Verrucomicrobiota bacterium | reverse complement strand
AGCGCGTCTGGAGCCTGCGGGAAGGCTCCGCGGCGGCACGGGTGGACGCGGCCATCGCCCGCACCCGGGCCTTCTACGAATCGATCGGACTGCCGACCACCTTGGGCGCCCACGGGATCCCCGTGTCAACCGCCCCCGAGGTGGCCCGCCGGCTGGCGGCGCGCGGGATGACGCAACTCGGCGAACGCGGCGAGGTCACGCCGGTCGTGGTGGAGGAGATCCTCCGCCGGGCCGCGTAACCGGAACGGAGTCCGGCTGGAGCCGGTTTAGCGGGATGCAGAAGCCGGGAGGCGGGCGGCGAGAAGCGCCCGCAGTTCCCGCAGGACGCCGCGTGGCGGGCGTCGCTGGCAAGGCTGGAGAATTCGCCGGGGTCGCTGGCGTGGTCGTACAATTCCAGGCCGATGCGCCCCTTGCCTTCGGAAGGTGGCAGCGTTTGGTGCGCACACGGCGGCCCCAATGATCGGCCTTCGGGCCACGGCGGGCTTGGGTGAAGGCGCCCTCGTGCCGGCGTCGCGCCGGATCCGCGAACAGCGGGCGCAGTCCGGGCTGCTAGGTCGCAACAGGTCGAGTAAAGGACGAGCAGCTCCACCACAGACCCGCTGGCGCGGTCGAAGCGCACGCCCCGGCGGGCCAGCGCGTCGAGGTTCGGGGTCTGCGCGAGCGGGTGGCCATAGCTGCCGCGCGTGGCGGCCAGATCATCGGCGAGGATCAGCCCGACGTTCGGCCGGGCGGGGGCGGCCGCGGCGGCGGGGATCGAGCCGCAAGCGGCGTCGGACCCCGCGGGCGACTCGCGTTTTGCGGGCCACCACCTTTGCTCCGGGGAATGGAACCTACCGTCTCCCTCGGCGTGCTGAACATCTCGGACCGGGCCAGCGCGGGCGTCTACGCCGATACCCCGGGCCAGGCCTGCGCGGCGCTGTTGCGGGAATGGCTGCGGACGCCCTTCACGCTCCATTACAAGGTGATCCCGGACGAGCAGCCAATGATTGAGGCGGAGCTGCGCCGGATGGCGGACGAGGCGGGCTGCGGGCTGGTGGTGACGACGGGGGGAACCGGTCCCGCGCCCCGCGACGTGACCCCGGAGGCGACCGTGGCCGTGTGCACGCGGCTGCTGCCGGGGTTTGGCGAGCTGATGCGGAGTGCGTCGCTGCGGCACGTGCCCACGGCGATCCTTTCGCGCCAGACGGCGGGCATCCGGGGGCGGACGCTGATCGTGAACCTGCCGGGGCGCCCGAAAGCGATCCGGGAGAACCTGGAGGCGGTGTTCCCGGCGATCCCGTATTGCCTCGATCTGATCGGGGGCCCGCGGCTGGAGACCAACGAGGCCGTGATGAAGGCATTCCGCCCGCCCGGCTGAGCCCTGTCGGACGTGGCGGAAGGCCGCGGCAGATATACGCTGCGCTGGCCTGGCCCCCTTGAATGAAGGCGATCCATCCGCCAGCTCCAGCCGCGGCGGAGACTTGCGCCCGACCGCGGGAACGCCTCACTCCTACCCCTTCCCAATGACCACCTACGTGTACGAGACCATCCCGGACCAACCGGGCCAGGCGCCGCGCCAGTTCGAGGTGCGCCAGTCGATGCACGATTCCCCGCTGCAACGGCACCCGGAGACCGGAGAGCGCGTCAAACGCGTGATCGTCGGCGGCTACGGGGTGATCGCTCAGCGCGCCTCCCCCCCGCCGGCTCCCTGCGGCAACCAATGCGCGTGCTACGGGCAAAACTGACCCTCAGATGATCAACCTCTCCGCCCCCGACTTCACCTCCCCCCGCGCAGCGTTCGGGTCCGCCTCGGCGGCTACGCCCACCTGCCCCGCCTGCTCGACAAGGCGCGCGCCAACACCGCTGGCAAACTGGGCGCCTACCACTACAACTGCCCGCTCGACAAACAGTTCTTCGCCTTCACCGGGCTGAACGCGGAGGCCTTGCTCGCGGAAGCCGCCAAGGGCGGTTCCGAAACGCAGATGCTGACTTGGGTGCGCGCCCGCTGCGCACGGCAGCCCGCCGAGATCGAGACCAAGTCGGACTGGCTGGTGCGCAACGGCCCCGGCGGCAGCGACGGCCATCAGTGGATGGCCGCCACCGTCAAGGCCGCGGCCCCCGACCGGGATGACATCCGGAGCTTCGCGGACCTGCTGGACTTGGACGATTACGTGAGCTTCGGCGGCCGCGGCTGAGCCGGTCAGA
>VHCI01000245.1 GCA_016871775.1 Verrucomicrobiota bacterium | reverse complement strand
GCGGCCACCATCTGCATCGCCTTGGTGATCTGCGCGGTGTTTTTGACCGAGCGGATCCGGCGGCGGATGTCACGGGTGCTGGCCATGGTCGGGCGTCCGAGGCTCCGTTATTTGTTCGAGTGCGTGGCCGCAAAGTCGCCGATGGCCGACTTCAGCTCGTTCGTCAGCGCGTCATCCAGCGCCTTTTTCTCGAGGATCCCCGCCAGCAGCGAGGCTTTCCGCGTGGTCAGGTACTCGGAGAGCTTGTTCTGGAACTCCTTCACCTTGTCCACCGGCACGGTATCGAAATAGCCGTTCTGCACGGCCCAGAGGATCGCCACCTGCAACTCGATCGGCAGCGGCTTGTACTGGGTCTGCTTGAACACCTCCACGATCCGCGCCCCGCGATCCAGCTTAGCTTTGGTCGCTGCGTCCAGGTCGCTCGCAAACTGCGCGAAGGCCGCCAATTCGCGGAACTGCGCCAGCTCCAGCTTGATCTTGCCGGCCACCTGCTTGATCGCCTTGATCTGGGCCGCCGATCCCACGCGAGAGACGGAGAGACCGACGCTGATCGCCGGTCGTACGCCCTGGTAGAATAGGTCGGTTTCCAGATAGATCTGCCCGTCGGTGATGGAGATCACGTTCGTTGGGATATAGGCCGAAACGTCGCCCGCCTGGGTCTCGATGATCGGCAACGCCGTCAGCGAACCCGCTCCGCTCTTCTCGTTCAACCGGGCGCTCCGCTCCAACAGTCGCGAGTGGAGATAGAAGACGTCACCGGGATAGGCCTCGCGGCCCGAGGGGCGGCGCAACACCAGTGAAACCTGGCGGTAAGCCACCGCGTGCTTGGAAAGATCGTCGAACACGATTAGGGCATCCATCCCGTTGTCCATAAACCACTCCCCGATCGCACAACCCGCGAACGGCGCGAGATACTGGGAGGTGGCCGAGTCGGAAGCCGTCGCCGCCACCACGATGGTGTAGGCCAGCGCGCCGGTCTCCTCGAGCACCGCGAGGGTGCGGGCGAGGCTGGAGTTCTTCTGCCCCACCGCCACGTAGATCGAGTAGACGGGGCGGAAATCCTTGGCGCCGGACTTTTCCGCCGCCTGGTTGATCCGGGCCTGGTTGATGATCGTGTCGATCGCCACCGTCGTCTTGCCGGTGGAACGATCGCCGATGATCAGCTCCCGCTGACCGCGACCGATGGGAATCATCGCGTCGATGGCGAGAATGCCGGACTGCAGCGGCTGGCTGACGGACTGACGCTTGATGATGCCCGGGGCGATTTTCTCCACGGGATAGGTGGCCTTGGCCTTGATCGGACCCTTGCCGTCGAGCGGCTCGCCCAGCGCGTTGACCACGCGGCCGAGCAGTTCCTTGCCCACCGGCACCTGGAGGAGTTTGCCGGTCGCCTTGACCTCATTGCCTTCCTTGATGTGGGAGAAGTCGCCGATGATGATGGCGCCCACCTCGGTCTCCTCAAGGTTAAGGGCCAGGCCGGTGACGCCGCCGGGAAACTCGATCATCTCGTTGAGGGCGACCCCCGTCAGACCCTCGATCTTGGCCACGCCGTCGCCGATCTCCCGGACACGTCCGGTGTGGCTTTTGGTGACCTCGGATTTCAGTTTGCCGATTTCGGCTTCGATTTCTGCGACGATTCCACTCATGTTCTGCTCCTTGCTGTCCGCGCTTTAGGCCGACCGCGCGAGCGCCTCCAGGCGCCCGCGGATGGTCGCGTCCCAGACATCACTGCCCACGCGGATCCGCAACCCGCCCAGCACATCCGACCGGACTTCGGTCTTTTGTGCCAGCGGCTTGCCAAAATGTTTTTCCAACAGCGCAAAAACGGACTTGCCGCCGTCCTCAAGCTTCGTGGCGGACACCACCTCGTGGGTCCGCCGTTCCGTCTCCAGCTTCGCCAGCTGCGCCAGCCGTCCGAGCACCTGCAGGTAACCCCGCGGCCGCCGCTTTGCGACCACTTGCACCACCTTGCGCAGGCGCGCCTCGTCCAACCCCTGCTCCGTCCGGCAAAGACGGAGAAGGGATTTGGCCTCGGCGCGGGCGGCTCGGCTGATCTTCATCGGCTCCTTAGCGGGCGACCTGTTCCACGGCTTCTTTCCGCAGGCGCTCTTCGTCCTGCGGGGTCAGCACGCGGCCGACCACCTTCTCCGTGGTGCGGGCGACCAGGCGGCCGAGTTCCTTGCGCATCTCAGCCTCGA
>VHCI01000244.1 GCA_016871775.1 Verrucomicrobiota bacterium | reverse complement strand
GTTGAGTCGGACCAGCTCCTGGTCGACGATCCGGCCGGCGCCGATGTTCTCATGGCCGACCTCGCTGTTGCCCATCACGCCGTCGGGCAGCCCGACGTCCCGGCCCGAGGCCCGCAGAAGGGCGTGAGGGTAGCGCGACCGCAGCAGGTCATCGCAGGGCTTGCGCGCGAGGGCCACGGCGTTTGAAGCGTCCTGAGCACAGTCGGGGTTGCGGCCCCAGCCATCGCGGATGACCAGCAGCACGGGGGGACGGGAGGAGGACATACGGAATGCAGCCGGGACCGTGGCGCGCGGACGGTGGTGGTCAAAGGCAATTCTCCATCGCCGCCTTGCACCGCGGGGGCCTCCACATTTTCCTACTCGCTTCCGCAATGCCCAAACGCGCCGTTCTGCTGGTCAACCTCGGATCCCCCGAATCCACATCCGTGCCGGACGTCCGCCGCTATCTGCGCGAGTTCCTGGGCGACGAGCGCGTGCTCGATCTGCCGGCCCCGCTGCGCTGGCTGCTGCTGGAGGGTATCATCCTGCGGACGCGGCCGAAGAAGTCCGCGCACGCCTACGAGGAGATCTGGACGCCCGAGGGCTCGCCGCTGATCCTGACTTCGCGGAAGGTGCAGGAGAAGCTGGCGGCTGACCTCGGGGCGGACACGCCAGTGTACCTCGCGATGCGCTACGGCCGGCCAGCCATCGGCGACGTGATCGCCCGGATGGCAGCGGATGGGGTGACCGAGGTGCTGCTGTTTCCGCAGTACCCGCATTACGCGATGTCGTCCTGGGAGACGGTCGTGGTCAAGGTGTACGCGGAGGCCGCGCGGCTCGCCCCGGGCATCCGGGTCGCGTGCGTGCAGCCGTTCTACCAGGACGCCGACTACATCGAGGCGCTGCACACCGTTTCGGCCCCGTATCTGGCGCAGCCCCACGACTTCGTGCTCTTCAGTTATCACGGGATCCCGGTGCGGCACCTGCGCAAGGGTGATTCCTCCAAGGCGCACTGCACCGTGGTGCCGGAGTGTTGCGCGACCTGCTCGCCGCTGCACGCCACCTGCTACAAAGCGCAGTGCCTTGCCACGACGCGGGCGCTCGCCGCCCGGGCAAAGCTCGCGCCGGAACGCCACAGCGTCTCGTTCCAATCGCGGCTGGCCGGGGAGCCATGGCTCTCGCCTTTCACCGACCACGCGCTGGAGCGGCTCCCCAAGGAGGGACGGAAGCGGCTTCTGATCCTCTGCCCCGCGTTCGTCGCAGACTGCCTCGAGACGATCGAGGAGATTAGCGGCGAGGGAAGGGAGACCTTCCTCGAGGCGGGGGGAGAATCCTTCACCCAGATTCCCTGCATGAACGATCATCCCGCTTATATCGGATTCCTTGCGGGCCGCGTTCGTCGTTGGCTAAAGCACGGCACTGCGTAGGTCGCCTCAGCTGTGGCTTCAACCCACGTCACCCCCGGACCGACCGCGCCTCCCGTCACCTCGTCAAGCCCGAACGCACGGCGAAACCAGGCGAGACGATCCCGTCCGTGCTCGGCCAAGAGCGGCTCAGCCGCGCCACGTGAACGCGTGGCAGAGGGCCACCCCGGCCGCGTCGGCCTCGTCGAAGGCCAGTGCGCGCCCGTGGCCGAGGATGGCCATCACCGTTCGCGCCATCTGCTTTTTGCTAGCGCGACCGGCGCCCACGACCGCTTGTTTGACCCGCAGCGGGGCGTACTCGAAAACGGGAAGGTCCCGGATCGCGGCCGCGGCGATCGCGGAGCCCCGGGCCGCGCCTAGGATCTGCGCGGTCTGGAAGTTCTGCACGTAGATCGTCTGCTCGAGCGCGACGTGGCGCACGCCGGCGCCCTCGAGGAACTCGCTCACGTGCCGATGGATCTCCCCCAACGCAAAGGCGAGCGGCTGGCGCGCGGGCACGGTCACGGTGCGGCAGCGCAGGAGCAGTGGCGGACGTCCGGGTGCCAGCTCCAAGAGTGCAAGGCCAGTGCCGCGCAGCGAGGGATCGATGCCCAAAATCCGACCCGTGAACGGCTGGCGCGGCGGCGCGACGGCGCCGGAGAGGAGGGCAGCCGGCCGCTGCGTGGCGGGCAGCGGTCGGCCCGCGAGCTTGGCCGCCCAAAGTTGGCGGGGGTTCATTCTGGGCATCGGCGGGGCGGGTTTGGTCCTTGGCAGGATATTCAGGTCAGCAGCCGGAGGGCCGCGAGCACGCTGAGGGCGAG
>VHCI01000243.1 GCA_016871775.1 Verrucomicrobiota bacterium | reverse complement strand
GCAGGGAGCTACGGCGTGCTCATGGGGCGCACCGGCTGCGGCAAGACGACTCTGCTCGAAATCCTCTGCGGGTTGCGCCAGCCATCAGGCGGACGCGTGTTCATCGGCGAGCGCGATGTGACGGATCTGCCACCCGGCGAACGCGGCATTGGCTACGTGCCGCAGGATGGCGCGATGTTTCCCACCATGAGCGTGCGCGAGCAAATCGGGTTTGCCCTGATGATCCGTCAGCGATCAGCGGGGGAGATCGCTGCGCGGGTGAAGGAGCTGGCGGACCACCTCGGCGTCGTGCATCTGCTGGATCGTCGGCCGCAAAATCTCTCCGGCGGCGAGCGCCAGCGTGTGGCGTTGGGCCGTGCGTTGGCGGCTAAACCCAGCGTGCTCTTGCTGGACGAACCACTCTCCGCGCTGGACGAGGAACTGCGCGACGACCTCGCGGCGCTGCTGAAGCGGCTGCAACGTGAGTTGAACCTGACCGCCCTGCATATCACGCACAGCCGGCGTGAGGCGGAGCAACTCGCGGACGTTCGCCTGCGGATGGAGGCTGGGAGTGTGAAGACAGGACCGGCAGGCTCCTAGGCAGCTCACCAAAAGCCGTTGGTGATGGAATAGGGGCGGGAGTCGGGCCAAGCCGTCGTGCGATCGCCATAGTCCGCTGGAAACTTGAAGAACTCCGCGTGGCCGTCGCCAAAGACCCACATGAAGCGCCGCTCCGCCGTGTAGTTGTGCCATTGCCCCTTCTTCACAAGTGGGCTGCGATCTTTGTGCCAGATCCAGTCGCCGATAATGAGCTTAGTGGAGGCCGACAAAGACAGCTCAGCATCGTTCAGCGGGACACCGGCTGCC
Source organism: Verrucomicrobiota bacterium (assembly GCA_016871775.1). GTDB lineage: Bacteria > Verrucomicrobiota > Verrucomicrobiia > Opitutales > Opitutaceae > ER46. Next base: position 1,359 of record VHCI01000243.1, on the reverse strand, counting down.
ATGTTGGCACCCGTCACCCGTCGGATTTGAAACCGATCCCAATTCCACTGCACCGAGTAACTGTTCCCCCAAGCCTCGTAGCAGTTATCCACGCCCGGGTTGGCCGCCGGTGGATTCCATCGAGCGTCTCCATTATCCGACGGACAGCGAAAGGATTCCTCTTTCCCGACGTAGCGGTTCAGCGGGCGGTTGGTGGCCGGGGTGAGTCCACCCTCCAAATTGCTCGGGTGCTTGCCAAGCGCACCTCCTACGTTTCCCCAGCTAGTCTGAATAGGATACCAGCCGTTGTGATCCTCGGAATACAATTTGAAGCCCAAACCGATCTGCTTGACGTTGTTGGTGCAAACAGCCTGTTTTCCCTTCAGCTTCGCTTTCGCCAGCGCTGGCAGCAGTAATCCCGCGAGGATCGCGATGATGGCGATGACGACAAGCAGTTCGATGAGGGTAAATCCGATGTCGGCGTTTCGGGCGAGGGGCTGGGGTTGCGGTTTCACGGGAGGTATGAGGCTAAGGGCACTGTCTGCTTGGCCACGCCGCCGCGCAAGGGAAGAATTGACCACCTCGGAACGTGGCGTCCCGTGGCCTCGGGTGGCACCCGCGTCCCGCTGGTCGTTCCGGGCGTCCCGCCCGGAACTCGGCGCGCGGAGTTGGTGAATTCTCGGATCGCCTTGCCGGTAGGAACGCCCAAGTTTTCGGCGAGACGCCGAAAACGACCCGCGAGACGCGGGTGCTACCTGAGCGAGAGGATCTCGTTATTGCCCTTTGAGGAACGCCATCAGGTCGGCCAGCTCTTGCTTGGTCATCGTCTTTTCCAGTTCGTTCGGCATGAGGGAGGTGCTGCTGCTGGTGAGCTTGGCGACGTTCGCGCGGAGGATGGTTTCCTCCACACCCTGCGCGGCGCGGAGGGTGACACTCGTGGGCGTGTCGGAGGTGAGCAGGCCGGTGAGGGAGCGGCCGTCCTTGGTCTCGACTTCGTAGGCGGTGAAGCCGGGGTAAATCTCCACGTCGGGCACGAGGATGTGCAGGAGGATGGCCTCGGCGGGCTGGAGCCGGACGCCGGTCAGCTCCGGGCCGACGCGCGCGCCTTCGCCCGCGAACTGGTGGCAGGCGGCGCAGGTTTTCACGAAGACGGCCTTGCCGTTCTTCGCGTTGGCGGGGAGCGCGAGCACGGCCTTGTGTTCCTCATAGACCTTCATGCGGTCGGCGGCGGCTTGGGGCTGGAAGGCTTTCGTGGCGCGGGCGGCCACGGCGGCGTCCTTGTGCTTGAGCAGCGGGGTGCGGCGGTTCGCGGGCACGGCCCACGGCTGCACTACGCCCTGCTCGACGGCCCCGAGCAGCGCGAGCTGGAGCGCGGGCTGG
>VHCI01000242.1 GCA_016871775.1 Verrucomicrobiota bacterium | reverse complement strand
TCGACGGTCCCGTCTGGTTCCGCGAGCCCCCGGGGCCTGCCTGGCGAACGAAGCCCGGGGGCCCCGCCGCGGCGTGGCGGTTCCGCGGCCTCTCCACACGGGCCGGGATGCCCGAATTCCACTACGAGGTCGCCGGGCGCACCGTGACCGAACACCCGGGGGCGACGCCCGACGGCCGGGGCCTTGAGCGGCGATTCAAGGCGGGGCCCGGCACCTACCCACTCTGGCTGCGCCTCGCGCCCCAGCCCGGAGTACTGATCGAGGTGACCGGCGCTCGCCGCGAGGCGGACCACGCGGGATTCACGGGGCAGGCGGCCGGCGAATTCACGGTGCGGCTGCTCCGTACGAGCTCGGAGGCGACGCAATGAAGCCAATTCTGCTCGGATTCCTCGCGCTGATCTCCGCCGGCCTCGCGCGGGCGGCGACCTCCGCCCCGGCCCGGCTCTTCGGCCGGATCGAGAGCGAAAGCGGAGGCCCCGCGCGGTTCGCGCAGGTGCGCGTCGAGGGCGCGGCCCTGGTCGGCCGCGAGAACAGTCAGGTGATCCAGCGCGCCGGAAACGACGGCAGCTTCCAGATCTCCCTGCCGGCTGGGGCATACGAGATTTGGGTGACCGCGCCCGACCACGAGGAGTCGACTTTCCGACTGGAGGTCGCATCCGGGGCCACCGTGAACCGGGACGTACGCCTCTCGGCACTGCAGCGAACCCCGTACCGGGTCGAGACTGTGGCTCTCCCGCGGACGATGATCCCAGAAGTTTCGGGCGTGGCGTTCACGCCCCGGGGTAGCCTCGTCGTGACCAACCGCCGCGGGGAGGTATGGATCCGGCCCGCGGACGGCGAGCGGTGGCGTCGGCTGGCGGATGGGCTGCACGAGCCCTTCGGCGTCGTCGCGGCAGATGAGACGGATGTCTTTGTGATTCAGCGCCCAGAACTCACGCGGCTGCGCGATCTGGACGAGGATGGCGTCGCGGAGGTCCGGACCACGGTAGCGGACCACTGGGGCATCACCGGCAGTTATCACGAATTCTCCTACGGCCTCGTCCGGGACCGCGCGGGCAACTTCTACGCCTCCTCGGGCCTCTGCTCCTTCGGGCGAGGGGTCGATCTGCCTTGGACGCGGGGACCGTTGCGGACCGAACAGTACCTGCCCTGGGCGGGTCCGGGGGCGGTCCCGGATGGCCACCGCTCCGTGGCGGAGTTTCAAGGCTGGGCATTCCAGATCGCGGCGGATGGGACGTTCCGGCCGTACGCCTCGGGCTTCCGGCAGCCCCTCGGCGTGGGACTAAGCCCGGACGACGAACTGTTTATCAGCGACTGCGCCGGGGCATGGGTGCCCACGTCGGTCCTCATCCACGCGGAGCGCGGGGCGTTCTACGGGCACCCCGACAGCCTCAAGTGGCACACCGAGCTGAAGGACCAGCGCCTGTCGGCGGCGGACGTCTCGCGCCAGCGGCGGCCGCCAGCCGTTTACCTGCCGCGCGGCCTGATGGGCACTTCCCCGGGCCAGCCGGTGTGGGACCAGACGGGCGGTAAGTTCGGTCCGTTCGCCGGCCAAGTCTTCCTCGGGGACGTCTCCGCGGTCGTGATGCGCATCGACCTTGAAAGGGTCGGCGGCGCCTACCAGGGTGCCGCGTTCCCGTTTCTGCGCGGGCAGGGCCTGCGGATGGGCGGGATGCGCCACGCGTTCGGGCCCGAGGGCGCCCTTTACCTCGGCCAAACCGTCCGCGGGTGGATGCCGACCGGCGGGAACGAGGGCCTCCAGCGCATCACGTGGGACGGCACCGTCCCTGTCGAGATCCTCACCCAGCGGCTGGCGGAGCGCGGATTCGCTCTGACCTTCACCGTGCCGATGGGCACCGCCGCGGCCGAGGCGCGGCACTATCGGTTCAAGCGTTTCCGCTACGACCACCATCCCCTCGACGGCTCGCTGCGCCGCGAGGAAACCGAGGTGCCGGTGATCAGCGCGCGGCTCGAGCAGGACGGCCGGCGCCTCCACCTAGAGCTCGCGGAGGTACAGCCCGGATTCGTCCACGAGTTGAACGTGGCTCCTCCCGTGACCAGTGCGGTCGGCGAGCCGCTGCTGAACCGCGTTTCGTACTACACCCTCAATCGCCTCGCCGACGGCGCGAGCGCCGCGGGGCCGCCGAAACTCCTCGCCCCAGCGGAGACCGCGCTGCGGTCGGGCGATCCGCGGGCCGGCGCGGACCTGTACCGGCT
>VHCI01000241.1 GCA_016871775.1 Verrucomicrobiota bacterium | reverse complement strand
GCGCCCCTCGCGGACCGTTTGCGTCACGGCTTCCGCCTCTGTCTCGCCCGTTCGCCCGGCGCCACCGAATTGGCCGCGCTCGAACGGTTGTGGCGCGAGCAGGCTGCGGCGGGCGACGAGGCCTCGGCCTGGCACGCCGTCGGGACCGTGCTGCTGAATTTGGACGAGATGATCACCAAGGGATGAACGCCGCCGATCCGCTGCCCCCCGCCGACTGGCTCGACCACGCCCGGGCCGAGACCCGCCGCGCCTTCCTCCGGAGTTCCGGCGTCGGGCTCGGGGGCATCGCGCTCTCCTCCCTGCTCAGCCAGAGCCTCGGCGCGGCCGCCGCGACCGCTCGGGCGCCGCATTTCGCCCCGCGGGCCAAGCGGGTCATCTACCTGCATATGGTCGGGGCGCCCTCGCAGCTGGACCTGTTCGACCCAAAGCCAGCCCTCGCGCGCTACGACGGCCAGAAGGCGCCGGAGGAGCTGATCCGCGGCAAGCGCTTCGCCTTCCTGCGGGGCCATCCTTCCATCGGCGCGTCCCGCTACGCCTTCGCGCGCCATGGGCGCAGTGGGGCGGAGATCTCGGAACTGCTCCCGCGGCTGGCGGGGGTCGCGGATGAGCTGGCGATCGTGCGCTCGCTGCATACGGACGAGTTCAACCACGCCCCGGCGCAGCTCTTCCTGCACACGGGGTTCGGGCGCTTGGGCCGTCCCAGCTTCGGCTCGTGGCTCGCCTACGGTCTGGGCACCGAGAACGCGGATCTGCCGGCCTACGTCGTCCTGCTGTCCGGCCCCCTCGCGGGCGCGGGCACGAGCCTCTGGGGGCCGGGCTTTTTGCCCAGCGTCCACCAGGGCGTGCAGTTCCGCTCCGGCGGCGACCCCGTGCTCTACCTCAGCAACCCCGCCGGCCACGGCCGCGCGGATCGGCGCCGCGTGCTCGACGCCCTGCGCGAGCTCAACCAGGCGCAGCTGGCCGAAGTGGGCGACCCGGAGATCGCGACGCGCATCAGCCAGTACGAGATGGCGTTCCGGATGCAGGCGGCGGTGCCCGGCCTGATGGACCTGAAGGGCGAGTCCGCCGAGACGCTCGAACTCTACGGGGTGAAACCGGGGCAGGCCTCGTTTGCCGCCAACTGTCTGCTCGCTCGCCGTTTAGTTGAGCATGGGGTGCGCCTCGTCCAACTCTACGATGCGGACTGGGACCATCACGCCGACCTCGCGACGCGCCTGCCGCGCAAGTGCCAGGACGTCGACCAAGGGATGGCCGCGCTGCTCACGGACCTGCGCCGGCGCGGACTGCTCGACGACACGCTGGTCATCTGGGGCGGCGAGTTCGGGCGCACGGCGATGCTGCAAAATGACTCCGGCGCGGGGGTCCTCACCAAGCCTGGCCGCGACCACCAGAAGGACGCGTTCACGATGTGGCTGGCGGGCGGTGGAGTGAAAGCCGGGCTTACCTACGGCGCGACCGACGAGTTGGGGCACGCGGTGGCCGTCAACCCGGTGCATGTGCACGACCTCAACGCGACGATCCTGCATCTGCTGGGCCTCGACCACGAGCGCCTGACGTTCCGCTACCAAGGCCGGGATTTCCGGCTGACGGACGTCCATGGCCACGTGGTGCGCGACCTCCTGGCCTGAGCCAGGCCCGGCGCGCGGAACCGCGGGTTTAGTCGCCGGGCCCCTGCTTCTTGCCCGTGCCGGCCTTCGGTGCGCCGTGCGGCGGGCCCCAGATCCAAGGGATCACCTGGGCGCGGCGCGCCCACGTGTCCCACGCGGCGGCAAGTTCACGCACGCGCGCGGGCTCACGCGCCGCGAGGTCGTGGGTCTCGGTGCGGTCGGCCTCGAGGTCGTAGAGTTCCCAGAGTCCCGTGGGGTCCTTCGCCACGAGTTTCCAGCGGCCGTCGCGCACCGCGCGGTTGCCCTCGTGTTCCCAGAACAACGGCTGTTTCCGTCCGAGGGGCCGCCCGGAAAAGGCGGGCACGAGGCTCACGCCCTCGAGCGGAGTCAGGCGCTCGCCGCGGTATTCGGCCGGGTAGCGCGCGCCGGCGACATCGAGCAGCGTCGCCATCAGGTCGATCAGGTGGGCGGGTTGGGCTTCCAGCGCGTTGCGGCGGGCTGCCGGGATGCCGGCGGGCCAATGGGCGATGAGGGGCGACGAGATGCCGCCCTCGTGCACCCAGTGCTTGTACTCGCGGAAGGGCGTGTTGCTGACGTTGGCCCACGCCTCGCCGTACGCGACGTAGG
>VHCI01000240.1 GCA_016871775.1 Verrucomicrobiota bacterium | reverse complement strand
AACTCTGGACCCTGACGGAGGCACGCGTTGTCATCGAAGACTTCCGTCAGGACTACAACACCGAGCGGCCGCACAGCTCGCTTGGCTATGAATCGCCGCGACGCTTCGCGGCCGAAAACGCCTTACCGATCTCAGGCTCCGGGCCGGACCGCCAAGCCGGTCCGTCCCTCCGCCTGAGATTGCCAACGACCGCCAAACCCACCACATCAACCAACGTCTCAGACTGACATCAAAGGTGGAGCAGTTCCGGCGTCCCTCTCACTTGAACCTGGCCGGCGCGTCACACCGTCCCCTCCCCTGCACCTGCTTCCAGTCGCCTCTTCCATGCTCCACCGCCCTTTTCCCGCCACGCGGCCATCATCCCGCATTGCTCAACCCGCCTCCCGGCTGGCGGCGTTCGCCGCCGTGACTCTGGCCGGGGCCCTGCCGGCAGCCGCTCCCGCGGCGCCGCTGCAGGTCGGCACGCAGAAGCAGCTCCTGCTGGACGAAAAGTTCGTCGAGCAACGGCGTGGGGTGCAGTGGGTGATGAATCCCCCGCACCAGACCGGTGAGCTGCTGGTGAGCGCGGACCAGGAGTACGAGAACGACGGCATGGTCTTCCTGTACTCGAGCGTGGTGAAGGAAGACGATGGCCGGGTGAGACTGTGGTACGACTTGATGACGGTCACCGGTCCCGGTCCGTATGATCACCAACGGTGGGTCGCGTATGCGGAATCCCGAGACGGAATTCGCTTCGTCAAGCCCAACCTCGGCCTCCACGAAAAAAAGGGATCCAAGGCGAACAACGTGGTCCTGCCGGGTGTCATCGGAGGGGCGTCCGTGTGGATTGATCCCCAGGCGCCGGCCGGACAGCGATACAAGACGCAGGCCAAGGTGTATCCCGCCGGGAAGTTCCACATGTTCAGCTCTCCGGATGGGATTCGTTGGTCGCTTTGGGCGGAAATTCAACCGCAAGGAGCCACCGATACGCAAACGATCATCTTCTGGGACGACCGCCTGCAGCGCTACCTTTTCTTCGGCCGCCACAAGCTCGGCGACAAGGATGCTCCGACCGCGGACATCGATGCACGCTTCCGCAGCGTGCGCCGGGCGGAGATGACCGATCTGACCAGGATCCAGAACACCGGACTCGCCATGTGGCCGGATGCGACTGACCGCCGGATCTACCCGGGCACGGCCGACCAGCCGCCAATGGACTATTATGGCGCCACCGTTTTCCGCTACAGCGAAGCCGGAGACGTCTACATTATGTTGGCACAGACTTTCTGGCATTGGATGCCGGCCGAGGACGGTAGAATTACTGCTCCCGGCACCCGCGATGTGCGGCTCGCGTTCAGCCGCGACAGCAAGACCTTCACCCGGGTCGGCGAGCGCCGTCCCTTCCTGCGTCCGGGACCGGAGGGCCGCTTCGATTCGCGCCAGATCTGGGCGCTCCCCAATCCCATCCGGATGGGCGACGAGATTTGGATCTACTATGCCGGAGCCAACTTCGACCGGGCGGACCGCACCGACCCCGCCGCTCCAGGGGGCAGGCGCATCGGCGGCATTGGTCGCGCGGTGATGCGCCTGGACGGCTTTGTCTCAATCGATGCCCCGTACGAGGGCGGAGAGTTCACGACCCCGCTCCTGCAGTTCGCCGGCCGGCATCTCGAACTGAACGTCGACACCAGCGCCGGCGGCAGCGTGCGGGTTGAACTGCTGGCGGAGGATGGCGGTCCGATTCCCGGTTTTAGCGGCGAAGCGTCCACTTGGCACGTGGGCAACTCGGTGCGCCTGCCGGTGACGTGGCGCCGCGGCGACCTCGCCGGCCTCGCCGGGCGGCCGGTGCGGCTCCGCTTCCTCATGCGCGATGCCAAGCTTTATGCCTTCCAGTTTCGTGAGTGACACAAGCCGTTGGCGAACGCCGCTGCTCGCCGGCCTCGTCTTCGCCTTGCTGCCGGCGCCGGTGGGCCGAGCGGCGCCGTCGACGTCGTCCACGCCGCCAGACTCCACGATCCGATCCCCCTGAAAATCCAGTTTCCTTTCAGTCGGCGCCGGAATCGGACGAGTCGCTGAGTTTCCGTCGGGATATCTTTGTTGACCGGCTCTTCGCGCCGCTGGCTGGTCAGGCGGACTCGAGGGTTGGGGGACTACAGGGGTCCGACTCCGTTTTTAACCGGCACCCTCCCCTTAAACCTCTCCCGGATCCGATCCCCCTGAAAATCCAGTTTCCTTTCAGTGGATCCGATCTCCCTGAAAA
>VHCI01000239.1 GCA_016871775.1 Verrucomicrobiota bacterium | reverse complement strand
CTCCTGTTCTATCGTCCAAGACGGACCCGGTCGGAAACAATCTCAGCGCGCGAAATCCGGCGTTTGTCCGGCAACTGAACCGACAGCTGCGCCTGGCCCTGCAGGACCTCACCGCGGCTCCTCCCAGGTATGAGGCATTCTGATCCTGGACGTTCGCCTATGCCTGCCAGCTCCAGCCCGAGCCGATGGCCACAAAAGACTCAAGGGGCCCTGGAACCCGGACCACGTTGAAAGAGGGGCCGGGGCAAAAGGGGTCAGGACGAAACTTGCAACGTTCAGAACTTCAGGCCCGGCGGCGTGGTGGGACGACTGTATCGGTTGCAGGTTTCGTCCTGACCCCTTTCGCGGCGTCGCCGGCGGCTCAACCGCGACTTGCCTAGATTGGCTCGACCGTTACCCGTTCATCATGAGCCCGTCACCGGACTTCTCCGTATCTGCCTTACGCGAGGCGGTGCGCGCGGTCTGCGAGGAGCATCCGGTGGCGCGACTGGAACTCTTCGGTTCAAGGGCCGAGGGCCACGGTGGCACCGATAGCGACGTGGACTTGCTGGTGGAGTTCATCCCGGGTTCCGACCCGGGGCTGATTGAAATGGGCGCCCTCCAGCAGGCTTTGGAGCGAAAGCTGGGCGTACACGTCGACCTGTTGAGTCGGCGCGCGGTGGAACGGAGCCGCAACCCCTACCGACGGCGTTCCATTCTTGCCCGTCCCCTATCCCTCTATGCCCGCTGACCGGCAGAACGGCCTGCTGCGCGACATCCTCGATTCCGCCCTCCGCATTCGCGAGTACCTCGCCGGCGTAAAATTCGAGGCATTCCTCGTCGAACCGCAGCGGCAGGACGCGGTCTTGCGCCGCCTCGAGATCATTGGCGAGGCAGCAGGCGGGCTGGCGCCAGAGACACGAGCGCGCTTTCCCAACCTGCCCTTCCAGGGCATGCGGGGAATGCGAAACATTATCGCCCACGACTATGGCGAAGTGGACCTCGACCTCGTGTGGACGACCGCCACGCGCGACTCACCCGTCCTCATCGCAACCCTCGAGGACTACTTTCTGAAGGCCGGTGACTCGGGCTCCGAAGAGAACCAGGGACTAAACGATTAAGGGACTGCGGGAGTGGGGCTAGGGACGGCGCGTCCCGCGCCGCGGTTGAGGTCGGAAGTTCAAGTTGAGGCAACCTCACCCCGGCCTCGTTTCGTGCCTTTAGTGCCTTTCGTGGTAACCCGCCGTCTCGTTGGTCTCCCCCTCTCCCACGTCTTCCTCTTTTCCGAGTGTTCCGAGTGTTCCGTGCCTGCCCTCCGAAGGCCCGGCGAAGGAGGGGGCCCAACTCCGACCTTTCGTGCCTTTGGTGTGTTTCGTGGTCTCAACTCCGTCCCCCTCGCCCCTCGCCTATCGCCCCTCGCCCGGCGCGCCGCCGGCGCGCCGCGCCTCACTCCCAATGCGGCTTGTACTCCGGCACCAACTGCTGGAGAAGGCGTTTCAGCGTGTTGGCATCCTGACCGTTTAAGTCCGCTTCCAACTCACCCAGCGCCGCCCGGTCCACTTCACCCGGACCCCGAAACCGCATGATCCGCGGATGCTCCGTCGGCGCATACTGCTCCGTATGGTGCTGCAGCTCCTCGAAAAGTTTCTCCCCGGGCTTCAGCCCCGTGAACACGATCTCAATATCCTCCCCCACCCGGAACCCGCTTAGCTCGATCATCTGCCGCGCCAAATCCACGATCTTCACCGGCTGACCCATATCCAGAACGAAGATCTCGCCGCCCTGACCCAGCACGAAGCTCTGCAACACCAGCCCCACCGCCTCCGGAATCGTCATGAAATAACGCGTCACGTCCGGATGCGTCACCGTCACCGGCCCGCCTTTCTCGATCTGACGCTTGAAGATCGGGATCACACTGCCCGACGACCCAAGAACATTGCCAAATCGGACGGCGGAGAAACGCGGCTTCGCTGCAAGGGCGCCGGGTAAGGGGTCATAGGTTCGAGGTGCCAACCCCAAACCCGTACCACCTCCTGAAATCGACCCATCACCTTTGACCCTTAACCCTTCACCCACTCCCTCCCCACTCGCTTTTCCTCCTCCCTCCCTCGCGACGTCCATCACCAACAATTCCGCCAGGCGTTTCGTCGCGCCCATCACGTTCGTCGGGTTGATCGCCTTGTCGGTCGAGATGAGCGTGAAGGCCTCGATGCCGTGCGCCGCGGCGATTTCCGCGAGCTGACGCGAGCCGAACGCATTGTTGCGGATCGCCTCCGCCGGCTGGCGCTCCATCAGAAAGACGTGCTTGTGCGCCGCCGCGTGGAACACCACCTTCGGGCC
>VHCI01000238.1 GCA_016871775.1 Verrucomicrobiota bacterium | reverse complement strand
TGGTCGTGGCCAAGGCGGCGCTGTCCGCCACCTTCGAGCGGGTGGCACGCTCGATCTATGGTTTCGCCGACGTGCGGCACAACGCCCTCGGCTCCCTCAACGCGACGTTCGAGCGGATGCTGGAGTTCGGGCTCGGGGAGCACGCGAAATTCAACGCCGACCTGCGCGGCTTCGCCTACGACACCGACGTGCCTGGCGCAGTGAAGAACGTCTCCGCCCTGCACCCGCTCGGCCTCGCGCTCGTCACCGACCGCCCGGAGATCTACACCCGGCTCGCCCGCCCGCTGATGGAATTCTTCGTTTCCCGCGAGCGCTTCCTCTTCACCACCGATCCCAAGGTGAAGGGCCAATCCGCCTCGTCGCGGCTCGGCGGGCTCGGGGCGCCGCTCACCGAGTACGCCAACCTGTACGCGATGTCGGGCCAACGCACCCCGTTCTTCCGCACCGCGGCCGAGGGCCTGTTCGGCCGGGACCGCGTGCTGAACCTCGAGGGCCGGATTCGCGGCGACAACTGGTCCAACGCCCTCGGCCTCTTCCGCGCGACGGGGGAACGCCGCTGGCTCGACCACGCCGTCAAGGACGCCGACGCCTACCTTAAATCCCGCGTCGGGGTGCGCCAGCAGGACTACGCGGATCCCGATTCGCGCGGCTTGTTTTTCTGGACGGCGTTCACCCCGCAGTGGATCGAGCTGTTCGAGCTCTATGAAGAGACCCGCGAGCCGCGGTTCCTCGCCGCCGCCCACGCCGGCGCGCGGGACTACGCGCAGTTCGTCTGGCTGGCGCCGCGCATCCCCGCCGGGGACGTGCGCGTTAACGAGGACGGGCTCGCGCCGGCGTACCGGAGCGGCCCGCGTTTCACGCGCATCAAGGCCGCGCCCGAGACCGTGCCCGCTTGGCGCACCTCGGAGATCGGGCTGACCAGCGAGTCGGCGCCGACCAGCAAGGGCGCGCGCGGGATCTTCCTCGCGTGCTACGCGCCGTGGATGCTGCGCATCGCCGCGCTGACCAACGACGCGTTCCTCCACGACATCGCCCGCTCCGCGATCATCGGGCGCTACACCAGTTTCCCCGGCTACCACATCAACACCGCGCGCACGACGGTGTACGAGAAGCCCGGCTTCGCGGAACGCGGGAAGGAGGAGCTCAACTCGACGACGTCGATCCATTACAACCATATCTGGCCGCACCTCGCGCTGGTGCTCGACTACCTGGTGGCGGATGCGTTCGCGAAGTCGCGCGGGGCGATCGATTTTCCGTCCCGCTACGCCGAGGGTTACGGTTACCTGCAGCAACGCGTCTTCGGCGATCGTCCGGGCAAGGTCCACGACGAGGAAGGCCTGTACCTGTGGATGCCGCGCGGCGCGCTGACCGTCGACCACCCCGAACTCAATTTCGTGACGGCCCGCGGGGCCGCGAAGGTGGCGATCGCCCTCACCAACCAGTCGAAGTCCGCGGTCAAGTCCCACGTGACGCTCTCGCGTGAACGCGTCGCGCCGGCCCCGGGCGCCACCGCGAAGGTGACCGTGTGGGAGAACAACCGGCGCGTCCGCGAGCAGCCGCTGGCCGCCGACGCCCGTATCGCGGTGGACGTCGCCGCCGAGGGCATCACGACGCTGATCATCAGCGGCGTCACGCCGCGCGTTGAGTTCCAGGACCAGATCCTGAGCCGCGCCACCCGCCTCCCGGCGGAAAGTGTCGTCGACCTCGGCTGGCGGGGCGCGCGGGGGGTCGTGCTGTCGTTCGGCGCGGGCGAACTCACGAGCGCCTACGTCTATGTGCCGGACTTCGAGCGCACCGTGACCCGCTGCACGGTGCACTACCGGCAGGGCGGCGGAGAAGTCCGTGCCTTGTCGGACGCGAAGTATCCCTTCGACTTCACGCTGCCCGTCGCGGGCGACGCGCCGCTGGAGTTCTGGTTCGAGGTCCAGTCCGGTTCCGGGCCCGTGGAGAAATCACCGGTTGGGCGGCTGCTCCTGAAATGAGAACGTCCGGAATCCTTGGTCTCGCCCTGCTGGCCTCGGTCGTCCGGTTGTCGGCCGCGACGACGCCACTTTTTGACGGCAAGACGTTCACCGGTTGGGAGGGCGACATCGGGAAGGTCTGGCGCATCGAGGACGGTGCGCTCGTGGCGGGCTCGCGGGAGAAGAGGCAGGAGAAAAACAACTTTCTCGCCACCACGCGGCGCTACGCGGATTTCGAACTTACGCTGCAGTGGAAGCTGGAGGGCGCGGAGCGCTCCGCCAACGCCGGCGTGCAGTTCCGCTCGCGGCGCGTCCCGGGAAGCCACGAGGTGTCCGGCTACCAGGCCGACATCGCGGTG
>VHCI01000237.1 GCA_016871775.1 Verrucomicrobiota bacterium | reverse complement strand
TCGTAGGTGATCTCCTCGTACACCACGCCGGGCAGTTCCCCGGTGCCCTTCTTGATCGCGCGGTCGACGTTGTCGGCCGGCATATTGGCCTCGCGGGCCTTCAGCACCAGCGTGCGCAGCCGCGCGTTGCCGTCCGGGTCACCGCCGCCCGCCTTCGCGGCGAGCGTGATGTCGCGGGAGAGGCGGGAGAACACCTTGCCCCGGCGGGAGTCGGTGACGGCCTTCAGCCGCTTGACCTTCGACCACTTGTTATGCCCGGCCATCGCGGGATCACTTGCGGCGGCCCGGGGTGACGTTCTTCACCGGGCGGCCCCCGGCGGCGGGCGCGGGGGTCGCGGGCGCCTCGTCGGGGTCCTTCATCCGGTTGACCACGATCTGCTGGCCGATGGTGAAGAGGCCGTTGACGGTGGAGTAGAGGGCGAGGGCGCAGGAGAAGTTGTAGCAGAAGAGGGTGAAGATGTAGGGCATCAGCTTCATCATCTTCATCTGCAGGTTGTCGACCGAGGGGGACGGCGTGAGGCGCATCTGCACGACCATCGTGGCGCCCATCAGGATCGGCATGATGTTGATCGGCAGGAAGGTGAGGCCGAAGAGGTGGCCCACGGTGTCGGGCGCGGCGAGGTCCTTGGCCCAGAGGAACGGCTGGAGCCGGAGCTCGGCGGTGCACTGGAGCATCGCGAAGAAGCCGATGAAGAGCGGGAACGTGATGAGGATGGGGATGCAGCCGCCGATCGGGTTGATCTTCCGCTCCTTGAACAGCTCCATCGTGGCCTGCTGCTGCTTCTGGGGGTTGTCCTTGTACTTGTCCCGGATGGCCTGCATCTCCGGCTGCAGCTTGCCCATCTTCTTGGCCGAGCGGGAGGCCGCGAGGGTGAAGGGCAGGCTGACGATCTTGAGGATCAGCGTCATCAGAATGACCGCGACGCCCCAGTTGCCGACCCAGCCGTGGGTGAGGTTGAGGAGGATGTTGAGCAGCGGGGCGACGTAGCCGCTGAGGAAGATCCGGTTGAAGAAGAACTGGGAGTACGGGAGCACGCGGTCCTCGTTGGCCGCGAAGCCGGAGAGGCGGCGGTACTCCTGCGGGCCGACGTAGAGCAGGCCGGAGAGGCTCGCGGAGGCGTTGGCGGCGAGCACCGGCAGGTCGAACTTCGCCGCGCCCGCGAGGCCGATGGTGGGCGCGAGAGAACCGGGGAACGGCGGCAGCTCGATGCGGCGCGCGACCGCCCCGACGCCGGGCTGCGCGGGCGTGTAGATGCTGGTGAAGAACTGGTTCTTCGCCCCGGCCCAGACCACGACGCCGGGTCGCTCGAGGAACGGGATCGCCGGGCGACCGGAGCCGACGAGCGAGCCGATGCCGCCGCCCTCCAGCTCACCCCGCTCGATGAAGTGGGACTCGTTGCCGTCGGAAGTGACGATGTTCAGATACTGGCCGACGTCCGCCGCGTCGATCAGGCCCGCCGTGCCCACGCTCAGGGCCGCCTTGCCGAGCGGGGCCGTGGCCGCGGTGAGGTTGCGGAAGGTCGTCTCGTGGTGGATGCGGTACGGGTCAGCCCCCTTCTCGTCCGGGCGGAGGAAGCGGTAGGTGCGGGTGACCTCTAGGCGGCCGTCGAGCACGTGGCGGAAGACGACCTCGGTGGCGGAGGAGCGGACCAGCTCGTAGGTGGTCTGGCGGCCGAGCCCGGGATAATCGGTGAACGCGAGGAGCGGGTCCTCGTGGAGCTGGTTGAAGACGTAGGGCTCCGGCTTGCCCTGGACGGCGGCGTAGCGCTTGAAGGCGACATCGCGCACCGCGCCGCCGGCGGTGGTGAAGCGGGCGGCGATGTGGTCGTTCTCGAGCGTGACCAGGCGGACCTCGGCGGCGTCGCGGGCGACGTTCGCGATCAGGGAGGGCGGGACGGGCGCGGCCGGGGTCGCGGCGGCGGCTCCCGGGGTGGCGGGCGCGGCTTCGCCGGGGGTCGCGGGGGCGGCCGCGGGCGGGGGTGCCGGCGGGGGCGGGGTGGGCCGCGGGCTGAGGAACAAAATGGCGAAGGCGGCGACCAGCAGGAGCGCGCCCAACGTGAAATTCTTCTTGTCCATGGAGAGGTTAGGCTGAGGTGGCGGCCCGGCAGACGGGCGCGGGGCGGGGCCGCGGGGGCGGCACGGGGTCGAAGCCTCCCGGATGCAGGGGGGTGCAGCGGAGGAGGCGGCGGAGGGCGAGGAGGACGCCGCGGGGGGCGCCGTGCAGGCGCACGGCCTCGGCGGCGTAGCAGGAGCAGCTCGGGCTGAAGCGGCAGGCGCAGGTGCCGAGGGTGACCACGGGCAGCAGGCGCGAAAGGGTGAGCTGGTAAAGGCGGATCAGCA
>VHCI01000236.1 GCA_016871775.1 Verrucomicrobiota bacterium | reverse complement strand
CCCGATCGCGCCCGAACCCTCCGGATCATCTCTTCGGTCGGCGGCCCACGCCCCAAATCAGCCAGCCGCCGAGCGCCAGCAGGAGAATGAGCCACCACAGGTAACGCAGTTCGCGAGCAGCCATTTCCACAAACCGGAAGGTGGCTGGAAACACGAGGAATAGTGTGGCGGCCACCCCGACTAGCACGCCGCACTGGAGGATCGCCCGCGTGCGGCGGGTCATCGGTTCGGGCGGGACGCCGGGGGCGGCATCGCGGGGGGCCGGGCCGGGGTCGCTGGCGCGGGGGTGCCGGGCCGGGGGGCCGTGGCCGCGCCCGCCCGGCGCGACAACTCATCGAGCGAGAGCATGACGCCGGAGCCGCCACCGCCCACCACCAGCGGCGAGCGACCGTTCCAGCGCTGGAGGATCTCCAGCTTGATGAAGTCGGTGTTGGCCTTGAGCGCGGCGCCGCGGATCTGGATCGCCTCCGCCTCACCCTTCGCACGGATGATCGCGGTGTCGGCCTCGATCTGCGCCTTAAGCTGGGTGAATTTGGCTTTTTCCGCCTCCTGCTCTTGCACCATTTTCATCTCAATGGCGGTTTCGAGCTCGTTGGAGAGCGCCAAGTTGTAGATCACCAGGTCGGCCACGTGCAGGAACTGCGCGCCGATCTTGCGCCGGGCCAGTTCGAGGGCGCGATTCTTGATTTCCTCGCGGCGCTTCACGATCTGCTCGGCGCTCTGCGTCGCGGCGACCTCCTTGAGCGCTTCCATCACGCGGGGGGCGATCAGGTTGTCGAAGGGCTCGCCTGCGTACTCCTGGAAGATCTTCACCACCGACTCCTCCGGCACGCGGTAGAGGACGTGCACCTCCATCTTCACCTGCTGCAGGTCGGAGGAGTAGCACTCCGCCGGCATCGCGCGGGACTGCTGGCGCACGGAGATCGGGTGGATGTGCGTCAGGAACGGCTGCTTGAAGCCAAAGCCTTCCGGCCGGAATTCCGGGGCCACCGTGCCGAGCGTCACCGCGACCCCGCGAAAACCCGGCTGCACGATGGAGGTGGCCGCCGCGGCCAGCACTACGAGCGCGATCAGGACGAGCAGGATGCCGAACGCCCGCCGGATCCACGCCGGGTCGATCTCCACCACCTCCGCGTCGTGCACGCGCCGGCTCATCGCGCACCTCCCTTCGCCGCGGCGGGCGCGGCCACGTCGGCGGCGAGCTCCCCCAGCGGCAGCAGCATATTGGCCCCGGACACGCCGGGCCCGACCACCTGCGGCGCCACGCCGTCCCAGTGCTCGATGATTTGCAGGTCGAGCACGCCCGGATTTTCCCGCAGCGCCCGTCCGCGTAGGGTGATGGACTCTGCCTCGCCCCGGGCCTTGATGATGGCGGTGTTGGCCTCGGTCTGAGCTTGCTGCTGCGCGAACCGCGCCCGCGCCGCCTCCTGCTCCTGGACCATCTTGGCCTCGATGGCATTCTCCAGCGCCGAGGTCAGGTTGATGTCCTCGATCACCAGGTCCTCGATGGTGAGGATCGGGCCGATCTTCCGGCGCGCACTCTCGACCGCGAGGCTCTTAACCTCCTCCCGCTTCTGCACAATCACCTCCGCCGTGCGCGACGCCGTGACTTCGTTGATCGCCTCCGCGATCCGAGGGCGGATCAGCGAGTCGAAGGGGTTGCCGGCATAGTCGCGAAAGACCGTTACCACCGAAGCCTCCGGGACCCGGTAGAGCAGTCGCACCGACATCTTCACCTGCTGCAGGTCCGAGGAGTAGCAGTCCACCGTCATCTTCGAGGTCTGTTGCCGGATCAGCATCGGCGCGATGCGCGTCACGAAGGGGAGCTTCAGGCCGAAGCCCTCCGGTTTGAAGCCTGGCGACACCCGGCCGAGCATCACCTCGACCCCGCGGTGCCCCGGCTCGACCACGTAGGTGGCCGAGGTGCCGCCGATCACGAGGATAAAGATCACCAGCGCGCCTGTGATCAGGCCTGCCACAGTTTTGGGATTCAAGAGGGAGTTTACCTTTCTCGGGAAACTTTCCCTAGTCGCGCTCACAAACACAAGTGGAACCGGCCGAGTCTCCGGGGCGGGCCATCAGGTCCGGGCTGGAGGCAGTCGCGATTGCACTGTGGGCCGGAGAGACGGGGCAGGTTACGTGCTGGGAGGGGCCTAGGGGTCCTCGGGCGCGCCGCTCGCCGAACCTATCCGTGCCACGCGCGTCAGCCTACCCTGCCCGGTTACTTTCCACGCGGGATCCGCCCGCGACCGATCAACGGCTCCGGATCCAATCGACCTCGAGCGCGAAGGGCCCCGGATTGCCGTCGGAAAGCGAGAGGCCGAACTCTCGGATCCGCGCGCGATCCAGCG
>VHCI01000235.1 GCA_016871775.1 Verrucomicrobiota bacterium | reverse complement strand
ACCGAGCTTCCTTTGACCAAACACAGCGGTCGCGCCGCCGTGGCGTCGCGCCTCAAGCATCTCGGCTACTCCCTAAAGCCTGCCGAGCTGCAGGCCATCTTTACGCGCTTCAAGGAAATCGGGGACCGGAAGAAATTTGTCTATGACGATGACCTCGTCTCCCTGGTCGGCGCCCAAATTCAGGTGGCTCGCGAGACCTACTCGTTGGAAAAACTTTCCGTCTCCTGCGGGATCGGGGAAAAACCCGTGGCCAAGGTGACTCTCCGGCACGGCCGTAAAAGTCTTTCCGCCACCGGTTCCGGCGACGGCGGCGTGGACGCCGTGTTAAAGACGATCGACCGGATCACCGGCCTCAAGGGACACCTGGTCGATTATCAGGTGCGAGCCGTCACTGAGGGGAAGGACGCCGTGGGCGAGGTCAGTTTGAATGTCCGCTTTGATGCCAAGGCCGAGCCTTCCGCGGGTCGGGCCGCCGCCACCGATGTGATTGAATCCAGCGCCCGGGCCTACCTGGCCGCGGTGAATCGTTGGTTCGCCGAGGGCGGCCGGGCCTCCCGTGGGAAGTCCCGGCGCGCCCTGGCGCACCCGTAAGCGTTTAGTCGAAGCTGGGGTTGCGCGGACCCCGCTCGAAATCGAAGTCACCCGCGGAACGTCCCGCGCGCTCACTCTCCTCGATCTCGGCCCGGGGACCGCCCCGGTCGTCGCGACGAGGGCCGCGCTCCGGCCGCTCCCCCATCGACTTGGCGCCGTTGACGATCATCAAGCGGCCCATGAATTCCGCGTCATGCAGCTTCTTGGCCGCCTCCTGCGCGCCTTCGAGCGTCTGCATCTCGACGAAGCCGAAGCCCTTCGAGTTGGAGCCCTTGTCGCGCACAATCTCCACATTCTTCACCCCGGCCACCTTGCCGAAAAAGTCGAACAGGTCGCTTTCGGAGGCGTCGTAGGAGAGGTTCCCGACGTACAGCCGCGGAGTCAGCACCTCCTGGGGAGGCGAGGTCCGCGGACCGCGGGGCGTGCGGGGTTGTCCTTCCGTGCGGGCGGGGCGGTGTTCGCCCCGGCCGTGGTCGCGGCGGGAAGATCCGCCGTTCAGGCCGAACAGTTTCTTCAACCAGCCCCAGAAGCCGCCGCTCTTCGGCTGGCCTCCGCGGGATTCGTGGCGGAATCCGCCACGTCCTCCGTGGCGGTGGTGGCGCCGGCGCCGGCGCTCGTGCGGACCGCCGCCGGAGCGGCGTCCTTGGTATCCATCGTAGCTCATGTGTGTTTCTGTCGGCGGGAAGACTGGGCCCCGTGGGACCGGCCGGAACGAACTGCGTCCGGCTTGGGCAGGTGGGGCGGTGTCGTGAAACCGCCTGTTTGTCCTGCCCCGTGAGTTTCTATGGCTCTCGGTTAGGTCTGCGGGATGGATGGCATCAGTGCGAAGATCCGAGTCGATCGTTGCGATCAGGAAAATCGGATCCGCGTGCCGTTCAGGAAACCTCCCGCCGTACTCCTTTCAAGCCATCATCATGCCCGATCCGACGGATTTTACAAGGAATCTTAAAGTCTTGCCCGAAAGCGACTTAGGCGTGAGAGGCCTTGGCCTCAATCATCTGGGTCGAGCCGACATTTCCCCCGCTCAGATAAAATCCGGCGGCGGCCTGCTGCGGCAACATCATCATCGCGAGGGCCTCTTTCCAGGTCCCATCCACCCAGTAAGGGTTGCCGAGAAAATCCCCGGTTTGTCCAAACTCTCCGTAGAACCAGGTGTAGTTGTCCAAACCCTCCGCGAAACCCCCCGTCTGGGCCACCACCAAGGTCTGCCGGCCGTCATCGGCAACCTCCGTCTGGCAGATCAGCTCCCCGCCGTCCTGCAGGGTCCACCGCACATCCCAAAAAGTGCTTTCGCCCTCCTTCCAGGTGGAGCCGTAGGCCTTGACCGTCTGGGTGAGGGCCCGCGCGAAGCGGTTCCAATCATCCAGCGCCCATTCGCTGGGCTGGAGGATCTGCTGGACCCGTTGGAGACGGGTGCGCCATTCGTGCGCAATGCGGCGTAATTCGACCCGGCTGATCATGCGCGCTTTTTAACGGCGACTGCCGCCGGAGTCACCCTCGATCATCGACAGCCTCTGCTTGAGGGTGGAGACATCCTTGTCGTGCCGGTTGACCTGCGACTTCATCTGCTCGAGGGAGGACAGCTGCTTGGCCAGCTGCGCCCCGGCCGACTCAAGCCCGCTCGCCAGTTCGGCATCCCGGGCCTGCAGGTCCGCGAGGTCCTTGTTGATCTTCTGCTCCATCTGGGCGACGGTCACACTCTGCTGCTGGATTTGCTTCCAGAGAACGTAGCCGCCGAAGGCGGATAGGGTGGCACAGCCGAC
>VHCI01000234.1 GCA_016871775.1 Verrucomicrobiota bacterium | reverse complement strand
CGGATTCCACGCACGATCGCCCCCTCGCTCCTGACCTTGGCCGCACCAAGGAGTCCGAGATTCATCCCGGGCTTAAGGTCCTTGCGTCCACCCTTGGGCAGCAACTCCATCGCCCCGATCAGGCCCATTCCGCGCACCTCACCCACCGCCGGGTGACCCACAAACTCCTGCAGCTTCTTTTGGAAATACGGCCCCGTCTTTTCCCTGGTCCGCTCCACCAACCTTTCCTTCTCGATGATGTCGAGATTCGCCAGCGCGGCCGCGGCCGATACCGGATGCCCCGTATAGGTAAATCCATGGGCAAAATATCCACCCTTCATCAGCGCCTCAGCGATGGGCTGCGCTACCATCGTCGCTCCCATCGGCACATAGCCGCTCGTCAGACCCTTGGCCAAGATCATCAGGTCCGGCTGTAGATCCCACATTTCGCTGAGAAACCAGCAACCCATCCGGCCAAATCCGCTGATCACTTCGTCGCATACGAAAAGGATGTCGTACTCCCGGGCAAGTTTGCGCATCCCCGCGAGATACCCCGGCGGTGGCACAATCACCCCGCCTGCGCCCTGCACCGGCTCGAGAATCATCGCCCCGATCGTTTCCGGCCCCTCTTTCTCGATCAGCTTTTTGGTTTCCGCCACACACTCCTGCCCGTAAGCCTCCCCATCCTTCTCCCGGCCGACCGCGTACGCATAGGGCGCCGGCGCGTGGATAAACCCTGGAAGGGGCAGACCGAACGGCTGCTGGCAGTTGGGCAGCCCCGTCATGCTGGCCGTCGCCAGCGTCACCCCGTGATAGGCATAGTTGCGGGTGAGAATCTTTGTGCGGTTCGGCTTTCCCTTGAGAATTTGGTACTGGCGGATGATTTTGAGCCCGGTCTCGTTCGCCTCGGAACCCGAGTTGCTGAAAACCGCATATTTTAGGTTCCCTGGGGCCATCCGCCCCAACCGATCCGCCAGCAGGACGGCCGCCTCCGTGGTGGTGTTGAAAAAGCTGGGGTAATACGAGAGCTCGCGGATCTGCTTGGAAACCGCATCGGCAATTTCCTTGCGCCCGTAGCCGACGTTCACGCACCAGAGCCCGGCCAAGCCGTCGAGCAACTTGCCTTCTTCTCCATAAAGATAGACGCCCTCCCCCGAAGTGATGACATGGGTTCCCGTCGGATGCATCGCCGCATGATCCGTAAAGGGATGCAGATGATGCGCCCGATCCATTTTACGAATCTCTTCCAGGCGCGCGGGGGAAAGCTTCTCGTGCATGGTTGAATTTACTTCGAATTTACCCGTTTCGCCAGCCCCGCGCGTTTCCCCGCTGGCTTCCGCGGAAAAGCTGGGGCAAAATTCTTCCATGATCATTGGTGTTCCCAAGGAGATCAAAACGCAAGAAGCGCGCGTCGCCCTGCTTCCCTCCGCCGCCTACCAGCTCATTCAGCGAGGGCACCAGGTGCTTGTGGAGAAAAACGCCGGCACCGGCTCGGGTTACCCGGACCAGGAGTACGAACAGGCCGGCGCCAAGCTGGTCCCCCACCACTCCGACGCCTTTGCCGCCGAGCTGGTCGTCAAGGTGAAGGAGCCCCTCGTCTCCGAATACAACCTCCTGCGCAAAAACCAGATCCTCTTCACCTATCTTCACTTGGCCGCCGACCTCAAGCAGACCGAGGCGCTCATGGCGTCCGGCGTCACCGCCGTCGCCTACGAAATGGTCACCCAAGGCCGCCGCCTTCCCCTCCTCGAACCCATGTCGGAAATCGCCGGCCGCATGTCCGTGATCGTCGGCGCTTACTTCCTCGCCAAAAACCGAGGCGGGAGCGGTGTTCTCTTGGGCGGCGTACCTGGGGTCCTGCCCGGCCGCGTCGTGGTCATCGGGGGCGGCACCTCCGGCGTCAACGCCGCCCGCATGGCCACCGGCTTGGGTGCGGATGTCACCATCCTCGAAGTGGATCTGGAGCGGATGCGTTTCCTCGATATCACCATGCACACCGCCCACACACTCTTTTCCAACCAGGCCCATCTCGATGAGCTCCTCCCG
The DNA here is from genome assembly GCA_016871775.1 of Verrucomicrobiota bacterium. Taxonomy (GTDB): domain Bacteria; phylum Verrucomicrobiota; class Verrucomicrobiia; order Opitutales; family Opitutaceae; genus ER46. The sequence goes on along the minus strand of VHCI01000234.1, from coordinate 370 downwards.
CATGTTGATCTTCTCATTGGCGCCGTCCTCATCCCCGGGGCCAAAGCCCCCAAGTTGGTCAACCGCGCAATGCTCAAGCGGATGCGCCCGGGCAGCGTCTTCGTGGACATCGCCATCGACCAAGGCGGTTGCTCGGAAACCTCCCGCCCCACCACCCACGACGAGCCCACTTACGTGGAAGAGGGCGTGGTCCACTACTGCGTCGCCAACATGCCCGGGGCCTACGCCCGCACCGCCACTCAGGCCCTCACCAACGTGACCTATCCTTTTGTGGAGCTGATTGCCGACCAAGGCCTCGCCGGCGCCTGCCAACGCCAACCCGGCCTCCTCACTGGTATCAGCGTCCAAAACGGCAAGCTGACCTGTCCGG
>VHCI01000233.1 GCA_016871775.1 Verrucomicrobiota bacterium | reverse complement strand
GTGCGGTTACGAAGGTAAAAAAGGCCGAACTTGCGCGCCGCCAACAGAGCAAGCTCTCTATTATGCCCGCCGGCCTTCAGCAAACCATGACCGTGCAGGAGTTAGCCGACTTGCTCGAATACCTCGCTGCGTTAAGGAAGAAGTGACCTAGCAGCCACTAACAAACTTGCGCCCGCGCGGTTTACTCGTCGCATGACCACAGTTTGTCGATTCTTGTTCGGCTGGCTTGCCTGCGTTCTCGCCGGCAGCATTGATGCCCCCGCTGCCGCCCCGTTTATTGAGAAGGTAGACTTATTTGAGGCGCAAAAGGACGGCTACGCGCTCTATCGCATCCCGGGCATCGTCACGACGAAGCGCGGCACCGTGCTGGCGTATTGCGAGGCCCGTAAATCCGACCGGGGCGACTGGGGCACGATTGACCTGCTGCTGCGCCGCTCGACCGACGGTGGGAAAACTTGGGGCGCGCGCACGAACTTCGCCGCCGTGTCCGGGCCGAAGGAGAAAAACCCCGTCGCTCTCGCCCAGAAACTCGCGACGCCTGGCGAGGTCACATACAATAACCCCGTTGCCATCCCCGATGCGGGCGGCGGTTTCTTGGACGACGCGCTTTGCGGTACTGGCGTCGGTCTTAAGCACACCGATGAGCAAGTGCACTCCAAGCCGCTTCATCTCCGGCGCGATGAAGTCCAGCAGTTCGCGGATTTCCTCGTCCGCCATCTCCCAGCCGTCGCCGGTCGAGCCGGGGATGAGGAAACCCTTTACCGCGATGATGGTTCGCTTGACCGCGATCGCATCACCGCGCACTTGCGCCACCTCGTGCCGCACGTGAGGGAAAAGGCGCGCGTGCCATTCAGCGCGGGTGGCGGGCACGAAGGTCATTCTTCAGCGTGCTCGGGCTTGGGCTCTGGCAGCCACTGTGTGGCTACCGCGCCGATCAGGGCGAAGACACCGGCGACCATCGCCGCAGTGAGGGCAATCTTCGACGGGTCCGGCGGCTTGGCGGCGGATAGCGTGAAGGTGAACCACGCCGCCGAGGTGCCGAGAATGCGCCCGCCGATGTTGGCCGCCCAGCTCTCGCCGGTGCCGCGCAGGTGGACAGGATAGACCAAGGGCAGGTAGTTTCCCCAGAAGCTGAAAGTGGCGACCACGAAGAAGCCGCACAAGGCCGCGCCCCATTTCACAGTGTCGAGATTTGCCGTCTGGCCCAGGTTCTTGGACAGCCACCAGAAGAACGCCGGCACGCAGACGAGTGCGGTCAGGTGGAAAATGCGGAGAACGTTGCGCTTGCTGACGATAACGATGATAACGCCCGCCAGAGCCAGGCGCCCCACCATGCCGCCGACTTCCTGCCAGAGCTGGACTTCGCCCGCGAAACGCTCCGACTCCTGGCGGCCGGCGGCAGCCACGGCCTTCGCATCGGGCGCGGGCTTGCCGGCGTCGGTGGCGGCTTTGACTAGGCCGTCCTGCTTCGCCTTGGCGGCGGTCTTCACGTCGGTCAGGCCGGGTACAATCTGCGGGAGATGCTGGATCGCGCCAAAGGCCAGGCCGTAACAGGAGGCGACGATAATGCCGGTGACGATGGTGGTGCGGATCAGCTCCGGTGTGAACAGCGCGGCCAGGCTGGCGCGTTTCAGTTCGCCTGCTTCGCGCTTCTTCGCCCAGACCGGAGACTCGGGCAGGAACGGGCGGATGAGGATCAAGGGTATCGCCGGGATGAGTCCGGAAATGAGCGTGTAACGCCAAGCATCTTGTCCGCCCTGGATGGCCGGCAGGCTGTTGGCGTAGTTCACGCACAGGAGATACGCACCCGACACCATAAAGCCGCCGACGGAGGAAAAAGCCTGTGTGAAGCCCAGAACTTTTTCACGCTGCGCGGGATTTGGAAACAGCTCGGCCAGCCAGGCCACCGCCGCGACGAACTCAACGCACACACCGATGAACACCAGACAGCGAAAGAAGAGCAACTGCCACAGGCTCGTGCTCAGGCCCGCCGCTCCGGCCGCGAACGCATAGAGGAGGATGCTGAAGGTCAGCACGCGCCGCCGCCCCAACCGGTCGGTGAGATACCCGCCAATGAGGCCGAAGACGCCGCCGAAGATGGCCGGGACGAAGAAGAGCGTGCGGGCCCACTTCACATACGACTCGCCGCCAGGCAGCCATTGCGTCAAGGCCTCGGGTCGGGCCATGCCGCCCTGCACCATCTGTTCAATCAGCGGCGCGCTTAACGCGGCGATGGCCGGCTTCACGATCAGCGGCAGCATCAGCAGTTCGTAGATGTCGAAGGCGAAGCCGATGACGGCGATGAAGCAGATCAGCCACTCGGTGCTGCCAAGCGCTTTCGGAGCCGGCGGTTGCGGAGAACTCATGGCTTAGGATTGGACACGAGGCCGGGAGGCCGGACAAGGGTTTTGTTACGCACCCGTATTATCGTGCTTGGCGGGCGTAGGATCTACTCCGCAGGAGCGGCGTCGGCCAAAGTCGGCTTTTTGTGGCTGCGGGCGCTGTCGAAACTTTTGTGGGCGGCTGGACTACGGCTCCGGAAGCATCGTGGTGAGCGCGACGTTCA
>VHCI01000232.1 GCA_016871775.1 Verrucomicrobiota bacterium | reverse complement strand
GCGGATGCTGATCCGGTAAAGGGAGCTTCCCTGCACCAGTGCGCCCTCCTTGACCTGCTGGCGGATGCGGGCCAGATCGGTCGAGAAGAGGCCTTCCCGGCGCAGGAGCTCGCCAATGGGTTTGTCGGTGGACTGCGCCTCCAGGTAGATCTGGAATTTCTTCTCGGCGCCGAGGAAGCGGCGTTTCTTCGGGCCCGATTCGGGCGTGTCGGATGGATGGTCGTTGGTCATGTCGTGGGTGGGTGTTGTGACCGCCTCAGGCGGGGGGATGGTTCCGGTCGCCCTCCGGGGTCCCTTCACCATCCCCCCGCCTGCCACCTCGCAGCGGATTGGATTCCGCTTGTCAGGTCACGGACTCAGCAACGGCGCGCGGCCGGTTCCGCACGGAAGTGACTCGCTTGTGGTTCCGATCGCTTCGGCGACGGAGCCAGAAGAGACGCTTGAGGTGGGGCTCCGCCCTCCCTCCACCGGGGATGGACTTTCCGCAGCGAACCAACCACCATCAACCAGCTCCTGAAACTCTCACATCCCTTGGAGCAGTTTTTGCGGTCCTGTCAGTCCCTTTTGAAGTGACCGGTGACAACCAGCCCCCAACTTCACGGGCTATTCAGACATCGCGGTGATGCCGGACGGCAGCGTCGGCATCCTGCACGACCGCGGCGATCTTCACCGAGGGGACACCAAGAAAAATCGTTACGACGAGGTCGGCTTCGTCGTCGTTCCGTCCGCCGACATTGGCATACCACTAACAAATACTTACACAAAGGCTCCAATGGAATGAAATCAACTCTCACCATCCTTGCCGTCCTGCTGCTCGCGCCGCTCGCGGCGCTGCCCGCCGCCGACACCAAGCCCAACATCCTCATCATCCTCGTCGATGACATGGGCTATGGCGATCCCGGCTGTTACAACCCCCAGTCGAAGATCGTCACGCCACAGATCGACCGGCTCGCACGGGAAGGCATGCGCTTCACCGACGCGCACGCGCCCGGCCCTCTCTGCCACCCATCGCGTTACGGACTCATGACCGGCCGGCATCCTTTTCGCACGGATGTTTCGAAATGGCCCACGCAGCCGCTCATCCGGAAGGACCAGGCCACGATTGCCACGGTCCTGAAAAGTGCGGGCTATCGCACGGCCATGGTCGGCAAGTGGCACCTTGGCTTTGAGGAAACCGGTTACGACAAGGTCCTGCCCGGCGGCCCGGCGGATCGCGGCTTCGACCGCTTTTTCGGGTTTCGCGCGTCGACCGACATCCCGCCCTATTTCTACCTCGAAGGCGACCACGCCGTCACTCCGCCCACCGCCACTATCGCCGACAGTCCCGCGCATCCGGAACGTGGCTACTCCCCCTTTCAGGGCCGGTTCTGGCGTGGCGGCGGCATCTCGCCCGGCTTGGAACTAGTCGACGTCCTGCCGAGGTTCACTGACGAAGCCATCACCGTCATCCGTGACCACGCCAAGTCCATGAAGGAAAAGCCGCTGATGCTCTACTACGCCCCGACCGGGCCGCACACGCCGTGGCTGCCATCGCCGGAATTCAAGGGTCGCAGTGGCATCGGCACCTACGGCGATTTTACCATGATGGTGGATGCCATGATCGGCCGCGTGCTCGCCGTGCTCGACGAAACCAAACTCAGCGACAACACGCTCATCCTCTTCACCTCCGACAACGGCCCCGTTTGGTATCCCGAGGACGTGCAACGCACCGGCCACGATAGCGCGGGCGGACTGCGCGGTATGAAGAGCTCAAATTGGGAAGGCGGTCATCGCATGCCCTTCATCGTGCGCTGGCCCGGCAAAGTGAAGCCCGGCTCGATCAGCACGCGGACGATTTGCTTCACCGACATCATGGCGACGCTCGCCGATGTGAGCGGCGTGAAACTCGCCGCCGAAGCCGGTCCCGACAGTTTCAGTTTCCTTCCCGTCCTGCTCGGCACGCAGCCCGCAGACAAGCCTGTGCGCGAGTCGCTGGTCATCGGCAAGTCGATCCGCTCAGGCCCATGGAAATACATCGAAGGCCGCGAACCCGAGTTTTTCGCGCGCCCCGGCAGCAAAACCATCCCTGAGCCCAGCCAACCTCCCGGCCAGCTCTTCCACCTCGACGACGACCCGCGCGAAACCAAAAACCTCGCCGTCGAAAAACCCGAGATCGTCGCCAGGCTCCAGGCCGAACTCAAACGCATCAGAAAAGCCGGCCGCACCCGACCATGAAACTCATCATCACACTCCTCAGCCTCGTCCGGCTCGCGCCGCTGGCCGCGTATGACGCCACGACGACCCTTGGCAATGACGGCTTCACCCCGCTGTTCAATGGAAAGAACCTCTCCGGCTGGGACGGAGAACCCGCGCTGTGGAAGGTCGAGGACGGGGTCGTCACGGGGACGTGCAGCGGTCCTGACGTGACCTCGCAAAACGGATCCACAGGGAGTGAGAGTCTGGGCGACCAAGAAAGGGACCAGACCATGAAAGGAAAGCGACACACGACAGAGGAGAAGATCCGAGCCTTGAGGGAGGCGGACGGCGGGAAGCCGATCCGCGAGGTATGCCAGGAGAGGAACATCTCTGAGGCAACCTACCACC
>VHCI01000231.1 GCA_016871775.1 Verrucomicrobiota bacterium | reverse complement strand
CGAGGCCGGCGGTGTTGATGTTCATCACCATATTCACGAGCGCCTTCACCTGCGCCGCGCGGCCGGTGGGGCCGAGGTGGCGCAGCGCGGAGGAGAGGTCGCCGAGGATCGGCCGCACCCGCGCGAACGCCGCCTCGTCGCCGCCGCACATCAGGTAGAGCGTCCCGGCGCGGGCCTGCGGGATGGACGACGCCATGCAGGCCTCGAGCGAGGCGGCCCCGGCGGCGCGCGCGCGGCGTTCCACCTCGAGGTGCACCGCGGGGGTGAGGGTGGCGCAGTTGACGAAGATCCGCCCCGGCGCGCCGGTGAGCAGCGAGTCGCCCTGTTCGGCGAACACCGCGAGCTGGGCCGCGTCGTCCGACACCACCGTGAAGATCACGTCCGCGGCGGCGGTGACCGCGGCGAGGGAGGTGGCGCGGGGGACGCCGAGCTCGGCCGCGAGGGCGTCCGCGACGGCGGCGGCGGGGTCGTGCAGGGCGGTGATGGGGTGGCCACGTTCCTTGAGGCGGCGGGCCATATTGGCGCCCATCCGGCCGGTGCCCACGAAGGCGATGCGTGCGGGGTGCATCCCGGGCTTGTAGGCGCCCCCCACCCGGCCGGTCAAAGCATTAGCCGGCCGGAGGCGGCGGTTCCTCCGCGCCGCGCGTGGCGGGCGAGGAAAGCAGCGTTGAACCCGCGGCCGTGAAATTTCGCTGGCTAGCGACGGATTTTCATCGCGTTTCGCACCTCATTGTTCGACAGGTTGTTCCGAACCTGATTCACCGAACCTGGCCCAGCTGCAGCTCGAAAGCCTCACCGTGGTCTGCCCCGGCGACGCCCGTTACCCGCTGGAAGAGCGGATCCACGTCCGCGGCCTCCAGCACTTCACCGCCTCGCCGGCCCCGTGACCCGGGCCCAGCCGCTCAGCCGATGATCCCGCGGATCACGTGGCCGTGCACGTCGGTGAGGCGGCGGTTGATGCCGTTGTGGTAGAACGAGAGCTTCCCGTGATCCAGGCCGAGCAGGTGCAGGGCGGTCGCGTGCAGGTCGTAGCTGTAGGCGGGATCGACCACGGCCTTGAAGCCGAGCTCGTCGGTGGCTCCGTGGGCCGTGCCGCCCCGGATGCCGCCGCCCGCCATCCACGCGGTGAACGCCGCGGGATTATGGTCGCGGCCCTTGCCGCCCCCGCCTTGCGCGCCGGGTTGCCGCCCGAACTCCGTCGTGCAGATCACGAGCGTGCTCTCCAGGAGGCCGCGGGATTTCAGATCGGTGAGCAGCGCCGCCGCCCCGGTGTCGAGGATCGGCCCCCAGTAGCCGTGGTCGCGCACGACGTCCTCGTGGCTGTCCCAGTTGGGCCGGATCTTCTTCGTGGCGGTGTTTTCCGCCCCGCAGAAGATCTGGACGAAACGCACCCCGCGCTCGACGAGGCGGCGGGCGAGCAGGCACTGCCGGCCGAACGGGCCGATGTCCTCGTGCTCCAGCTGGTAGAGGCGCCGCGTCGCCTCGCTCTCCCCGCGCAGCTCCGTCGCCTCGGGCGCGCTCAGTTGCAGCCGCGCCGCGAGCTCGTAGGCCGAGATCCGGGCGTCGAGCTCCGTCTGGCCCGGGCGCTCCGCGCGGTGCGCCCGGTTCAGCGCCTGCAGGAAATCGCGCCCCGCCCGTTCCGGCTCGCCGCGCAGGCCGGCGAATTCCCCCTCGGGGAAAAGATCGGCGAGCGGTGCCCGGTCGCCCCCGGCGGCGATCGTCGTGCCCTGGTGCACCGCCGGCAGGAACCCCGCGCCCCAGTTGACCACGCCCCCGGGAGGCAGCCCGCGCGGGTCAGGCAGCACCACGAACGCCGGCAGGTTCTCGTTCTCGCTCCCGAGGCCGTAGGTGACCCACGCCCCCATCGCGGGGAAACCCGGCAGGATGAACCCGCTGTTTGCCATAAACATCGCCGGCCCGTGCAGCGCGCTCTTGCTCTGCATCGAGTGGATGAACGCCAGGTCGTCGACGTGGCCCGCGAGCCCGGGGAACAGGTCGCTGACCCAACGCCCGCACTCACCGTGCTGGCGGAACGGCCACCAGCTGCCCTGGCAATTGCCGGGCTTGGACGCGAAGAACTGCAGCTTGCCGTCGGGATCAAAGGGCTGGCCGCTGCGTTTCGTCAGCTCCGGCTTGTGGTCCCACGAGTCGAGGTGACTGAGCCCTCCCGGACAGAAGATCTGGATGACGGCGCGGGCCTTCGCCGGATGATGGCCACGCCGCGCGGCGAGCGGATTAGCCGCGGCCCGCGCATCCTGGTGCAGCAGCGCGGCCAGCGCGACGCCGCCGAGGCCGCCCCCGAGGTCGCGCAGGAAATCGCGGCGGGAGACAGGCGGACGGTGCCCGCGGCAGGGGGAGGCGGGTGAGGCGCTCATCGTTCAGTCGATATGCACGAACTCGTTCGCGTTCAGCAGCGCGCGGCAGACGGCGAACAGGCCCCGGCCTGCCGCGAGCTCCGCGCCCGCCCGCACCTCGCCCGCCGTCGCCTCGCGCTGGAAGGCCAGCTCGATGGCCCGGCGCACCCCGGACTCGCCGCCGCGCGGCCACAAGGCCTCCCTGTACGAGGGCGGCATCCGCACGCCCTTCCTCGTGAGTTGGCCCGCGCGCTTCCCGGGCGGCCGCACGATCGACACGCCCGTC
>VHCI01000230.1 GCA_016871775.1 Verrucomicrobiota bacterium | reverse complement strand
CCTGCACGATCGAAATGCCGCTGCCGTCGAGGGCCGCAGAACGATGGACGAAGGTGCCCGCGTAGGTGCCCGCCTGCACGTACGCGAGGAAGTTGGCCGCGTGGCGCGGCGCGGCGTCGGACCGCAGCTCCACGTTGAAGCGGCCGAGGGAGGTGTCGAACTGCACCACCGGTCCGCCCACGCCGGGGAAACCAAAGTGGTTCCGCAGGTCGATTGAGGCGGCGCCGCCGCCCGGGGTAAGGGCCGGGGAGGGTAATCCCAGGGTCGCGCTGAGCTGAGGAACCTGGGCCGCGAGCCGGCTAAGGGTCGCGACCAAGAGAACGGCGAGGAGGCGGGCGGACGACATCCTGAGCAATGGAACCGCCTAGCTTGCCCGCGCCAACCCCTTTCGCGGGTCCTCAGCGCCCGGCTCAGCGCAGCTCGTAAAGTTCCACCAGTGCCTCGCCGGTGCCGCCATCGGACCCGCGGATTTGCGCTGTGTAGCTGCCCGGCGGCAGGGAGGTCAGGAGCGCGGCGTCGCGGCTGCCCGCCGAGAGGGGGAACGCGCCCACGCTCGCAAAAGTGGTCGCCAAGCCGGCCGTCCAGGTGTCGTTCTCCGTCACCTTCACGCCTTGGGCGTTGTAGATCTCCAGCTTTGGGTCCGCCAGGGTGCCGCCCACGCCGAAGGCAGCCAAGGTCGGTCCCACCGCGCGGACCAGCAGCGGCTTGTTGCCGCTGCCGGAAATCGTGAAGCCTGCAATCAGGATATCGTCTCCGGTGCCCACGCGGTTGCGGGCGGAAACATTGACCAGCCGTCCCCCGATCGCCGGGCCGGTGTCGTAGGCCTCGACGAGGACGACCCCGCCCGTCGTGCCCGGCACCTGCGCGGTGAAGGCGTCTGGCGCCAGCGGCGCCACCAGCGCGGCATCGCGGCTCCCGTTGGTCAGCGCGAACGCCCCGACGCTGTTGAAAACGGTCGCGAGGGCCGGCGCCCAGTTGTCGTTCTCGTTCACCTTCGCGGAACCCCGGTAGAGCTCCAGCCGGGGATCGGCGAGGGTCCCGCTCACGCCGAAGGCCGCAAGGGTGGGGCCGATCGCCCGGAAGAGCACGTCGCGGGAACCATCTGAAACCGCCCCGCCCACAATGAGGGTCGCACTGGCCGCAAGGTTGGTGCGCACGGAAAGGTTAGTGAGGCGAGCATTCGCGTTCGGCGCGATCACCGTGAGGGTGGCGGCGGTGCTCAGCTGGCTGCCGCCGGGATTGGTCGCCGTGACCGAGTAGACGCCCGCGTCCGTCGCCCGCACATTGGTCACGGTCAAGGTGGCGTTGGTCGCCCCCGCGATCGTCTGACCATCGCGCCGCCACTGGAGCGTCGGGGTGGGCGTGCCGCTGGCCGCCGCGGTGAAGGTCACGCTCCCACCTGCCAGCACGGTCTGGCTTTCCGGCTGTCGCGTGATGGTCGGCGGCTCCGGCGGCGAACTGTCGACGACGCTGAACCGGATGGGCTCTTGCGGGCCCCGCCCGCCTGAGCCGACGCCCTGCACAAAGATCGTGTATTCCCCCGCCGCCGTCGGCGCACCGCTGATCACCGGGGTTCTGGCGATCACGTTCCCACCGCTGAGGGCGGGCGTAAATCTAAGCCCTGGAGGCAAAGATCCCGTAACGATGAAATACTGCGGCGCACTCGGCGTGCCGGTGTAGGTGAAGCTCATCTGCAGCGGCGCTCCGACGTTGCCCGGCAGCGGATTGGCGGCGGGATTACGGACGAAGGTCGTCGCCCCCGCCCGCGAATGCATCGCGCCCAGGCCGGCCACGGTGAACACCCCACGCAGCAGCTGGCCCAAGGGGGATTTGATGACGAGATTCTCTGCCGCGGCGACCACGGGCCGCACGGCCGGGGCGCGCTGCAGCAGGGTTATCAGCATCAGCCCGGGGAGGGAGCAGAGGGGATGGCGGGCGAGGAAAGCGGGCAGGGGAAGCATGGGCGGAGCAAAGGCTGGCGCCGTTCAATTGCAACCACAGCCATTGCCGCCCACGCCCCGGCCACCGGCCGCCGCCTCGCGCGAGAAGAAGGTGTGCTCCATCATCGCTGTGTGCAGCGCGTCTCGGTCGGGCCGCAGCGCGTAGGACGTCAAGATGGCACGCTCCCACGGCTGGACGCGCACGAGGCTGGTGCCGGCGCACCCGGAACCGAGCAGGACGGTGGCGGCGAGGAGCGTCAGGAGGTGGAGCAGGCGGCGCATAGTCAGGGCTTTTCGGCGAGCAGGGTTTCGATCTGGGCCCGCAGCTCGCGCGCGGAGCGCTCGCCGTGGAACCCGCGGTGGACAAAACGCACCCGGCCGTCGCGGCCGAGGAGATAGCTGGTGGGCATCGTCGGCACCGCCACGGCCTTCACCAGCCGCTGGAAACGGTCGTGCACCACGGTGAAGTCCGGGGCCAGCCGGCGCACGAAGTCCGCCGCCGCCGCCGGCTTCTCATCCACGCCCACGCCGACCACGACGAGGCCCTTGGCCCCGTAGTCGCGGTGCAGTTGGCCCAGCACGGGAAAGGACGCCTTGCACGGCCCGCACCACGAGGCCCAGAAGTCTACCAGCACGATCCGGCCCGCCGGCTCCGGCAGCGCCTCGCCCGCCAGGCGCGGCAGGTCGTCCCCCGTCAGCGTGGGAAAACGGTCGCCGGGCTGGATCGCCCCGCGCAGGG
>VHCI01000229.1 GCA_016871775.1 Verrucomicrobiota bacterium | reverse complement strand
CGGAGCCTGTTCGAGGGCGGCGTGCGCGTGCCGTTCCTCGTGCGCTGGCCGGGCCGCGCGCCCGCGGGCGTCCGCGACGACACCACGGTGGTCACGGCGGTCGACCTCCTGCCGACCCTCTGCGCGGCGGCCGGCGTGACCATGCCGGAGGGTTACCGCGGGGACGGCGAGAACCTGCTGCCCGCGCTGCTGGGCCGCCCGGTCGCGCGCACGCGCCCCGTGTTCTGGGAATGGCGGGGCAACACGACCGAGCCCGACTGGTGGCCGCGCCTCGCCGTGCGCGACGGCGGCTGGAAGCTCCTCCTCACTGAGGACGCGGGCCGCGTCTCGCTGCACCGGTTGCCCGAGGACCGGGCGGAGGCGCGGGACGTCGCGGCGGAGAACCCCGCCATCGTCGCCCGCCTGAGCCGGCTCGCGCTCGACTGGCGGGCCACGCTGCCGTCGGCGCCCCGTGCCGACTGCTTCGCGCCGGCGGACCAGGTCGCGCCGCCGCCCGAGACCCCGAAGAAGGCCCCGGCCCGCAAGGGCAAGGCGGGGCCGCCCTGAGCGGGCCCCGTCCCCGGAAATGGCCGCCGTCCTCCCGCCCGCGGACCTCGAGGCATACCTCGCGCGCATCGGTCACGCGGGGCCGCAGGCGCCCACCGCGGAGGTGCTCACGGCGATCCACGTGGCGCATGCGGCGACGATCCCCTTCGAGAACCTCGACATCTTGCTCGGCCGGACGATCGCGACCGGCCTGCCGGCGATCACCCGCAAGCTCGTCCACGACCGGCGGGGCGGCTACTGCTTCGAGCAGAACGCGCTGCTGGGGGCGGCGCTGCGCGCGCTCGGCTTCACCGTGGCGCCGTTCCTCGGCCGGGTGCGCTGGCAGGTGCCGGAGGAGTTGGCGACGCCGCTGGTCCACCAGGTGCTGCTGGTCGGGACGGCCGACGCGGGCCCGCGGCTGGCGGATGTCGGGTTCGGCAGTATGTCGCTCACGCGGCCGCTGCGGCTGGTCGAGGACGAGGAGCAGCCCTCCGGCCTGGAGCCGCGGCGCCTCGTCCGGCGCGGCCCGCTGCTGGCGCACCAGGCGCGGCTGGGCGGGGCGTGGGGGGATGTCTACACCTTCGCACCGGAGCCGGTGGCGGACGTGGATCTCGAGCTGGGCAACTGGTACGCGTGCGCCCACCCGGATTCCGCGTTGCGCCACCAGCTGCGGGCGTCGCTGACCTTCCCGGACCGGCGGCACACCCTCCTGAACCGCGACCTGACCGTGCGCCACGCGGACGGGCGGGTGGAGCGGCGGGTGATCGCGGACGCGGACGAGTTGCTCACGGTGCTGGCGAGCCACTTCGGGCTGCATTTCCCGGTGGGCACGCGCTTCGCCCTGCGTCCCGACGCGCCCTGGCCGACCTGAAGCCGCTCAACGGCCGAGGGCGTCGAGCACGATGCCGGGGGTGAGCAGTTCCGGGAGGAGGACCGGTTCCGCGCGGCCGGGCTGCCAGATCACGTTGAACGGCACGGCGGAACGCTGGTACCGCGCCAGCTCCGCGGTGATGCGCGGGTCACGGTTGGTCCAGTCCGCCCGCAGGGTCGCGATCCGGCGCTGGGCGAAGACCCGGCGCACCTCCGCCGAACCGAACACGACCCGCTTGTTCGTCTGGCACGTGGCGCACCAGCGCGCGGTGAAGTCGACGTAGATCACTCGGCCCTCGGCGCGCAGCCGCTCCACCACCTCGGGGCTCCACGCCTCCCACGTCACCTCGGCCGTGGCGGCGCCGGGCGCGGGCACGGCCCGCGGCCAGCCCACCCAGAGCGCCAGCGCGCCCCCGACCACCACCGCCACCGCCGCCGCGCGGGGCCGCCGCGGACGCGCCTCGGGGGCGGTCCAGCGCCCGTAGAGCCAGACCGCGAAGGCCACGCCCACGAGGCTCAGCAGGAGTTGCAGGAACCCCTCCTCGCTGGTCTGCGCCGCAAGCACCCACACGAGGTAGCCCACCGTGCCGTAGAGCGGGAAGGCCATCAGCTGCTTGAAGGTCTCCATCCACGCCCCCGGCCGCGGCAGGAAACGCACGAGGTCCGGGAACGCCGATAAGCCGAGGTAGGGCGCCGACAACCCCACGCCGATCGCCGTGAAGAGCAGGAAGGACTCGAGCGGCGGCACCGTCAGGGCCGCGCCCAAGGCGGGGGCGAGGAAGGGCGCGCTGCACGGCGTCGCCACGACGGTCGCGAGCACGCCCGTGAAGAAGGAGCCGCCGTAGCCGTCCTTCGCCTGCAGTTCCCCGCCGACCGCCGTGGCCGCGAGGCCGAACTCAAAGAGCCCGCTCAGGTTGAGCGCGAACCCCAGCAGCAGCACCGCCAGCCCATACACGAACGGCGCGGACTGCAGCTGGAAACCCCAGCCCAGCTGGTCGCCGCCCGCCCGCAGCAGCGCGAGCGCGCCCGCCAACGTCCAGAACGAGACCAGCACGCCGCCGGTGAACACGAGCCCGTGCATCGCCACCCGCGCCCGCTGCCGCCCCGCCTGCTCGACGAAGCCCAGCACCTTCAGGCCGAGGACGGGGAACACGCAGGGCATCAGGTTGAGGATCAGGCCGCCGAGGAACGCCAGCAGCAGCGTCCCCGCCAGCGGGGCGGCAGCGGGCGCCGGGGTCGCGGGCGGGCCGCCGGCGGGCACCGGGACCGCGGCAAGGGGGACATCGACCGCGAGGCCGGGCAGCGTGCCGTCGGCGCGGAATCCATTCG
>VHCI01000228.1 GCA_016871775.1 Verrucomicrobiota bacterium | reverse complement strand
CCTTCGAGGTGCTGGTCGACCCGCCGGAGGCCTCCTGGGTGCGCTGGATCGACGCCTTCCGTACCCTGCACCCGGAACGCTCGCCGGACGAGGCCAGCTTCAACGGCTTCAAGGGCACCGTGCGCGGCAGCCGCATCGACTTCGTCCTGCACACGGGCCATTTCCGTGCCACCGCGGCCGCCATCGACCGCCACCAGCGCGAAGGGCGGTATCCGTCGGACCACTATCCGGTCACCGCGGTGCTCGGGTGGTAAGCGGGCGCATCGCGGATTGACGCGGCCCGTGGGCGGGGCGAGGAAGGGGGTACTCCACCTATGCGCTTCACCCCGCGGCGTTCGTTCCTCCGCCAGGCCCTCGCGGCCGCAGCGGCCCCCTTGGTTGTCCCGGCCCACGTCCTCGGTCGCGGGGGTGGCGTGGCCCCGAGCAACCGGATCGCCCTCGGCGGCATCGGCATCGGCCCGCGCGGCCGGATGGTGCTGTCCTCGATGCTGCCGGAGCGGGACGTCCAATTCGTGGCCACGTGCGACATCCAGGCGATGATGCGCCGGTCGGTGCAGGAGCTGGTGGACGGCCATTATGGCACGCGGGGGTGCGCGACCCACCGGGACCTGCGGGAACTGCTCGCGCGGCCGGACGTGGACGCGGTTCTGATCGCCACCGGGGACCGCTGGCACGCCTTGGCGTCGATCCTCGCGGCGCGGGCCGGCAAGGACATCTATTGCGAGAAGCCCTGTGGCATCACCGCGGGGCTCTGCCGCGACCTGGACGAGACCATCCGCCGGACGGGCCGCGTGTTCCAGGCGGGCACGCAGCGGCGCAACGTCCCGAACTTCGAGTTCGCGGTGCACCTCGCCCGCAGCGGCCGGCTGGGCCGCCTGCACACGCTCCACGCGTCGATCTACCAGCTCGAATCCAACACCAGCTGGCTGCCGGCGGAGCCCGAGCCGCCGCGGGACGAGGTCGACTGGGACCTCTGGCTGGGGCCCGCGCCGTGGCGGCCCTACAATTCGGCGTACGTCGTGCAGCGCCGGTGGCGGGGGTACTATGATTTCGATTCGGGGGCGAAGCTGCTCGATTGGGGCGCCCATACGGTCGACCTCTGCCAATGGACCAACGCGGCGGACGGCAGCTCGCCGGTCGAGTACGTGCCCGAGGGGCCGCGGATCCACGCGCGCTACGCCAACGGGGTGCGGCTGGTGATGCGGCCCGACGGGTGGATCGGGCAGCCGGCGGTGGGCGGCGCGGGGAACTTCGCAGTGGGTTCGACGGGCACCTGCCCGGTGCGGTTCGAGGGGGACGAGGGCTGGGTTGAGACCGGGGACAACGGCAGTGTGGAGCTGTATCCGGCGTCGCTGCGGCAGGAGTGGCGGGCCTTCACCCTGCGGGGGACCGACCCGGCACGGCACACGCGGGAATTTCTCGATTGCGTGAAGTCCCGCGGCCTGCCGGCGGCGCATAGCGGCGTGATGCGGAGCTCCCACGTGGCGTGCCACGCGGCGGCGATCGCCTGGCTGCTCGGGCGGCCGTTGCGCTTTGATCCGGCGCGGGAGGAGTTCCTCGGGGACGAGACCGCGAACCGGATGCGCCGCCGCGCGCCCCGCGAACCCTGGCAGGTCTGAGTTTCCGATGCGCATCCCCGTTTCCCGCTGGGCGATTTTCCTTTTGTCCGCCGCGGCGCAGGCCGCACCCGCGCCCGGGCCCGCGGAATGGCTCGCGGTGATCCGCGGCGGCGGGGACGAGGCGGCTCGCGCGCGCGCCCTGCAGCAGCTGGCGGTCGCGGGTGCCCCCGAGGCGTTGCCTGAGCTGGGCGCCCTGCTGGGCGATCCACGGCTGGGCCAGTATGCGCGCGATGCCCTGCAGCAGCGGGGCGACGAGCCGGCGCGGGCGGTGCTGCGCGCGGCTCTGGACCGGCTCAACGGCCCCGCGTTGGCGGGCGTGATCGGCACGCTGGGGCATCTGGGGGACGGGGCGGCAACCGCGCGGTTGGCGGCCTTCGCGGGCGGGGCGGACGATGCGAGCGCGGTGGCGGCGCTGCTGGCGCTGGGGCGGATCGGCGATCCGGCGGCGCGGGCCGCGGTGGTCGCGGCGTTGCGGGATCCGCGCCCGGGGCGCCGGGAGGCGGCGGCGGAGGCGGCGCTGCGGATCGCGGAGACCCTTCGTGGAGCGGAGCCGGCGGCGGCGCGGGAACTGTTCGCGACCGTGGCCACGGCCGAGGTGCCCCCCGTGTGGCGCGGGGCGGCTGCGCGTGGGACGTTGCTTTTGGCGGGCGATGCGGCGCCGGGCCTCCTCGCGGCGCGGCTGCGGCAGGGTGACGCGGCGGAACGCGATCTGGTGCTGGGCGTGGCCCGCGAGCTGGGCACGCCGGCCGTGGCGGAGGCTTTGGCGGGCGAGGTCCGGGCCTTGCCGCCGCCGTGGCAGGCGGCCGTCGCGGTGGCGTTGGCGGATCTGGGCGGCCCGGTGGCGCTGGCGGCGCTCGAGACCTTGGCGCGGGAGGGTCGGGCGGAGGCGCGCGAGACAGCGGTCACGGCCCTCGGCCGGCGCGGGGCGGAGACGAGTGTCCCGCTGCTGCTGGCGGCGACGCAGGAGGAGCCAGCGGGCGCCTTGGCGGCCGCGGCGTGGGCGGCCCTGGTGCGGGTGCCGGCGGCCGACGCCGGGGCGGCGTTGCTCGCGGAGTTGCCTGCGGCGGCGCCCGCGCGGCAGGCGAAGCTGATCGGCGTTCTGGGGGAGCGGCGTTTC
>VHCI01000227.1 GCA_016871775.1 Verrucomicrobiota bacterium | reverse complement strand
AGGTATTCGCTGAGGGCTCGGTAGGCGCGTTCGAGGGCGACCTTCCGGGTGGAGCCGGTGCAGATCAGCTTCCCGATCATCGAATCGTAGAAGGGCGGGATGGCATAGCCGCTGTAGGCGTGCGAATCGACCCGGACGCCGTGGCCGCCGGGCGCGTAGTAGAGGCCGATCGTGCCGGGGGAGGGGGCGAAGTTGCGCGCCGGGTCCTCGGCGTTGATCCGGCACTCGATCGCGTGGCCCTCGAACTTCAGGTCGCCTTGGTCGAAACCGAGCTTCTCGCCGTTGGCCACCCGGATCTGCTCCTTGATCAGGTCGATGCCTGTAACTTCCTCCGTAACAGGATGTTCCACCTGGATACGGGTGTTCATCTCGATGAAGTAGAAGTTGCCCTTCGCGTCGACAAGAAATTCGATCGTCCCGGCGTTCTCGTAGGCGGCGGCCTCGGCGGCCTTGACCGCGGCCTTGCCCATCCGCTTGCGGAGGTCCGGGGTCAGGAAGGGTGAGGGGGACTCCTCGATCAGCTTCTGGTGGCGGCGCTGGACGCTGCAGTCGCGTTCGCCGAGGTGGAGCACGTGGCCGTGAGAATCGGCGAGGATCTGGAACTCGATGTGCCGGGGCTTCTCGATATACTTCTCGATGTAGACCGCCCCGTTGCCGAAGGCCTTCTCGGCCTCCCCGCGGGCCACATGGTATTCCTTGGCGAATGAGACGTCGTTGTGGGCGATGCGCATCCCGCGCCCGCCGCCGCCGGCCACCGCCTTGATGATGACCGGATAGCCGACCTTGCGGGCAATCTTGACCGCTTCGGTCTCCGACTCGACCGGACCATCCGAGCCGGGCACGATCGGCACGCCCGCCTTCCGCACCGTGTCCTTGGCAATCGCCTTATCGCCCATCATCATGATGGACTTTGACTTGGGGCCGATGAATTTGATATTACAGGTTTCGCATTGCTCGGCGAACTTGGCGTTTTCCGAGAGGAAGCCGTAGCCGGGGTGGATGGCGTCGACGTCGGCGATTTCCGCGGCGCTGATGATCCGGTCGGCGCGCAGGTAGCTGTCGGAGCTCTTGGGTCCGCCGATGCAGATGGCCTCGTCTGCCAGTTGGACGTGGAGAGACTGGACGTCGGCCTCCGAGTAGACGGCGAGGGTTTTAATGCCCAGTTCGCGGCAGGCGCGGACGATGCGCAGGGCGATTTCGCCGCGGTTGGCGATCAGAACCTTTTGGATCATGCCAGGCCGGTACGAAGGTTTACTGTCTGATTTTGAAGAGCTTCTGACCGTATTCGACCGGCTGGCCGTTCTCGACCAGCACTTCGACGACGGCGCCCTTGGTCTCGGCCTGAATCTCGTTCATAATCTTCATCGCCTCGATGATGCAGACCACGGAATTCTCGACGACTTTGGTGCCGACATCGGCAAACGGTTTGCTTTCGGGAGAGGCGGCGCGGTAAAACGTTCCAACCATCGGAGACTTTACGTAAGTCACGCCGGCTTCGTCGCCTGCGGGGGCGGGAGCGGCGAGGTTCGCCGCCACCGGGGCGGGAGCGCTGGAGGGCGCGGGATCGGCAGGGGCGAGGGGAGGATTCGAGCCCGGACTGGTGGATACGATCGGGAGCCCGGTGGCGCCGCGGCGGATCTTCAGCTTAAAGCCCTCTTCCTCAACGGCGAACTCCGTCAGCTCCGAGCGCTTCATTAGATCGATGATCTGTTTAATTTGTTTGAGGTCCACGGCGGTGCTGGGGTTGTCGGTTAGTCGTTCTGGGACCGTTAGTCCGTTTCAGCGGACGGACGTTCAATCTTAAGCCGGTATGGGCTGCAATCCCCGATTTTGGGCCCTAGGGCCGTTTTGCGGTGGCTTCAAACGACGCGGTTTTGGCCATTTTAGGGGCTAAAAGCCGATTTTTCAGCGTTTTTGGGCCGGTTTAAGAGGTTTTTGCGTAAATGAACAGGATGGCGGTGCGTTGAAGCAAGGCGGGCAGTAGATCGGGCCCAAGACCTGATTTTAGGGCAAAAAGAGCCGCAAATGTGCGGCATTTAACGAATGCCGCCGTCGCCTTTTGATGGAATTTGACCCTTAGCGGCCGGGCTTCCTTGTCCCCCAGAAGGAGGCTTAAGGGTGTCGTTTCGGGATAGAGGGGCGGCGGGGGAACGGTGCAGTCGAGGAAACAAATCGCCGGGCAGCGCGTCAAAGAGAGGGCGTGAGGACTCCCAGCTTCTGCCGTTTGCAGGTGTTCGTCCCGGGAGTTGCGTTGCTGCTCTGCTCCTCAGTTGGTTGGTTACCGGCCCAGCCCTCCGGTGCCGTCGCGACCGTCCCGCCGGCGCCGGTGATGGAACGCCCGCTTGATCCCGCCACGCCGGACGAGGCCGGCGAGCAGCCGACGGCGCAGCACGCGTGGGTCCCTGGGCATTGGCGCTGGTTGGAGGGGGCCTATGTCTGGGAGGCGGGGCGCTGGGAAATCCCGCCGGCCACTGCGGCGGTGTGGCAGGCCCCGGAGTGGCGCCGGGAGGCGAACGGCTGGACCTTGCGGGAAGGGTATTGGGATGCGGCTCCGGCCGCGGCAAAGGCGGTGGTCGCGGCCGCTCCGGGGGCCGGCGCCGAAATCATCGTCGATGCGCCGCCGCCCCTGCCGCGGCGCGAGGTGATCGCGGAGCGGCCGTCGCCCTTGCACGTCTGGGTAGGGGGGCATTGGACGTGGCGGCTGGGCAAGCATGTTTGGACCTCCGGCCGTTGGTCGACCGCCCC
>VHCI01000226.1 GCA_016871775.1 Verrucomicrobiota bacterium | reverse complement strand
CGTCCCCGGGCGGCCCGATCAGAGCGAACTCCTCCTGCGCATCGCCGACCCAGTCGACCCGATGCCGCCGGCGGACCACCACAAGGCGCTCACGGCCCACCAGCAGGCCCTGCTGCGCCGTTGGATCGAGCAGGGCGCCCGCTATGAGACGCACTGGGCCTACGCGGCCCTCGAGCGTCCCGCGGTGCCGAAGGTCCCGGGCGCAGCCCACCCGATCGATGCCTTCATCCGCGCTCGCCTGGCCGCACAGCGGCTCACGCCCGCCCCCGAGGCGGACCGCGCCCGGCTCCTTCGCCGCCTCGCGCTCGACCTCACGGGCCTGCCGCCCACGCCCGCGGAGACGGCCGCCTTCCTCGCGGACCAGGTCCCAGGGGCCTATGAGCGCCAAGTGGAGCGCCTGCTGAGCTCGCCGCGCCACGGGGAGCGCCTCGCGGTGTGGTGGTTAGACCTGGCTCGTTACGCGGACACGGTGGGGTTCCACGGCGACCAGAACCAGCGGATCTTCCCGTACCGCGACTGGGTGATTAAGGCCTTTAACACCAACCAGCCTTTCGACGCCTTCACGATCGAGCAGCTCGCCGGCGATCTGCTGCCCAACCCGTCCTCGGCGCAGCGCGTCGCCACCGGCTACAACCGTTTGAATATGATGACCCGCGAGGGCGGGGCGCAGCCGGCGGAGTACCTGGCCAAGTACGGGGCGGAACGCGTGCGATCCGTCTCCGCGGCGTGGTTTGGCAGCACCTTCGGCTGCGCGGAGTGCCACGACCACAAGTTTGACCCGATCCTCGCAAAGGACTTCTACCAGCTACAGGCCTTCTTCGCGGATGTGAAGCAGTGGGGCGTGTACGCGGATTACGGCTACACCCGGAACACGGACCTCGCGGGGTTCAACAACGACTTCCCGTTCCCGCCCGAGATCGAGGTCGAGAGCGACTACCTGCAGCAGCGGCACCGCCAGGCGGAAGAGCGCCTGCGTGCCCACCTCGCCGAGCTGCGCCGGGCCGCCCCGCCCGCGGAGGTTACGGCCTGGGCCGGGCAAACGGCCGCGTTCCTCGCGCGCCACCCGGACGGCTGGCAGACGCCCGCGCCGGCCGGGGCGATCCTCCGGGCCAACCAGCCCTTTGCCAACGCGGCGGTGCGGGTGGACGAGGACGCCTTCGCCTTCCCGGAAAAACCTCTCGCGCGCAACGACACCCTCCAACTCACGCTGACCCCCGGCACCGGCGCGGTCGCGGCCGTGCGGGTGGAAGTGGCCGCGGGGAGCGGCGGCGCCTTTGCGGGCACGGCGGCCAAGAACCGCGGGACGTTCCGACTCGCCCTTAGCCGGCGGGACGCCGCGGGCGCGCTGAAGCGTCTCCCGGTGGCCTACGCCGAGGCGGCCGCGAAGGACCGGCGTTATAAGGACGGCGAGGAGGTCCTCGGGGTCACCACCGGCTGGAAGCTACCTGCGCTCGCCGAGGGCCAGACCGTGGCCGGGTTCTGGCTGCTCGAGACGCCCGTAACTCTCGCGGAGGGGGAAACCTTGGTCGCGGTGTTTTCCGGGGATGTGGCGCTGCCGGTGCGGGTGTCGGTGAGCCCCTTGGGCGCCGGGGAACCCTCGGCGGTGGCGGCGCCCGCGGTGCTGGCCGCGTTGCGGCGGACGGCGGCGGAGCGGACCGCGGAAGAGCGGGCCGTACTGGCCGAGGCTTGGCAATTTAGCGCGGCGCCCGGCCGGGAAGCGATCGCGCGCCACCACGAGCTGGCGTCGGCGTGGCGCGAGACCCGCGGCGGGCGCGCGTGGTCACTCGTCACAGAGGCCGTGGAACCGTTGCCCATCCGCGTGCTGCCGCGGGGCAACTGGCTCGACCAGACCGGCCCGCTGGTCCTGCCGGCGACGCCGTCCTTCCTCCCGGGGCGGCAGGAGAGTTCGGCGGAGCGGCGGCTGACGCGTCTCGACTTGGCGCGGTGGATCGTCTCGCGGGACAACCCGCTGACCGCGCGGGCGGTGGTGAATCGCCTGTGGGCGATGTATTTTGGTACCGGCTTGAGCGCGGTGGTCGATGATCTGGGTTCGCAGGGCGAGCCGCCGTCGCATCCCGAGTTGCTCGACTGGCTGGCGGCGGAGTTTCGTGATGGCGGCTGGGACCTGCGGCATCTGATCCGCCTGATCGTGACCAGCGCGACCTACCGGCAGAGCAGCGTCACGCGGCCGGAGTTGCGCGAGACCGATCCTGCGAACCGCTTGCTGGCGGCCCAGCAGCCGCGACGGCTGGAAGCGGAGTTCGTGCGCGATAACGCCCTGTTCATCGCGGGGGTGCTGAATCTGGCGGAGGTGGGCGGGCCCAGCGTGCGCCCGTACCAGCCGGCGGGCCATTATGCCCAGCTGCAGTTCCCGGATCGGGACTATGCGGCGAGCCGGGAGGAGGAGCAGTGGCGCCGGGGCGTGTATATGCACTGGCAGCGCACCTTCCTGCATCCGATGTTGGCGAACTTCGATGCCCCGGCGCGGGACGAGTGCGCGGCCCAGCGGGTGGTCAGCAACACGCCTCAGCAGGCGCTGACGCTTCTCAATGATCCGACCTTCGTGGAGGCGGCGCGGCTGTTCGCGGCGCGGCTCCTGGGCGAGTCGGCCACGGGTGATGACGCGCGGTTGGCGCGGGCGTTCGCGATGGCGGTAGCGCGGGCGCCGCGGGACCTCGAGCGCGGCGGCCTGCGGACGCTCCTCGCGGCGCAGCGGGAACATTACCGGGCGCAGCCGGAGGAGGCGCGCAAGCTGCTCGGTGTGGGGTTCGCGCCATCCGCGTA
>VHCI01000225.1 GCA_016871775.1 Verrucomicrobiota bacterium | reverse complement strand
GAGCCAGTCCTTCATCCGGTAGCCGATGAAGTTGAACCAGTCGCTGGCGATCCGCTGGTTGCGGGTGTTGTTGCGGGCGAGGCTGAGGCTCGCGCTCCAGCCGGGGACGGGGTTGGCGACGAGCCGCGCCTCGGTACCCTTGGCGGTGCGGTCCGAGTTGAGGGTGTACTTGAGCCCGAAGGCGCCGCTCGCGGCCGGGTCGCTCGGCCAGGCGAGGACGTCCTGCTGCAGGTAGCGGAAGGGGCTGTCGGCGGCGATGCCGTTGGCCGAGCCGCCGAGCACGGGGGCGCCGAGGGTGGCAGTCTCATAGCGGCCGCCGGAGCGGAGCAGGGCGTGGTTCTGGGCGGACTTCTCGAGGTGGATCGCGGACCAGTGGATGTTCGTGCGGTCCATCCCGGACGCGCCGCCGACCGCGGGCGGGGCTGGCACGGTGACCCCGGTGCCGCCGGAGACGCCGAGGTAGACGGACTCGTAGGCGTTCAGGCGGAGCACGAGCCGGTCGTCGAGGAAGCGCAGCGAGAACCCGTACTCGCGCGTGGTGCCGTCATCGAGCTGGGCCTCCTGGCCGTAGGGGTTCTTGCGGGTGAAGTCGGCGACGAAGGCGGAGGACGAGGCCGTGTAGTGGAGGCTGAGGAAGCCCTGGCGGCCGAAGGGGTGGACGACGAAGCCGCGCAGGCGCGAGGTGACCTCGTAGCGCGAGGCGGCCTCGAGCGAGTCGTGCTCGCCGCCGCGCGCCAGCATCACGTCCCACGGCTCGAAGCCGGCGTTGCCGACGGCCTTGCCGGTGCTGGCGAACGTGAGCACCCCGCCGCGGTTGACGGGTTCCTCGAAGGCGCGGGTGTCGGCGTTGTAGCGTCGCGGCGGGCGCGTCGCGGTGCCGCCCTGCCCGACCCAGGGCGAGAAGCCGGCGCGGGAGAAGCGTTCGCCGAGGGTGACGTTGAGGCGGCCGTCGAGGAGGCTGGCCTGCCAGGCGTACTGGCCGGCGTCCTCGGTCTTCTTGCCGTTGGAGGTGGCGACCTGGGCGCCGTAGGGGCTGCTCATCCCGGTGTTGACCACCACGTCGCGGCCTTGGGCGTCGCGGCCGACCACGACGGTCTCGGGGCCCCAGAGCTGGAACGGGGCGCGGACGGAGCTGTTCCCGCCGGAGGGGCTGGCGGGCGAGTCGAGGTAGAAGCGGGCGCGGAGGCGCCGGCTGTTGCGGGTGGTGTCGTTGGCGGCGGTGGTGCCGGCGGGGTAGGAGAGTCCCTCGAAGACGTTGTCGGACACGAGCCGCGGGCTGTTGGTGTTCTGCTGCGCCCGCATATTCTCGGCGCCGGTGTACATCACCGCGAACTGGTGGGAGCCGAGGTGGCGGGTCCAGCCGGTGCGGCGGCGGAGGTCGAGGCCGTAGGCGACCTGCAGCCGCCGCTCGTCGCGGTGGTTGCGCCACGCGCTGCCGGTGATGTCGTCCTCGACGAAGGTGCGGCCGAGGTTAGGGTTGGGCGTGGCGCCGTCCGGGAGGAAGCGGTTCAGGTCGACGCGGAGGTCGGCGTTGTTGCCGGAGATGAAGCTGAGGGAGCGGGTGTCGAAGACCTCGCGGTTGAGGCCGCCCTCGATGTGGAGGTCGCGGAGCGGGCTGAACTCGAAGAGCGCGCCGCGGATGTCGCCGCGCCACCAGCGCTGGAGGGCGTTGCCGAGCACGCTGGCCTCGAGGGGGTAGAGGGCGGGGCTGGTGATGCTGGGGTCCTGGGTGCCGTCGAGCGGGCGGCGCGAGGTGGCGGTGTTGGTCCAGTTGCGGATCGCGCCCGGCGTGCCGTCGGCGCCGTAGGCGAGCGTGACGGCGACGTTGTTGAGGCGTTCGGCGGCGGTGGCGAGGTCCGGGCCGCCGACGGCGAGCGCGGTGTTGAACTGGGCGGCGGTGCTGGCCGCGGTTAGGCCGGCGTTGTTGAGGAAGGGGCGGGCGGGGAGGCTGAGCCACGGGGTGACGCGGTCGCCGGTGAGCGTGTTGGCGGCGTTGCGCTGGCGGGAGTCGTACTTCTCGTACCAGCCGCGCACCGAGAGGCGGGAGAAGGGCTGCACGAGGATCGAGGCGTAGTGGCGCCGGGTGCGGGCGCCGACGCCGTCGCGGTGGTCGCGCTCGTTGGCGTCGAGCCCGGCGACGCGGATCCCGACCAGGCCGCGCACGAGGGGCTGGTTCAGGTTGAGGGAGAAACGGCGGCCGCGGTTGGAGTCGACGCGCGCGACGGCGCCGCCCGAGAAGCGGCGGAGGTCGGGCCGGTCGAAGGCGACGTCGTTGGTGCCGCCCGCGAAGCCGGCGCCGAAGAGGATGGCGTTGGAGCCGGAGACGAGGGTGAAGCGCCGGCCCGTGTTGTAGGTGTCGAGCGGGACGTTGGTCTCGAAGAAGTCGTGGGTGTTGTTGGAGCGGCTGAGCCCGCGGGTGCGGCTCCCGTAGGCGGAGGAGAAGACGCTGTTGGTGTTCGGGTCCGTGCCGGGCGAGAAGTTCTCGTCGCTGGTCTCGATGTTGAGCGAGTAGCGGAGTGACTCGTCGAGGGTGAGGGCGCCGATGTCCTCGAGGAACTCGGAGGTCATCACGTCGATCTGCGAGGCGACGTCGCGCAGCTCGCTCTTCAGGCGGGTGCCGCCGAGGGTGCTGGTGGCGGCGTACCCGGTGTCGGTGCCGGCATCGACGGTGAAGGGGTTGAGGACGACGGTCCCGCCGGCCGGCGCGGGGGCGGGGGCGGTGGGCGGCGGCGTGGGGGCCGTCTGGGCGGCGAGGGGCGCGGCGAGGAGCAGCAGCGGGGCAAGCAGGCGGGGGCAGAGG
>VHCI01000224.1 GCA_016871775.1 Verrucomicrobiota bacterium | reverse complement strand
ACCGGCTCTGACCAGGCCAGCCAGGCGGCGCTGAAACGGCTCGACCCGCACCGGGCACAGCGCCATTCGTGCGGCCTATGTTCGGCCTTGACCGACTCCTGGCGCGCTCCCCCCTGCTAGCCCTGCTGGCCATCCTCCTCGGGCTCGCGGGTTGCCGCTCCGCGCCGTCGCCCAAGGCCGTGGTCCCCGTCGTTCAACCTCTGCCGAGCCAGCCGGTCCCCGCCCCACCCTTCACTCAGGGCGTGATGCTCGGCATCGACGTGCTCGAGGCGGAGGGCTTCGCCTCCGTCAAGGGCAAGCGCCTCGGCCTCCTCACCCATCCCGCCGGCGTTAACCGCCTCGGCGTGCCCACCGTCGAGGTGCTGCGGCGGGCGCCCGGGGTGAAACTAGTTGCGCTCTTCGGTCCGGAACACGGCATTCACGGCGACGCGCCGGCCGCCGTCAGCGTCGCCAGCGGCACCGACGCGCGCACCGGTTTGCCCGTCCACTCCCTCTACCCGCCGCGCCGCCCGACCAAGTCGATGCTCAAGGACCTCGACGCCCTCGTGGTGGACCTGCAGGACATCGGTACACGCAGCTACACCTTCGCCGCGGCGATGCGCTGGGCGATGGAAGGCTGCTTCGAGCACAACATCGAGGTGATCGTCCTCGACCGGCCCAACCCCCTCGGGGGCCTGAAGGTCGACGGTCCGCCGCTCGATCCCCAGTGGGCGCAGCAGAACTACGTCGGAGCCTTTGCCGTGCCCTACGTCCACGGCCTCACCATCGGGGAACTCGCCCGGATGGCGAAAGAGACCCCCGGGGCGCTTGCCGTGCCCGAGCCCGTCCGCGCCCGCGGCAAGCTCCGCGTAGTCACGATGCGCGGCTGGACGCGTTCGATGCGCTGGCCGGACACCGGCCTAAAGTTCGTGCCCACCTCGAAGATGATCCGCGACTTCGCGGCCGTGGAGGGTTACCCGATGACGGGCCTCGGTTCCTATTTCGACCCGAAGGCGGGCTTCGACCTTGGGTTCCGCACGGGCGTCGGCGCCGCCCATCCGTTCCGCGGCCTCTCCCACCGCCGGGCGACGCTCGAGCAACTGGAGCAGGAACTCCGCGCCCTGCAGCCGAAGCTGCCCGGGCTCGCCTTCCAGCGCGTGACCGCCCCCAACGCCAAGACCGGGAAGCCCGGCACCGGCCTCATCGTGCAGATCACCGACCCCGCCGAATGGCGGCCTACCGAGCTGAACTTCTGGATGATGAAGCTGGCGTGCAAGTACTCTCCCCAGAACCCGTTCAGCCCGGTCCAGGGGCGCGACGTCTCCGGCTTCCTGCGGCATATGGGCTCGCAGGAGTTCGCCGATGACATCGCCCGGCAGGGTGCGAAGGTCGACGTCGAGAAGTGGCTCCGCCAATGGCGCGAGCAGGCCACGGCCTTCCAGCAACAGAGCCGGAAGTTCTGGCTCTACCTTTAGACGGGCGGCGCGGGAAGCCGCCTCAGCCCCGCAGCCGGCCCGCAGCCAGTTCCTCGCGGAAGCTCGCGTAGGTCCGCTCCACGCCCTCGCGGAGGCCCACTTGAGCCCGCCAACCAAGCGCGCTGAGCCGGGAGACATCCATCAGCTTGCGGGGCGTGCCGTCCGGCTTGGTGGCGTCCCAGACGATCCGGCCGCGGTACCCGGTCACCGCCGCCACGATCTCAGTGAGTTCGCGGATGGTGACATCGGTTCCGGTGCCGACGTTGATCCAGTCAGGCGGCTCCGCTTGGCAGAGCAGGAAGGCGCAGGCGTCCGCCAGGTCGTCCACGTGAAGGAATTCGCGGCGAGGCGAACCGGTGCCCCAAGCGACGACCTCGGGCAGGCCCTGTTCCCGCGCCTCGTGGAAGCGGCGGAGTAGCGCCGGGAGGACGTGGGAGTTGCGCGGATGGTAGTTGTCGCCGGGGCCGTAGAGGTTGGTGGGCATCGCGGAGTGAAAGCTCACCCCGTGCTGACGCCGGTAGTACTGGCAGAGCTTCAGCCCGGCGATCTTGGCGATGGCATAGGCCTCGTTGGTCGGCTCGAGGGCGCTCGTCAGCAGGCAGTCCTCGGTCATCGGCTGCGGCGCGTGCTGCGGGTAAATGCAGGAGCTGCCGAGGAACAGGAGCCGCCGGACGCCCGCGCGCCACGCCCCGTGGATCGCGTTCGCGGCGATGGCGAGGTTATCGAAGAGGAAGTCCGCCGGATAGGTGTTATTGGCGTGGATGCCGCCCACCTTGGCCGCGGCGATGATCGCCACGTCCGGCCGCTCGGCCGCATAAAAGGTCTCGACCGCAGCCTGATTGGTCAGGTCCAGCTCGCGCCGGGAGCGCAGGCAAAGCGTAACGTCCGGCTCGCCGGAGAAACGCCGCACCAGCGCGGCGCCGACCATGCCTTGGTGCCCGGCAATAAAGAGCTTCATCGGGTGGCGGAAGACGACGGCGGGGACGCGGCGCGGGTCAGGGCGGGGGCAGGCGGGCGATCTGGGCCTCGCGCTTGGCCAGCTCGAGGTCGTGATCGACCATAATGCGGACGAGGTCCTTGAAGCGCACCTTCGGCTCCCAGCCGAGCTGCTTGCGGGCCTTGGCCGGGTCGCCGATCAGCAGCTCGACCTCGGCCGGGCGCTCGTAGCGCTGGTCGTACTTCACGTGTTTCTCCCAATCGAGCCCGAGCAGCCCGAAGGTCTCCTGGCAGAACTCCTTCACGCTGTGGGTCTCGTTGGTGGCCAAGACGTAGTCGTCCGGGTTGTCCTGCTGCAGCATCAGCCACATCATCTCAACGTACTCCTTAGCGTAGCCCCAGTCGCGCTGCGCG
>VHCI01000223.1 GCA_016871775.1 Verrucomicrobiota bacterium | reverse complement strand
CCCCGTGCTGCGGGAGGTGGATTTGGCGCTCGCGGCCGGCGAGAGTCTAGCGATCCGCGGGGAGTCCGGCTCGGGCAAATCCACGCTGCTGCACCTGCTGGCGGGTCTCGACGTCCCCGACGCCGGGTGGATACGCTGGGGCGCCGCGGCGCCGGATCCTGCCCGCCGCAGCCGATACCTCGGACTGGTGTTCCAATTCTTCCATCTCGTCCCTGAACTCGACGCGCTCGGCAACGTGCTGCTCGCAGCGCGGATGCTCGGCGCCCCGGATGCCGCGACGCGGCGGCGGGCGGAATCCCTTCTCGGCCAGGTCGGCCTCGCCGGCCGCGCGCGGCACCTGCCCGCCCAGCTCTCGGGGGGGGAGCGTCAGCGCGTCGCAGTCGCGCGCGCGCTCATCAACCGCCCCAGGCTGCTGCTCGCCGACGAGCCCACGGGCAACCTCGATGAGCACACGGGCGAGGCTGTCATCGACCTGCTGGTCAGCCTTTGCGCGGCCACGGGCACGGCCCTCGTGCTGGTGACGCACAGCGCAGCGCACGCCGCCCGTTGCCGGGGCTCTCGCACTCTCCGCGATGGCGTCCTGCGCTGAAGCGATTTCGGATGGCACCCGGGGAGCGGTCGGCTAAGCTCCGAGGATGATTCGCAGTAAAATCCGTTGCGGCGTGGCGGGGGTCGGCTCCCTCGGCCAGCACCACGCGCGCATCTATGCGGCGCTCCCCGAGGTGGAGTTCGTTGGCGTCTTCGACGCGGAGCCGCGGCGCGCGGCAGACGTCGCCAGCCGCCACGGCGGGCGCGTGTTCCCCGACCTGGCCGCGCTGGGGGCCGCCTGCGACGCGGTGTCGGTCGTGGTGCCCACGGACCGCCACGCCGAGGTGGCGCTCCGCCTGCTGGCGGGGGGCAGCCACCTGCTGATTGAGAAACCGCTCTGTGCCTCGCTCGCGGAGGCGGAACAGGTGCTCGCGGCAGCGCGCGAGGCCGGGCGCATCGTGCAGGTCGGGCACATCGAGCATTTCAATCCGGTGATGGCGTTCCTGGAACGGGAGATCCACCGCCCCCGCTACCTCACCGCTGAGCGGCTCGCGCCATACCAGCCGCGAGGCACCGAGGTGGGAGTGGTGTTGGACCTGATGATCCACGACATCGGAATCGTCCTCGCGCTGATCAAGGCCCCGCTTGCCCGGATCGACAGCGTGGGCATCCGGGTCCTGTCGCGGAGCGAGGACATCGCGAACGCGCGCCTGCAATTCGCCGATGGGTGCGTCGCGAACCTCAGCGCGAGCCGAATGAGCCTGAAAAAGGCGCGCGAGATCCGGATTTTTCAGGAGGACGCCTACCTCTCGCTCGATTTCATGAACCAGGCCGGGCACCTCGTGAAACGGGAGGACTTGGTCGCCCACGCGGTGCGGGTGCGGGCGGGTGACCCCAAGGGAGGTGAGGCCGTCCCGGTGCGGGAGATCCCGATCGAGAAGGGGGAGCCCCTGGCCCTTGAGCTTGCGCATTTCGTGGAGAGCGTGGCTCGGGCCAGCCAACCAAAGGTCGGGGCGGCGCTGGGCAAAAGCGCCCTCGAGGTCGCGCTGGCGATTACCGAGCAAATCCGCGCGGCCGAGGCTGCGACCTGAGGCCATCTCGTTCGTGTCGCGCCCGGCCAAGTCAAATTTCTGTTTGCCCCCGCCGGCGGAGGGCCGACCGGACGTGTTGGTCATTGCGGGCGAGCACTCCGGCGATGAGCACGCGGCGCGGATGGTGGCCCGGCTGCAGCGCACGGAACCCGGCTCGAAAATCGCCGCCCTCGGCGGGGAGCGTTTGCGCGGAGCTGGCGCCCAGCTGCTGCACGACCTGACATCGTCCTCGGTCGTGGGGCTGGTGGAAGTGCTGCGTAACTATGGCTTCTTCCGGCGCCTGTTCGCTGCCCTCGTGGGTTGGATCCGCGAGCACCGGCCGCGGGTGGTGTGCCTTGTGGACTACCCCGGACTGAATCTCCGATTGGCGACCGCGCTGCGAGCACAAGGCCTCTCGCGGGCCGGCGGCGGAGACGTGCGGGTTGTTTACTACATCTCGCCGCAAATCTGGGCTTGGAAGGCGCGGCGCCGCTTCACGATGGCGCGCGACCTCGACGCGCTGGCCGCTATCTTTCCCTTCGAGCCCGCCTGTTATGCAGACACGCGGCTACCGGTGGAATTCGTGGGGCATCCGTTTCTGGACCTAGGGCACCGCTCACCGGTCGCCGCAGACCCCGAGGGCCCGGTGCTGCTGTTGCCTGGCAGTCGCCGCCAAGCGGTCGCGAGGATTTTCCCCCAGCTGCGCGCTGGGTTTCTGGCCTCCGGCCTCCCGCGCGCGGTCGCGTTACATCCCGGAGGGGAAATCCCGCGGCTGCTCGCCTCGGCGGGGTCGGTGCCCGAGATCGAGATGCAGGAAGTGCCGCGGGCAGACGCGCCGCCCGTCGGCGCCTCGGCCGTGCTGATGTCGAGCGGAACGATGTCCCTCGAGTGCGCTCTGGCGGGTATTCCCGGCGCGATCGCCTATCGCGCGCATCCGGTCACCTACGTGCTTGGGCGGATGCTGGTCCGGGTCCCGTATCTTGGCATCGCGAACTTGCTGCTGGGCGAGGAGATGTACCCGGAGTTCATTCAGGGGCGCGCGACGCCGCGGGCGCTGGCGGAGGAGCTGCGGCGCTGCGCGGGGGAGTCGGCGCGCCGAGAAGCGACGGCGGCGCGGGCCTGCCGGCTGCGCGGAATTCTGGCCGCGCCCGCCGGACGCGACGCCGCCGGCTGGCTGGCGCGCCAGCTGGCCCTCGCCGAGGGCCGTTAGCGGGTTT
>VHCI01000222.1 GCA_016871775.1 Verrucomicrobiota bacterium | reverse complement strand
CTCAACCACCGCTTCACCCTCGACCTCGCCGCCGAGTTCACTGCGCGCCTCACCGGGTCCGATCCGGTGGGCGACGCCTACGCTGTGGCGCTGCAGCGTCCGCCTTCGGCCGCCGAACGCGCGGGCGCGCAACGCTTGGTCGCGGACCACGGGTTGGCCGCGTTCACCCGCGCCTTACTCAACGCGAGCGAGCTGCTCTATCTCGACTGACCGGGCGCGAAAGGGCTGGTCTCGCCGCGCCCCGCGGGCTTCGGTAGAGAGGTGCGTCGGCTCCCCGCATTCCTCGGTTCCTGGCGTCGGCGGCTGTCAGGCCTGCTGGCGGGCGGGGCCCTGCTCGCGGCTTGGCTGACCCTCCGGCCCGCTCCGCCCCAAGCGCCTGGCCCCGCGCGGGTCGCCGCCGAGCCGTCGTTGGCGCCGCCGCCGCTCCTGCCGGGGCCGAGCGAGGCCGTTCCGGTAAGGGACCCGCGCACGGAGACCCCGGTCCCGGCTGCCTTTGTCTTCGCGGATCCGCCTGAAGCGGCCGCCCTCACTGCCGCCTTGCCTGCGCCGGCCCGCGCCGTGCGTTACGCGCGCGTCGATGCCGCTTGGCTCGGCGGCAAGCAGTCCCCCTTCTGGCGTTCCCCGGGTCCCGGCCGCCTCCGTTTCCCGCTGCCGTCCAGCGGGGAATTCGAGGTGGTGTTCACCGGCGCGGAACTGCTCGGCCCCGACCGCTGGGTCGCGACGGGACAACTTGCCGGTCGCGCGGGAGGGCGGGCGCGGTTCGCGTGGCACGCCGGGTTCCTCCACGCGGAGATCGATGACCCGGTGCTCGGCCGCTTCGTGCTCCGGCCCGCCACCGCCGCCCTCGCGCAGGTTTACCGTGTCGATCCCGCCCTCGTGCCCCCGTGCGGCGGCCAGCGGCGCCCGGAGCGGACTGGCTTCGCGGCCTTCCCGGCGGCGCCCGCGCGGGCGTCCGCGTTGCCCGAGAACCCGCAGCGCGCCGAGGTGCACGTGCTGATGGTCCACACCGCGGCGGTCCTGCCGACGCTCTCCGGCGCCGCGCGCACCGCCGCCTTGCAGGGCGCCTTCGACCTCGCGATCAGCCGCGTCAACGTGACCCTCGAGGCGAGCCGCGCCACCGCGCGTGTGCGCCTCGTCGGCGTCCACCAGACCGCTTTCGACGAGCAGGCGCCGGCGGCGAACCGGCTCCAGGACACCGCGTTGACCGCCTTGTACCGGCGAACCGACGGGCAGATGGACGACATCCACGCGGCGCGCGACGCCGCGGGCGCGGACGTCGTGTGCCTCGCCCTCGCGCGCAGCGACACCTCGAGCAGCGGCGTGAGTTTCCTGCTCGATGACCCCGAGGATCCGGCCAACGCGGACTTCGCGTTCTCGGTCGTCTGGTACGGCGCCGTCTCTGGTACGAACGTGGTGGCGCACGAGCTGGGCCACGTCCTCGGGTGCGCGCACGACCGGGCCAACGCGCTAAGCGGCGCGGGGGCGTTCCCGTACAGTTACGGGCATCGTTTCACCGGGGCGGACGGGCGGCAGTACCGCGACCTGATGTCGTACCCGCCGGGCGTGGAGCTCGATTACTATTCGAACCCGGAGGTGACTGCGCCGGCCCCGGCGTCGGCGCCGCTTGGCGTGGCCGCGGGGCAGCCGGGTGAGGCGGACAACGCGCGCACCATCGAGCAGACGGCATTCTTCACCTCGACCTACCGGCTGCAGCGCGTGGCGCCGCCGGCGGGGCGCCTGATCAACGTGGCGACGCGCGCGTTCGTCGGCACCGGGGACCAGGTGCTGATCGGCGGCTTCGTCGTGGCGGGGCCGCGGCCGCGGACGCTGCTGGTGCGCGCGGCGGGCCCGGCGCTCGGAAGGCTCGGCGTCGAGGGGGTGCTAGCGGATCCGCAGGTGCGGGTGTTCGCCGCGGGGGAGGAGGTGGCGTTCAACGACGACTGGGGCGTGCCGGCGGGCGCCGGGGCTTCGCCGGGCGCGGCGCTGGCGGCGGCGGCGGCGCGCGCGGGGGCCTTCCCGTTCCCGGCGGGCAGCGCCGACGCGGCGGTCTTGGTGACCTTGCCGGCGGGGGCATACTCCGCGGTCGCCGAGGGCGCGGCGGGTGCGACGGGCACGGGCCTGGTCGAGGCGTACGAGGTGGGGGCGGAGGCGACGCGCCTCGTGAACCTCGCGACGCGCGGCTACGCGGACCGCGCGGAGCGGCAGTTGGTGGCGGGTTTCGTGGTCGAGGCGCCGCCGGGCGCGACGCGGCGGGTGCTGCTGCGCGTGCTGGGACCGAGCCTGGCGCGGCCGCCGTTCAACCTCGGGGGCGTCCTGGACGATCCGGAGCTGGAGTTGCGGGACGCACGGGGCGTGCTGCTGTTGCGTAATGACGACTGGACCGGGGACGCGGAGGGCGGGGCGAGTCCGGTGAACGATTTCCGGCCGCGGGTGGCGACGTCCGGGGAGCAGGCGTTATTCGCGACCGGGCGGGCGCCGGGCAACCGCCGGGAGCCGGCGGTGCTGGTGGATCTGCCGGCGGGTGCTTACACCGTGATCGTGCGTCCGTTCGAGTTGCGCAGCGCGAACCCGCGCCTCGACCAGCCAGCCCTGCCCGGCGTGGGCATCGTGGAGGTGTACGAGATCGACTGAGGAGGGCGGTTTGGCCGGCTTGGTTCAGCCGGGGTGCGCCGTCCCGATCGGATCGCGGCTTGGTGTAGCCGGGGCATTTTGCCCCGATCGGGAAAACGAAAACCATTACTGCGTAGCTGTGTGCGTTGACGCGCCGGCGGACGGACGCATGTTTGCGCGTGCGTGTTCCCCGCTCCCCCGCCGTTCTCCTCGGGTCTAACCCGGG
>VHCI01000221.1 GCA_016871775.1 Verrucomicrobiota bacterium | reverse complement strand
CGCCGGCAGGCAGGTCGCTGGTCGCGAGCAGTTCCCCGAGCAGAATCGCGGGATAGGGCCGCGGCTCGGAGGCGAGTGCGACCACGGTGTTGCCGCTCACGATCACCGGCGCGACCAGCGAGACGAGACCGAGCAGCGGCGGCGCGGCGGGAGCCAGCACCCCGATGACGCCCATCGGCTCCGAGACGGTGAAGTTGAAATAAGGGCCGGCGACCGGGTTCACGCCGCCGAGCAGCTGCTCGTACTTGTCGGCCCAGCCAGCGTAGTGCACGAGGCGGTCGGTGGCGGCGTCGACCTCGCAGAGGGCGTCGGCGCGGCGGGCGCCGAAGCGGGCAAGGGCGGCGGCAAACTCGGCGCGGCGGGCCTCCAGCATCTCTCCGAGGCGGTACAGGATCTGCCCGCGGTTGTACGCGGTGCGGCGGGCCCAACCGGGCCCGGCCTTGGCGGCGGCCTCGACGGCGTTGCGGAGGTCCTTGCGGGTGCAGAGCGGCACGTGCGCGAAGAAGGCGCCCTTCGCGTCCGCCAGCGGCCGGGTGCGCCCGCTCTCCGAGCGGATGAAGGCGCCGCCGACGTAGGGCTTGGGGGTCTTGGTGATGGGGAGGCGGGGCATAGCGGGTCAGGTGACGGCGCAATAATCGAGCAGGCCGTGACGGCCGCCCTCGCGGCCGAAGCCGCTCTCTTTGTAGCCGCCGAACGGCGACGACGGGTCGAACTTGTTGAACGTGTTGGCCCAGACCACGCCGGCGCGCAGCTCCGTGGCGAGGCGCAGGATGAGCGCGCCCTTGTCCGTCCACACCCCCGCGCTGAGGCCGTAAGGGGTGTTGTTGGCCTTCTCCACCGCCTCCTCGACGGTGCGGAAGGTGAGCACGCTAAGCACCGGCCCGAAGATCTCCTCGCGCGCGATGCGGTGGCTCTGGCTCACACCGGTGAACACGGCCGGAGCGACAAAGAACCCGCGGGCGGGCGGGCGGAACGGGGCCTGCCACAACTCGGCGCCCTCGGCCACCCCGGCACGCAGGTAGCCGCGGATCACGTCGCGCTGCTCGCGCGAGACGATCGCCCCGAGGTCGGTGTTCTTGTCGAGCGGATCGCCCACCCGCAGCGCCTGCAGCCGCCGGCGCAGCTGGGCGACAACGCGCTCGGCCACGGCCTCCTGCACCAGCAGGCGTGAGCCCGCGCAGCAGACCTGGCCTTGGTTGAAGAAGATGCCGTTGACGATCCCCTCGACCGCCTGGTCGAGCGGGGCGTCGGCGAACACGATGTTCGCGGCTTTGCCGCCCAGTTCCATCGTCAACCTCTTCCCCGCGCCGGCGACGGAACGGAGGATGACCTTGCCGACCGCGGTCGAACCGGTGAAGGCGACCTTGCGGACGAGCGGGTGCGCCAACAGGTGCGCGCCGGTGGCGCCGGGACCGGTGACGATGTTGACCACGCCCGGCGGCAGCCCGGCCTCCTCGAGGAGCTCGGCGAGCTTGACCGCGGTGAGCGCTGTGTGCGAGGCGGGCTTGAGCACGACGCAGTTGCCGGCGGCAAGAGCGGGCGCGATCTTCCACGCGAGCATCAGCAGCGGGAAGTTCCACGGGATCACCTGCCCCACGACGCCGAGCGGGGCGACGGTGCGGCCGGGGGCGAGGTAGGCGAGCTTGTCGGCCCAACCGGCGTGGTAAAAGAAATGCGCGGCGGCCGAGGGGACGTCGAAGTCGCGCGTCTCGCGGATCGGTTTCCCGTTGTCCATCGTCTCGGCGACGGCGAACTCGCGGGCGCGGTCCTGGAGGAGGCGGGCGAGGCGGAAGAGGTACTTGCCGCGCTCGGCGCCGGGGAGGCGGGACCAGCGGGGGAAGGCGGCGGCGGCGGCGCGGCAGGCGGCGTCCACGTCGGCGGGCCCGCCGCGGGCGAGCTCGGTCAGCGGGCGCTCGGTGGCGGGGTTGATGCTGGTGAAACGGCTGCCGTCCGCGGCGGGGGTGAAGCGCCCGTTGATGTAAAGGCCGTACTCGGGCCGGATGCGGGGATCGGCGGTCTCGGGCGCCGGGTCATAGGGCCACAGGTCGCCGAAAAGGAGCTCCGGGGCGGGGCGGCGCGGGCGGCGGGAGGAGGCGGGCGGGGCCATCGGAGGTCAGTAGGATTCAGCGGCCTCGCTGAAGGCGTAGGGCGCGGGGTAGGCCCCGGTGCGCTCCTTCTCCAGCTGCCGCACGAGGTCGTTGAGGAGGGCGCTGGCGCCGAAGCGGTAGCGGGCCGGGGTGAGCCAGGCGTCGCCGAGGGTCTCCTTGACGGCGACGAGGAAATGGAGCGCCTGCTTGGCGGTGCGGATGCCGCCGGCGGGCTTCATCCCGATGGCGACGCCGGTCTCGAGGTAATGGTCGCGGATGGCCTCGAGCATCACTTGGGTGTTGGCGAGCGTGGCGTTGGTGCCGGTCTTGCCCGTGCTGGTCTTGATGAAGTCGCCCGGCCGCAGCTCCCCGAGCGCGAGGCAGGAGGCGGCGCGGATGTGGTCGTAGGTCTCGAGCTCGCCCACCTCGAGGATGACCTTGAGGGCCGCGGGCCCGCAGGTGGCCACGACCGCCGCGATCTCGTCGCGCACGCGGCCGAGTTCCCCGGCGAGGAAGGCGCCGCGGTTGATCACCATATCGATCTCGTCCGCCCCGTCGGCGACGGCGCGGCGGACCTCGGCGAGGCGGGTGGCGAGGGCGGTCTGGCCGCTGGGGAAGGCGGTGGCGACCGAGGCCAGCCGCACGGGCGAGCGCGGCCCGAGGGCCCGCCGGGCGGCGCGCACCATCGCTGGGTAAAGGCAGACCGCGGCCGCGGGGGGCACGGCGGGGTCGTCGTGCGGCCGCAGGGCCTTGCGGCCCA
>VHCI01000220.1 GCA_016871775.1 Verrucomicrobiota bacterium | reverse complement strand
TTGTATATCATGGCATTGGTTCTTGAACTCATCGGGGCTCTACCAATGGCATGGGCTCTTGAACTCACCCCATCGCTCATCGGGGCTCTACCAGTGGCGCTGGCTTATTTCATGGTACTGGTTCGGTCCCTGCTCAACGTTTATAACCGCCTCGCCGCCGCCGTGAATCAGGTGGAAGCGGCCTGGTCGATGGTGGATGTGGCCCTCGCTCGTCGCTCCTCGTTGCTGCCGCAACTCGCCACCCTCGTCGCCGATGCCCTGCACTATGAGAGTACCCTGCAATCGGCGCTCGCCGAGGCCCGCTGGGATGCGGGCCAGTCCCGCCGCTCTCTTGACCCCACCGCCGTGGGGTCGACTATGGACTCGAACCTGTACCAGAACCTGATTGCCGTGCTGGAGGCGTACCCGAAGCTCGCTACCGCGCAGAACGCGCTCGATCTGCAAGCCGCCATATCTCAGAGCGAGAACCAGATCGCCGGCGCCCGGACAGGGTACAACGACGCCGTCGAGATTGCCCGCACTAAACTCGAATCGTTCCCGTCCTCGCTGTTCGCCAGCCGTTTCGCCGACCGTCGTGCCGCGTTGTGGACTTGCTGACCTGCATCTATGAATGGTTGATTGAACCCTCCCACCCCGGACGATTGACTCCATGCTCATAGCCGCTCTAGTCGTACTGGTCATCATCCCCATCTTCGGGTACATAGCTCTGTACAACCGCCTCGTCGCAGCCGCCAACAAAGTTGATGCTGCTTGGGCCAATATCGACGCTCAACTGACTCGCCGCAGCGACTTAGTCCCCAACCTCATCGAAACGGTGAAAGGGTACGCCAGCCACGAACGCGAAACCCTCGACGCTGTCATCACTGCCCGCGCCGCCGGCCTCTCCGCCTCCTCTCCCGCCGCCGCCTCCGCTGCGGACGGGGCCATGACTGGCGCCCTCCGACAGTTGTTCGCCCTCGCCGAGGCCTATCCGCAGTTGCGCGCCAACGAGAACTTTTTGCAGCTCCAGCAGGAAGTTTCCCGACTAGAGACGTCGATAGCCGAGTACCATCAGGCGTACAACTCTTCCGTGCAGGATCTCAACACCCTCCGCGAGACGTTCCCCTCCAATCTGGTCGCTGGTTCAAAGCCAAAGTTCGCGGCCCGCGAGTACTTCGAAGCCTCCGAGGAAGCGAAGCAAGTTCCAAAAATCTCGTTCTAAGGGCGTGTGTCCCTATTCAGCCGTGACCGCCTGGCCCCATACCCCTGAGAGTGTGGTGAGACTTGCGCCGACACTGTCCGCATGCCGCCCCTCTGGTTCTCCGACGCGTGCGCGCGAACGCTCCGAGCTGGTTCACCCAACGCCGATGCGTGGATGCGCTCTGCCCCTGCACGTCTCGTCGAGCTCGCCGAAGCGCACGGAATAGAAGTCAACTCACCACTCACCGGTGGACATACGGGCGCCGTCTGTGCCGGTGTCCGTGCCGGCCGGCCGGTCGTGTGCAAGCTCACGCTGGACACATCGTTCGCGCTCAGGGAAATGTACTCCCTTCACGCACTGAGCCGCAGCGGTCGCGTCCCAGACGTCGTGGTTGCCGAGGTGCACGAAGGGTTCCTGGCCACGTCGAGGGTGCTGCCCGGAACGGCTGGCCTGGTCGGCGATCTCTCAGCCGTCGCCGACCTCGCCCGCCGACTTCACGACGTCACACCACCGGTCGGCGCCACAACCGTCGAGGCACTGTTGGCCGACCGGGCAGAGGCTCTCGCGCAGCACTGCCAGACCCTGGGCCTTGATCCTTCGCTTCTGCACGCAGCACGCGAACCCCTCGACCCAGGAGCCGCGCACTTGGTGCTGTGTCACGGCGACTTCGGGCCAGCCAACCTCCTCGACGGGCCCGCCGGCGAACTCTGGGCGATCGACCCTGAATGCATTGTAGGGCCGGCCGCGTTCGACCTTGCCGGCTACGCCGTCCGACACGGGAGCGACACAGCGATCGCAGTGCTCGATGAGCTCGCCGACTTGTATGGCGCCTCACGGACCGAGGCACGGGCCTGGCTCGGCTGGATGACATTCGATGAGGCGGTCAGACACACCGTCTACGGTCTACCGATCGCCCGCGCGGAGTGGGCGCTCGCTGTCCAGATGGGCGTCTTGCCACCACGAAGTTGACCCAGCTGATCCGGCTGGACGCGACAGAGAGCGCCGGCGGCCCCATACATGACACTTCGAATCGAGTGATACACGAATAGGGACACACGCCCTAAGTCGACGATATCCGGGGCGGGAAACGATGCAGTAGGATTATCGGGCGGCGAGTGCCCGTTTAAAAGCCGCGGCGGCGGCTACCGCGAACGCCAGACCAAACAGGCGGAAAGGTGTGACCACTATGAAGAACAAATAGGCACCCGCGGAGAACGCCAGAGGGGTGAGCACCAGTACGAACACCCGGCCGGCCGCGGAACGAGGGGGTCGGAAGGCGAACAGCGTCGCTAGAAGCCCCAGGCTGAACACCACCAGTATTATTACGGCGGCGGCCGCGGCCAGCGATTCCATGTGTATTACTGTGTTCGTTGACATACCGCGGTCCACAATCCGGTACGGACGTTTCTGCGTATCCGTGCGAGCCGAATGGTCGAATGGCCGTCTGACCGCGCAGCATCCTAGATATATCGGGCAAGAGGCGGACGGTCAGCGCTCGTGAAGAATGAACAACGTTGGCAAGAGTACGGTACAGGACTGTCCTCGGTCAGGATCGCGGGGACGGACTTCGTCCTGACTCCCGGCCAGGGAGGATTGCTGCCGGAGGAACTTCACGGTCTGTATATCGTGACCAGCGACAATCCCGGTGGTATCGCGCGCGACCCCGTCGTCAACAGGGAG
>VHCI01000219.1 GCA_016871775.1 Verrucomicrobiota bacterium | reverse complement strand
ACAGCGCCCCGTCGAGGCCGAACTCCACGTCCACCGGCCGGAAGGTGCTGTTCTTCGAGGTGAGGACGTCGACGCGCGAGGCCGCCGTGAGCGGGCCGTCGTCGGCGCGCATCGCGGAGAGCGAGACATGGTAACTCCCGAGGAGGGACGCCGAGGCGACGCCCTGCTGCAGTTCAGGCGGGAAGTTCGGGCTCGAGATCACGGCGAGGGCCGAGCCCTTCGCGTAGTTGAGCACGGTGCCGTGGCCGTAGGAGTGGTAGACGCCGAGGGGGGTCCACGTGAGCGGGAGCCCGTCGAGGACGTGCCCGCCGCCGTAGCGCTGGAGCGGTTGCCCCTGCGCGGTGAAGGCGATCTTCCACGGGTTCGGCGTCTGGCTTTGCCACTCGGTCCCGACCCGGCCGGTGCGCGGGTCGAGGCGGTAGGTCGTCGAGTCGAGGCCGCGCACGACGCCAAAGGGCGTCTCGAACTGGGAACGGTGGAACACGCCGTCGCAGAACAGGAGGTGCCCGAGCGGGTCGCTGACCACCATCCCTCCGTGGTGCGAGTCGGTGACGTCGACCCCGCGCAGCAGTTCCACGCGGGTGTCCGAGCGGCCGTCACCATCGGTGTCCTGCAGCACGAAGAGCCGCGGCTGGGCCGAGACGATCACGCCCCGCTCGTGGAAGGCGACCCCGTCGAGCGCGTCGAAGCCCTCCGCGAAGACGGTGCAGGAGTCCGCGCGGCCGTCGCGGTCGTGGTCCTCGAGGACGAGAATCCGGTCGGCGGGCCGCTCGCCGGGGATGGTGTGCGGGAAAGAGGGCATCGTCACGACCCAGAGGCGGCCGCGGGCGTCGAAGCTGAGTTGGACGGGGTTGCGGAGCTCGGGGAACTGCTCCTCGGAGGCAAAGAGGTTGAACGCGTAGCCGCCGGCGACGACGAGCTCGGCCGGGAGGCCGGCGGGCGTGCGGACGGTGCCGCCGGGGAAGCGGTAGGGCGTTTCCTTGCCGGGGGGCAGGGGTTCGACGGGGCTCACCCCAGGAGGTTCGACGGGGCTAAGCCCGGGGCGCTGGGCGAGGGCGTGGAGGGTGGCCTCGGCGTGGCGGAGGAGCGCGTGGTAACGGGGCAGCTCGGCGGCGGCCTCCTCGGGTCGGCGGCGCACCCCGTAGTAGAGGGCGGCGTTCTTGGGCCGCACGAGTTCGGCGCCGTGGGCGTGCCGGCGGGCGGCGGCGCGGGCGACCTCCTCGAGGCGTGGCGGCTCGACGGGGCTCAGCCCGCCGGGACCCGCGAGCGCGGCGGCGACGGCGAGCCCGAGGACGCGGGCGCCCTCGGGGTTGAGGTTCACGCCGAGGTCCGTGAGCGGCCGCGGTGAACGCGCAAAGGCATCGCGGCTGGCGGCGAAGAGGTCGATGAACGGCGCCCCGCGCGCGGCCGCGAGCTCGCGCACCACGGTGGCGTAGGCCGCGACGTCGGCGTTGCGGGCCGCGCCGGGCGGGGCGGAACGCTCCTCCACCGCGTGCGGCGCAAGGAAGACCAGCCGCGCACCGGGATGCCGCCGCGCCACCTCGCCCAGCAGGATCTCGTACTGCCGCCGGAAATCCGCCAGCCCGGCGGGGCCCGCGAACGACTCGTTGAACCCGTACCCCAGCAGGACCACGTCGGCGGGCCACGCCGCGAGCAGGCCCTTCAGGTGCTCGGAGTAGCCCTCGGGCCGCCGGCGGTGGCCGACCTCGTCGCCCGTCCACGCGAGGCTGCGGACGCGCAGCCCGAGCTCCGGGAAGGCGAGTTGCAGGCTGGCCTCGAGAAACCCCTCCTCGAGGAGGCGCTCCACCATTCCGGCGCCGTAAAAGAGGTAGGTGCTCCCGGGGCGCGGGGCGGGCCCGGGGGCCGGCGTGGCCGCGCGGAGGGCGGGCAGCGAGGTCACCAGCGCCAGAAGGAGCACGAGACGAGGGCGGAAGCGGGCAGGCATCGGGAAAAGGGTTGGCGGCAGGCTCAAGGCGAGGAGCCGGGGCGGAGGTGGCGGTCGAACCAGGACCCGAACTGGAAGATGTCCCACGGCATCGTGGTCCAGCCGTGCCGGCCCCCGTGGCGGACCACGATTTTCACGGTGGCGCCGGCGCGGGCGGCGGCGGCCTGGAACCACGCGGACTGCTCGAGCGGCGTGAGCGTGTCGGCGTCGCCGTGGTGGATCAGCACTGGTGGCAGGGCGGCCGTGATGTGGTAAATGGGCGAGGTGTCGCGGCCGATCTCACGCCAGCGGGCGGGGTCGCGGCCCGCGGGGCCGAAGGCCCGGACGTAGCTGCGCGGGGGGCCACCGTCGCCCGGGTTCTCAGTGGAACGGCCCAGGTTGAGCAGGTCCGTGATCGGGAAGAAGATGGCGACGGCCTGCACGCGGCTGCTCTCGCGGTCGACGGGGTCGGGCGCCGCGGGGTCGCCGGGGCCGCCGCGCGTGGCGAGGAGGAGGCTGAGGTGGCCACCGGCGCTGCCGCCGGTGATGCCGAAGCGGGCGGGGTCGACGCCGTGCTCCGCCGCGTGGTGGCGGAGGAAGCGGACGGCACGGTGGAGGTCGGCCGCGATCTCCATCACGGTGGCGCGGGGCTGGGAGACGTGGCAGACCGCGAACACGGTGTAACCGCGGCGGAGGAGCGGGGCGGCCATCCACGTGGCGAACTCCCCGGGCCGTTTCGAGCGCCAGCCGCCGCTCACGACCACCACCACGGCGGCGCCGTTGGGCTGGGCGGGGCGGAGGCGGTCGAAGGTCAGCGCCTGGTCGCCGCGGTGGCCGTAGACCAGGCCGTCGGTCCGCTCGACCGGGGGGTGCAGGTAGATCCAGACCCCGGCCGCGGCGAGGGCGGCGAGCGCCAGCAGGCCGCCGAGGGCGAGGAGGGTTCGCCTGAGAACAA
>VHCI01000218.1 GCA_016871775.1 Verrucomicrobiota bacterium | reverse complement strand
GAACGCGTCGATTGGCGCC
Organism: Verrucomicrobiota bacterium; assembly: GCA_016871775.1. Lineage (GTDB taxonomy): Bacteria > Verrucomicrobiota > Verrucomicrobiia > Opitutales > Opitutaceae > ER46. Next base: position 2,905 of record VHCI01000218.1, on the reverse strand, counting down.
TTCCCCGACCATGAGGCGCTCGGCCGGGAGATCCGCGCCGCCGGCTTCCAGTCCATCTCCGCCCGTCGCCTGACGCTGGGCATCGTGGCCCTGCACGAAGCCCGGACCTGAGCGCCCCGCCGGCATGAGATACGTGCCCGCACGACCGCCGCTGACCGGGGAAACGCTCGATTCACTCTCCGCCCGGTTGCGCGAGCGCGGCGAACCCGGGTTCCGGGCCCGACAGATCCTCGATTGGCTCTATAAAAATCGCGTCCGCTCTTGGGAGGAAATGACCAACCTGCCCAAGCCGCTCCGCTTCTGGTTGGCGGAAACCTTCGAGCTCCTGCCGGCCCAGCTCGTCCTTAGCCGCCAAGCGGAGGATGTGACCGATAAGCTGCTTTTGGAACTGGGGGATCGCTCCCTGATTGAAACCGTCATCATCCGCGCCCCGCAGGAAGGCGTGGGGCTTGAGCACTCGCGGAAAACCATCTGCATCTCGACCCAGGTCGGCTGCGCCATGGGGTGCACGTTTTGCGCCAGCGGCCTCGCCGGGCTCAAACGTGACCTGCTCGCCGGCGAGATTGTCGCGCAACTTCTCCAAGTCTGCTACCGGGAGGACGCCCGCACCCCGCGCGCTCGCGCGGAACTCGCCTCCTTCGACAACATTGTGGTGATGGGAATGGGTGAGCCGCTCGCCAACTACGATGCCACCCTGCTGGCGCTCCAGATCGTGAACGCCGAATGGGGCCTCGGCTTCGGCGCGCGGCGCATTACCCTCTCCACCAGCGGCTTGGTCCCCAAAATCTTGCGCCTAGCGGAGGAGGACCTCCGCCTCCGGCTCGCGATTTCGCTCCATGGCGCCACAGATGAGGTTCGCGAGCGGATCATGCCGGTGAACAAGGCCTATCCTCTCGCCGAACTGATCCCGGCCATCCGCACCTTCAGCGCCAGGCACGGTCGGATGGTCACCCTCGAGTTCATTCTGATCGAGGGTGTGAACGACAGCCTGGAGCAGGCGGGCAAACTTCGGGACATCGCCCTCGACCTCCACGCGCACGTTAACCTGATCCCCTACAACACGGTAGCCGGCCTGGAGTGGCGACGGCCCAGCCTGACCCGGCAGGAACGATTCGCGGAGGTCCTCCGCGGGGCCCGGGTCTCGGTCACCCTGCGGCGGGAGAAGGGCCACGACATCGACGCGGCTTGCGGTCAACTGCGGCTCCGGACCGAGCGGGAAGGGCTCCCGGCAACTCCGGTGTCCAGCCGGGCTTGACCTGAAATCCCGGTTTCGGGAATCTCTCTTTTTCCTTGCGCGGATCGAACACCTGAATTTCTCCCGTCCGTTCCCGGCCGGCGATCGCCCTCCCCGGACCGCCCGCCGCCGACCCTTTTCCTCCTCCACCCCACACCTGTATGATTGAAGTCAAAGGCCTGGTTAAAACGTACGGACCGAAGCGCGCCGTCGACGGTGTCTCATTTTCGGTCAAACGGGGCGATATCCTCGGCTTCCTCGGCCCCAACGGGGCGGGCAAGTCGACCACGATGAAGATGATCACCGGTTTCCTCCGACCCGATGCGGGCTCGGCGACCGTGGACGGGATCGATGTGACGCGGGACCCGGTGGCGGTGAAGGGCAAGCTGGGCTATTTGCCGGAGAGCGCGCCGGCCTATCCGGAAATGACGGTGGAGGAGTTCCTCGGGTTCATCGCCGAAATCCGCGGCTACCGGGAGCCGGCCGCGCGGGCGGCGCAGGTCGACCGGGCGGTGCAGCTGACGCACCTTACCCCGGTGCGGAGACAGACGATCGAGACCCTTTCCAAGGGCTTCAAGCAGCGCGTCGGCTTCGCCCAGGCCCTGCTGCACGATCCGGCCGTGCTCGTTCTCGATGAGCCGACCGACGGCCTCGACCCGAATCAAAAGAATGAGGTCCGCGCCCTGATCAAGGGAATGGCAGAGGCCAAGGCGGTGATCCTCTCCACCCATATTCTCGAGGAGGTGGAGGCCATCTGTAACCGCGTAATCATCATCTCTCAGGGTAAGGTGGTCGCCGACGAGACCCCAGCGCAGATGCGGGCCCGCAAGCCCGGCGCGCGCCTCGACGAGATCTTCCACGAACTCACCCGCGGCGACCTCTGAACACCCCCCAACCCTTACGCCCTCCCGCCATGCGTCACATCGTCCCGATCTTCAAACGCGAGTTCCTGGGTTACTTCCGGTCTCCCGTCGCGTACGTGTTCCTGATCGCCTTCCTCTTCATCTCGGTCTCCCTCGCCTTCTCCCGCTACGGCGGCTTCTTCCGCGCGGGCGTGGCCGGGATGGACAGTTACTTCACCTTCTTCCCCTGGTTGTTCCTTTTCCTAGTGCCCGCGGTGGGCATGCGGCTCTGGTCGGAGGAGAAGCGCTCCGGCACCGTCGAACTGCTCTTCACCCTCCCAATCACCACGCTCGAGGCCGTACTTGGCAAGTTCCTCGCGGGTTGGGCGTTCCTGAACATTGCGGTCCTCGCCAGCTTCCCGATGGCCGTTACGGTCGGTTACCTCGGGGATCCTGACTGGGGCGTGATCCTCACGACTTACTTAGGGGCAATACTCATGGCCGGCGGCTATCTCGGGGTCTGCACTCTCGCCTCCGCCCTGACCAAAAACCAAGTCATCAGCTTCGTGATCAGCCTCGCAGCGTGCGCGGCGCTGCTGTTCCTCGGCTTCAGCAGCTTCACCGAGACCCTCGAGGGCCTGTTGCCGATTGCGCTCGCGGACGCGCTCTCGAACTTCAGCTTCATTACCCACTTCGACGCCTTCACTAAGGGGATCATCGACCCGAAGGACGTTATCTTCTTCCTCTCCCTGATGGGCTTCACGCTCTTCCTCAACGTGGTCGTCCTCGAACGCTGAAACGCCCTCCTCGCCGCCTATGAAACTTGGAA
>VHCI01000217.1 GCA_016871775.1 Verrucomicrobiota bacterium | reverse complement strand
TGGACCGCGCCCAAGGAGCCGGCGACGAGTGCGAAGATCCATCCCGAGCGTTGACTAATCACCATGGCGGCGCATGGTAGTCACCCCGCCGAGATCCACGGAGGTATACCCGTCCGCGCATGATGGACAATCCGCTTCCGCTCTCGCTGCTCGTCCTCGCCTGCACCCTCGCCGCCGCCCTCGCCGCCGGAGTAGCCCGCATCCCATTCCTCCGCGAGGAACGAGGTCCGGGTCCCACTGTCCGCCCGCGCATCGCGCACGATGTCACGCACGGCGCCCGCGCGCTCCTCGTCCATTCAGCCGTCCTTCATCCTGGAGCGGATGGCCGCCAGTTCCGCCCGCATCGCCGCCAGTTCGCGATCGACGTCGATCGGCGGCGGGCTCAGGAAGGGAAGCACGGCTCGGGAAGGTACCCCGCGGCGGGGTCAGTCCTCGGTGATCGAGAACACCAGGGCGTCCCGCTTCAGCCTGCCCTTCCATCGGTACGGCGCCTCGTAGTCGGCGCGCGTGTCCGGCCTCGGCATGTCGCGGGATGCGAGCTGCGCCTGGTCACCGAAGACGCCGCGCACCTTGACTCGGCAGCCGCGCGGCAGCTCCACGAACGACCCGCCGTCGTCGACCTCGAGGTCGATGATGTCCCGGTCGCGTTCCCGCGTCTTCCCGACGTCGAGCTCGAGGGACTTGCGCACCTCGATGCGGCTGCTCGATACGTTGAGGCCGTCCTCGGTCGGGTCGCGGACGATGAGCCGGTCCATTCGGATGCGGGAGTTGGTGAGGTCGAAGCCGTCGTCGGCCGCGAAGCGCGTGCGCACCTCCTGCACCTTCCACTCATCCGGGCCGACGCCGATCAGCTTGAAGCCATCGATGTCGTCGCCGATGTCGAGCCGGCGCGCGGTGCGCGCGCTGCGGTACGTGTCGTGGCGGCCGAGGTACTCGGTCCGGATGGCCCGTGCTCTGAAGCTCGATGGCAGGGCGCCGGCGACCGTGCGGACGGATATGCCGTCGCTGGCGCCGGCCTGGTACGAGCCCAGGAACCAGATGCCGCCGTTGTCGGACTCCTTCTGGGGCCGGTTGCCGGGGCCGGCGGCCCTGACGGCGAAGCGCTCCGCGCGCAGGTGCGATCCCGGATCGAAGATCAGCGCCGCCCGGCGGAGCCTGCTCCTCGGCACCACCCCGTTGGCGATCAGGATGGTCGCCCCGTCGGCCACCGTCAGCGTCACGCCTCGCTTCACGTGGACCTCGCCGGCGATGACCCAGGTCTTCGCCTTGCCGAGCGTGCGGGTGCGCACGATGTCGCGCACGATGACCTCGACGGGACGTGCCGCGGTGCGGCGGGCCTTCTTCTTCGATCGCTTCATGGGGCGGTTCCGGGGGCTCCTGGGGCAGGCGCGGCGGCCGGCGGGTCGACGTCCGCCGCCGTGGGCGTCACGAGCCCCCGGGCGCCGGACAGGATCCACAGGCCGAGGACGATGAGGACGACGGGAAGCAGCGGCCTCATCACCCGCCGCATGGTGCGTGCTACGAGCCGATGGCTCACGAGGACGTAGCCGCCGATGCACCAGGCGACGGTCATCACCGCGAAGACCGCGACGTATGCCGGCACCGCGGACAGGTCCTTCGCGAACACCGGCACGTAGACGCCGATGTTGTCGCCGCCGTTGGCGGCGGTCACGCCGGCGACCGACAGCACCTGCGACATCATGGAGGGCGCGGCGCGCTCGATGCCGTCGCCGCCCTCGTCGCCGCCGCCGGCGCGCAGGTCCCACAGCGCCTTGATGCCCAGCGCCAGCGGCACGACCCCCAAGAGTGCCACCCCCTCCGGCGGCACGGCGAGCGTGCACGCGGCCGCCGCCGTGCTGACGAGGGTCAGCGCGCCGATCCCGGCGAACTTGCCGAGCACCACCGACCGCCGGTCGAGCCGCGCGTCGGAGAAGAACGCCATCGTGAGGAAGATGTCGTCGACGTTCGTCGAGGCGAAGAGGCCTGCGCCGACGAGCAGGGTCTCGATCATGCGGTGATCATTCCCGGTTCAGCGCCCGAGCAGGTCGCGGGCGAGCTCGAGCGACTCCACGGGCACGCGCATGGCGCCGGTGAGGGGGTCCTCGAGCTCGAGGATGAGGAACATCGACGAGGCGACCACCAGCCCCGCGATCGTGATCGCCACGGACATGGCCCGGCTGCCAGTGAAGAAGATGCCCAGCGCGAAGAACTCGAGCACCAGCCATGCGACGACGACGATGAGGAAGGCCCGGGGCACCGATGCCGGCTTCACGGCGAACGCCCAGCGCTGCTGCTCGAGGTTGCCCGGCCCGTACTTCACCCGGCCGCTCAGGATGGCGAGCGCCTGGTCGCGGAGGTCCGCCTGGCGCCCGTCGGCGGGCTTGAGCACTTGGATGGCGGACCACAAGCTCTCGATGGTGGTGCCGACCTCGGTGGCGCGCCTGTTGTCCACGAAGTAGCGCTCCCCCGACTGCATCTCCTCGATCATCCGGTCGACGCAGACCCTCACTTCCGCGCGTGCCGCGGCGGCCTCGGGCCCGTAGTTGTCGAGCTTTCGGTCCAGGGTGATCATGTCGACCGCCGAGCCCGTGACGACGGCCGTGGCCTGGTCGTACGTCTCCTTCGCGGACGCGGTGACCATGCCGAGCACGATCGCGGTGAAGGTCGTCATCAGGCTCATCGCCATGCGCACGCCCTCGCGGGACTGGTCGGCGTCCGGGTCGGGACCGAGGCGTCGGCGGAGGGCGAAGCCGGCGGCGGCGGCGGCGAGGGTGCAGGCGAGGACGAGCAGCGAGAGCGGAAGCGGATTGTCCATCATGCGCGGACGAGTATACCTCCGTGGATCTCGGCGGGGTGACTACCATGCGCCGCCATGGTGATTAGTCAACGCTCGGGATGGATCTTCGCACTCGTCGCCGGCTCCTTGGGCGCGGTCCA
>VHCI01000216.1 GCA_016871775.1 Verrucomicrobiota bacterium | reverse complement strand
TCCAGCTGCACCACCTGCTGCCGCAATGCACCGTGCTCGAGAACGTTCTCGTGCCGCGCTTGGCCGGGGGCTGGACCGAGGATGCCGCCGCCACGCGGGCGCGGGCCGAGGCGTTGCTGGGCGAGGTCGGATTGCAGGACCGCCTGGAACACCGGCCCTACCAGCTTTCGGGCGGGGAGCAGCTGCGCGTGGCGATCGCGCGGGCCCTGATCAATCAACCCGCGGTGATTCTGGCCGATGAGCCCACGGGCTCCCTGGATCCCGCGACCGGCGAGCGCATCGCGGAACTGCTGCTGCGCCAGACGGCGGGCAAGGCGGCCCTCGTGGTCGTGACCCACAACCCGGGGCTGGCCCGGCGCCTCCACCGGACCTGCCGGTTGGAGCAGGGCCGGCTGGTGGGCTGAAGCCGCGATGTCCCCCGCGCGCTACCTCGCCCGCAGCCTCGTCCACCACCGTCACGCGACCCTTGGGGTCTTCGCCGGCGCGGTGCTGGGAGCCACCGTGCTCCTCGGGGCGCTGTTTGCCGGCGCCTCCGTGCGGGCCTCCCTCGCGCGCGCGGCGGAGCAGCGGACCGGCCAGGCGACGCAAGTCGTGACCGCGGGCGACCGGTTTTTCCGCGCGGAACTGGCTCCCGAGCTCGCGGCCGCCGCGGGGGGCCGCAGTGCGCCGCTGCTGCTCACCCAAGGTTCGGCGGTCAACGCAGGCAGCCAGGCGCGTGCCGGTCAGGTGCAGATCCTCGGGGTCACGCCGGACTTCTGGACCTTTGCCCCCCGGCCGGCCCCGCCCCCCGAGGCCGGGGTGGAGGCGGTGGCGGTTAACCTGACCCTCGCCACGCGCCTCGGTTTGAAGGTAGGCGATACTCTGGTGGTACGCTTTCCCAAGCCCGGCGTGATCGCGGGCAACGCGCCCATTGCCGGGGCCGAGACCGCGCTGGAGAGCCTGCGCGGCAAGGTTGCGGCGGTGATCGGGGATGACGCATACGGCCGCTTCGGGCTGGAGGCGACCCAACTGCCGCCGGCCACCGTGTACCTTCCCCTCGCGCGCCTGCAGGAGGCCCTGGAGCAGCCCGGCCGGGCCAATCTGGTCCTGTATGCGGGTCCGGCCGGCCCGGCGGAACTCGCGGCCGCCCTCGGGCGCACCACCCGGCTCGCGGACCACGGCCTGTCCCTCGTGCGGCGCGAGGCCGCGGGTGCCTTTGAACTGATCTCGACGCGGATTTTCATCGATCCCGAGGTGGTGGCGGCCGCCCGCCGCGCGTGGCCGGAGGCGGAGCCCGTGACGACTTACCTCGTGAACGAGTTCCGGAAAGGCGAGCAGGCGACGCCCTACTCGATGGCCACCGCCACGACCGCGGCGGCCGCGCCCTTCCTGCCGGCGGATCTGGGGCCGCGGGAGCTGGTGCTTAACGCGTGGCTCGCGCAGGACCTGGGCGCGGCGCCGGGGGACGAGGTGCAGGTGACTTACTTCCGCAATTCCGCCGGGGGTGGTTTGGCGGAGGCGCAGGCCAAGTTCCGGGTGCGAGCGATCGTGCCGTTGAGCGGGTTGGCCGCGGACCGCGCGTGGATGCCGGACTTCCCCGGCATCACCGCGACCGAGAGCCCCCGCGAATGGAACCCGAGCCTGCCCTTGGACCTGCGCCGGATCCGCGACCGCGACGAGAAGTATTGGGAGGAGCACCGCGGCGCCCCGAAGGCCTTCCTGTCGGCCGCCGCGGCGGAGGAGCTGTGGGCGACCCGCTGGGGCAGCCTGACCGGCCTGCGGGTGGCGGCGCCGGCGACCGCCGCGGAGGCGTTGACCGCGCGCCTGACCGCGGAACTGCGGCCGGAGATGAGCCAATTGCTGGTGCGGCCGTTTGTGGCGGCGGCGACGCCGACGGTGGACTTCGCGGGGCTGTTTTTGGGGCTGAGCCTGTTCCTCATTGTGGGGGCGCTGGGCCTGGTGGCGTTGCTATTCCAATTCGCCCTGCTGCAGCGCAACCGGGAGGACGCGCTGCTGGGGGCGGTGGGCGTGGGCCCGGGGCGGCTCCTGCGGTGGCGGTTGGCGGAAGGGGCCGCGTTGCTGGCGCTGGGGGGACTGTTGGGCCTGCCGCTGGCCAGCCTCTACACGCAGGGCATCCTGAGGTTCCTGGAGGGCATCTGGGCGGGGGGGACCACCTTTGCCTTTGCCGCGCCGCCGCTGACCATCGGGGTGGGCCTGGCGGCGTTTCTGCTGCTTTCCCTGCTGGCGCTCTGGCTGGCGATCCGGCGGTTGGCGCGGCGGGCGTTGTCGATCCGGCTGGCGGCGCAGGCGGAGGAGGTGGTGGGGACGCCGGGACGCCCGCGGGGCGCCGTGGCGCTGGCCGTGGGGCTGGCGTTGGTGGCCGCGGGGGCCCTGGCGGGGTCCGGGCGGGTGCTGCCGGCGCAGGGGGCGTTCTTTCTGGCGGGCTTCGCGCTTCTGGGGGCGGGGTTGGCCGTCATCCGGATCCTCTTGGGCGCGCACCGTACCACCGTCCTGCCGGGAGCGGCGGAATTGGGCCGGTTGAACCTCCGCACCCGCCCGGCGCGCAGCCTGACCGTCACGGGCCTCATTGCGACGGCCGTGTTTATGGTCCTGTCGGTGGCGGCCTTCCGCAAGCAGGTGGGCGACAACTGGCGGGAGCGGGGCGCCGGGACGGGCGGGTTCGTCTTTTGGGTGGAGACCACCGCGCCGCAGAATCCCGCGCGCGACGCCTTGGGGGAGCGCTTCGAACTCTTTGCGGGTGCGGCCAAGGACCTCGGGGCGATCGTGCCCCTGCGGGCGGGGGCCGGGGACAACGCCAATTGCTTCAACCTGAACGCCGTGGCCCGGCCGCGGCTTCTGGCCGTGGATCCGGCACGCTTGCCGGCGGGCGGCGTGTTTTCGCCGCAGGTGCCGGGGGGCGGGGGTTGGGAGGTGCTGCAGGCGGGCGCGGGCGGGGCGGGGCCGCTGCGGGCG
>VHCI01000215.1 GCA_016871775.1 Verrucomicrobiota bacterium | reverse complement strand
TGCGGTCCTCGCCAGCTTCCCGATGGCCGTTACGGTCGGTTACCTCGGGGATCCTGACTGGGGCGTGATCCTCACGACTTACTTAGGGGCAATACTCATGGCCGGCGGCTATCTCGGGGTCTGCACCCTCGCCTCCGCCCTGACCAAAAACCAAGTCATCAGCTTCGTGATCAGCCTCGCAGCGTGCGCGGCGCTGCTGTTCCTCGGCTTCAGCAGCTTCACCGAGACCCTCGAGGGCCTGTTGCCGATCGCGCTCGCGGACGCGCTCTCGAACTTCAGCTTCATTACCCACTTCGACGCCTTCACCAAGGGGATCATCGACCCGAAGGACGTTATCTTCTTCCTCTCCCTGATGGGCTTCACGCTCTTCCTCAACGTGGTCGTCCTCGAACGCTGAAACGCCCTCCTCGCTGCCTATGAAACTTGGAAGCAAAACCCTCGCCATCGGCCTGCTGCTCGCCGGGCTGGTCCTGATCAATTTCCTTGCCTCCTCTGTGCCCGTGCGCCTCGACGCCACGGAGGAGTCGATCTACTCCCTCTCGGACGGCACCCGGCGCATGCTGGGCCGCATCGAGGAGCAGGTCACCGTCGATCTCTATTTCACGAAGGACGCCAACGGCCTGCCGATCGCCTACAAGAACTACGCCGCGCGCGTCCAAGAAACCCTCCGCCAGTACGTCCGCGCCTCCCGGGGCAAGGTCGCGCTCAACGTGATCAACCCGCGTCCCGACACGCCCGAGGAGGAGAAGGCCACCGCCGCGGGCCTGACCCCGCAGGTCGCCCAGCAGGGCGGGGAACAATTCTTCTTCGGCCTCGTGGTTACGCAGGTGGACCTGCAGAAGAACATTCCCGCCTTCACCCCCCAACGGGAGCCGTTCCTCGAGTACGACCTGTCCAAGCTGATCTACTCGGTGCAGCAGATAGACAAGCGGAAGCTCGGGCTGATCACGAGTCTGCCGCTTCAGGGCACCAGTCCGCAGGAGATGCAGATGATGATGATGATGCGTCGCCAGCCGCAGCCCGCGCAGATGGTCATCACGGAGCTGGAGCAGTCCTTCCGGGTGGTGACCGTGGAAGCCTCCGCGACGGAGCTGCCCGTCGGCCTTGACGTGCTGCTCATCGCCCACCCCCAAGGCGTCTCGCCGCGCCTGCAGTACGCGATCGACCAGTTCCTCCTCCGTGGGAAGCCGGTGATCGTGGCCATCGATCCCTCGTCCCAACACTTCAAGCGGCAGGGCAACCCGCAGCAGATGATGATGGGCGGCGGGGTCCAGAACGTCTCCAGCGACCTTTCCGTCCTCCTCAGCGCGTACGAGGTGGCCTATGATTCCCAGAAGGTCATCGGTGACCTAGAAAACGCGACCCAAGTCCAGACCGGCGGCGGCGGCATCGCCCGTTTCCCGGTGTGGATCAGCCTGGCCGGCCGGGCGCCGTTCAACTCCAAGTCGCAGGCCACCGCGCAGCTCAACTCGGTGATGTTCATCGAGCCCGGCAGTCTGGCCCACAAGGCCGGCGGCTCGCTCACCTTCACCCCGCTAATCGAGACCTCCGCGCAGACCGGCGATATGCCGAGCATGATGCTCCAGTTCGCCCAACCCGATGACGTCGCCAAGCAGCTGACGCCCAGCGGCCGCAAGACCGTCGCCGCACTGGTGACGGGCAAGTTCAAGACCGCCTTCCCCGACGGCGCGCCCAAGGACGAAAAGCCGGTGGACGCCTCGGGCGCCTCCCCCACCCCGCCCGCACCCCCGCCCGCCGGCGAGGGGCTGAAGGAGTCCGCGACCACCTCCACCCTGTTCGTCATCGCGGACACGGACTGGCTCTTCGACGACTACAGCGTCCGCAAGTTCAACTTTTTCGGGCAGACCGCCGCCCAACCCCTCAACGATAACCTCGCCCTCGCGGCGAACACCGTGGAATTGCTCGGCGGTTCCCCGGACCTCATCTCCATCCGCGGCAAGGGCTCCTCGATCCGACCCTTCACCGTGGTGCGTAAGATGGAAGCCTCCGCGCAGCAGCAGTACCAGTCGAAGCTCACCGAGCTCGACGGCCGGCTGCAGCAGGTGCAGACGAAATTGACCGAGCTCCAGGGCAAGAAGGGCGAGGGCAACCGCCTTGTCGCCACGCCCGACATGGCCAAGGCCATCGAGGACTTCCAGAAACAGCAGGCGAAGATCCGCGGTGAACGCCGGGAGATCCGGCGGGCCCTGCGGGAGGACATCGACCGCCTCGAAAACCGCCTGCTCGTGCTGAACCTGCTCGGGACGCCCCTCCTCATCGGCGGCTTCGGGATCTGGTTCTACCGCAACCGAAAGAAGTAAGCCGCCGCCCAACCGCACCCTCTGCGATGAAACTCAAGTCCCTCGCCGTTGCCGTCCTCCTCCTCGCCGCGCTCTCTGGCGGCGCCTACCTCCTGAACCGGCCCGCCCCGCCCCCCGCGGCGGACGTCCGTCTCCAGCAGCCCCTCGTCGCCGCAAACCTGATCGAGCAGGCGGCCCGCGTGCGCCTCTCCGACGCCGGCAAGACCGTTGAACTGGCCCGGCAGGCAGACGGCACTTGGAAGGTGCCGAGTTACCACGATATGGCTGCCGACTTCAGCAAGCTTTCCGGCTTCGTCGGCAACCTCACCGAGGCCAAGCTGCAGCGCCTCGTGACCTCAAACCCCGAGAGGATCGCCCGCCTCGAGTTCAAGGACACAAAGATCGAACTCCTTGGCGCGGATGGCAAAGCCACCTTCTTCGTCACCCTCGGGAAGAATCCCGAGACCGGCGGCGGTCGCTTCGTCCGCTTCGGCGAGGAGAACAAGGCCTACCTCGCCAGCCTAAATGCCTGGATTGACGGCGAAGCGCGAAATTGGGCCAACCCGGAGCTGATCAGCCTCAAGTTGGACGACCTCGCGCGCGTCGAGATCCCGTTCCCCGAGGGCGGCCCCCTCGTCCTCTCGCGGGCCAAGAAGGAGGACGCCTGGACCGCCGACCGCACCCCGGAAGG
>VHCI01000214.1 GCA_016871775.1 Verrucomicrobiota bacterium | reverse complement strand
CTGGACCCCCAGCACCTCGCGCGGACCCGGCCCGAGTGGCTGTTGGCCCAAGGCAGCCTGCGCATCCTGGATCCCGGCATCCCGCAGGTGCGGGACCACGTGATCAACGTGCTGCTGGACGTGCTCCACCGTTACGACGTGGATGGCATCCACTTCGACGATTACTTTTACCCCTATCCGTCCGCCGCGAGCGCGCCCTTCAACGATGACGCGACCTTTGCCTCCGACCCGCGCGGGTTCACCAACCGGCAGGATTGGCGGCGCGACAATATCAACCGATTCATCCAGCGAAGCCACGAGAGCGTCCGCGCGGTGAAACCCTGGGTGAAGTTCGGGGTTTCGCCCTTCGGCATCTGGCGCAACCGGTCCAGCGACCCGGCGGGATCGGCCACCAGCGGGCTGCAGAGCTACAGCGACATCTATGCCGACAGTCGCAAATGGATTCAGGAGGCGTGGGTCGATTATCTCACTCCGCAACTCTACTGGTCGGTCGGTTTCAGCGTCGCTAACTACAGCGTGCTGCTGCCCTGGTGGAACGCTCTCGGCGGAACCCGTCACATCTACAGCGGCCTCGCGGCCTACAAGGTGAACAATGGCGGGACTGACCTGAACTGGAGCCAGCCCGCGCAGTTGCCCGACCAGATCCGCCTGAACCGGCAGCAGCCGAACGTTCGGGGCCAGACCTTTTTCAGCACGAGGAGCGTGACGAGCAATCCGCTGGGCCTGCGGGACGCATTGCGCGATGACCTGTTTCGGACCCCGGCCCTGCTGCCCACGATGCCGTGGAAGGACGACCAGCCGCCGCCGCCTGTCAGCAATTTGACCGCGCAGGTGAGCGGCAACGAGATTCGGCTGCGCTGGGTGGCGCCGCCCACCAGCGGCAGTCCCCTCGACCAAGCGCGGCAATTCGCCGTCTACCGTTCCACCAGCAGCGCCCTGGACCACCACGATGGCGCCAACCTCGTGCGGATCTCCGCGCACGAGGCTGAAACCAGCTTCACGGATCCTGGCCTGCCGCCCGGAACCTATCACTACACCATCACCGCGCTGGACCGTCTGCACAACGAGAGTATCCCCGCGGGCACGGTCAGCGCCCAAGTGGTCGCCACGCCGGCAGGCGGGGCGGAGTCCTTCAGCCGGCTGACCAACCTCTCGGTGCTCGCGCCCATTGTTGGGGCAGGAGACGCCTTCACCGTCGGTTACGTGGTCGGGGGCAGCGGGACGTCCGGGAGCAAGCCCGTGGTGCTGCGCGCCGCGGGGCCCTCGCTGGCCCCGCTGGGGGTGACGGGGGTGCTGGCGGATCCGCGGCTGGAACGCTTCAGCGGGAGCATCAGGACCGGCGAAAACGACAACTGGGGGGGATCCGCCGCCTTGGTGGCGGCGATGTCATCCGTAGGGGCCTTTGCCTTTTCCGGGCCGGGATCCCGGGATGCCGCGGCAAGCGTCTCCTTGCCCGCGGGCGATCAATCGATGCGGATCTCCGGGGTGGGAACCGGCACCGGTCTGGTGTTGGCGGAAGTCTACGACGCGACGCCGGAGGCAGTTTTCACCTCGACCACCCCGCGGCTAGTCAATCTGTCCCTGCTGAAGGATTCCGCCGGTGGTATCACCGCGGGGTTTGTGGTGGCCGGCGCGGGCGAGAAGCGAATCCTGGCCCGTGCAGTGGGTCCGGGGCTGGCGGCGTTCGGGGTCGCCGGAGCGGCGGCGGATCCGAGGCTCACGCTGTACGCGGGGCAGAGTCAGATCGGGTCCAACGACAATTGGGGAGGCGGGACGGAGCTAAGCACCGCCTTTGCCCGGGCGGGGGCGTTCGGCCTGGCCCCTAACTCCCGGGACGCGGCGCTGATGGCGGCGCTGACGGCGGGCAATTACACGGTGCGGGTGGATGCGAACGAGGTCGCCGGCACGGTCTTGGTCGAGGTCTACGAACTGCCGTGAGGCCGCGGGGGTGCGGGTGGCAGGATCGGAACTGCTCCCCCTTGAAGTTCCGGAGTGCTCCGGAGGGCTGGTTCCACTCCGGGCCCTGACGCGGCGGGCACGGAGCGCGGACGGGCCCGGGGCGGATTCCCCGCTTGCCGTCCCCGCCGCCCTCCCCTCACTCCCTCGGCAACCCTCGACCTGATGTCCTACTCCGCCCAGCACCTGCGGGAAACCGCCGAGATCATCGCCCGCCTGAACCCGGAGGACTGCGAGCGGTGCGTGCGGGAGCTGGTCGCGTTGCGGACGCGGGGCGGGCGGCTCTTCATCCTCGGGGTCGGGGGGAGCGCGGCGAACGCGTCCCACGCGGTGAACGATTTCCGCAAGATCGGCGGCCTCGAGTGCTACGCGCCCACCGACAACGTCTCGGAGCTCACGGCGCGCACCAACGACGAGGGCTGGGCGACGGTGTTCGTCGAGTGGCTTCGCGGGTCGCGCCTGCGGGCGGAAGATGCCCTGCTGGTGCTCTCCGTCGGCGGGGGCAACCGCGAGCAGAACGTCTCCCCGAACCTGGTGGCGGCGGTCGATTTCGCCAAGCAGGTGGGCGCGCGGGTGATCGGGCTGCTCGGCAAGGATGGCGGCCACACCGCGCGGGTGGCGGACGCGTGCGTGATCGTGCCCGTGGTGAACCCGGGCAACATCACCCCGCACAGCGAGGCCTTCCAGGCGGTGCTCTGGCACCTGTTCGTCTCCCATCCCGCGGTGAAGGTGAACCAGACCAAGTGGGAGTCGGTCGCGAAGCCCTGACCGCCGCCCCGTGAGCGCGGGAACGTCCCCGACCCGCCCGGCGGTCTTCCTCGACCGCGATGGCACCCTGAACCGTCAGGTGGTGCGCGACGGCCGTCCCTACCCGCCGGACCGGCTGGAGGACTTTGTCCTGTTTCCGGAGGTCCCGGCCGCGTGTGCCGCCCTCGCGGCGGCGGGCTTCACGCTCGTCGTCGTGACCAATCAGCCGGACGTGGGCCGGGGAACCCAGGGCCGCGAGGTGGTGGAGGCGATGCACGCGCGGCTGCGCGCCGCCGTGCCGGAGCTGGCGCGCATCGAGGTGTGTTACGCGCCCGG
>VHCI01000213.1 GCA_016871775.1 Verrucomicrobiota bacterium | reverse complement strand
TATGGACACCTGTCGATCGGAAACCCCGAAAGGCGGGCAGCAAAAAGCCCCCTCAAACCGATGTTCGAGAGGGCTTTAAGATTGGGTGCAGGGGCTGGATTTGAACCAGCGACCTTCAGGTTATGAGCCTGACGAGCTACCAGGCTGCTCCACCCTGCAACAGCAGAGGAGAGAGGTTCCGCAGCGCGCGGGGGCGTGTCAACGGCATTCGCGCATTTCACCCCAATTCTCGCTTGCCAGTGCCCGCCGCCCTCCGTGTTCTGACCGACTCCCTGACCGGGAGTCAGGTCTACAACCCATAACCTACGATCGCAAGGCGGCCCATTGGCCGACCTGTGTCTCGCCAGAAACATCAGATCACCATGCAACTAAACGTCACCCCTAAGGACCTGCTCGATGCGGGCGTCCACTTCGGCCACCAGACCAAGCGCTGGAATCCGCGCTCCAAGCCCTTCATCTTTGATCACCGCCAAGGCGTCACGATCATCGATCTCGGCAAAACCCACGAGGCCCTCGTTAAGGCCTGCGACTTCCTCGAGGATACGGTCGCCAACGGCGGCAATGTGCTTTTTGTCGGTACTAAGCGGCAGGCCAAAGACCTCGTGCGCGAGGCGGCGGCCTCGGTGAATATGCCGGTCTGCGTTGACCGCTGGCTCGGTGGCACGCTCACCAATTATGAGACGGTCAAGCGCTCGATCGCCAAGTTTAAGAAGTACCAGGCGATGGAGACCAGCGGCGAAATGTCCAAGCTGCCCCGCAAGGAGGAGTCTGCGATCAAGCGCGAGATGACCCGGATGCAGAAGAACTTTAGCGGCATCGCCGAGATGGGCGGGCTGCCCTCCGCGATGTTCGTGGTCGACGTGAACCACCACAAGATCGCGGTCGCCGAGGCCTCCCGCGCGGGCATCCCCTGCGTCGGCCTAGTCGACACGAATTCCGATCCGGCAACGGTCTCGCACCCAATCCCGGGCAACGACGATGCCGTGAAGTCGGTCCGTATTATTGTCGAGGCGGTGACGGCGGCCGTGCAGAGCGGTCTCGCGCTGCGCGAGTCGCGGCGGGCCCAGCGGGGCGCCGCGGATCTCCGCGGGGTGACCGCCGGCGTCGAGACCTCCGCGCCCTTGGCGGCTCCCGCTGAGGGTGAGGCCGCCGCGGTCGAGGTACCCGCCGAGGGTGCCGTGGCGGTCGAGGGTGAGGGCGAGGCCGCGGCCCCCGCCAAGAAAAAAATCGTGCGCGCCAAGCGACCCGCCGTAAAGGCGGAGTGATCCCGCGAACCTCGGCTTGAACTATCCCGTATGAGCAATTTCCCCGTCACCGCCCAGGCCGTGGCTGAGCTTCGCGAGAAGACCGGCGCCGGACTGCTCGACTGCAAGAAGGCCCTCGATGAAGCGAAGGGTAACCTTGAGGAGGCCATCACCATCCTCCGGAAGAAGGGGGCCGCCTCCGCCGCTAAAAAGGCGGAGCGAGCGACCAAGGAGGGCGTGATCGAGAGTTACATTCACGTCGGCGGCAAGGTCGGCGTCCTGATCGAGGTCAACTGCGAGACGGACTTCGTGGCCCGTAACGACGCGTTCCGCGCCTTCGTGAAGGACCTCTGCCTGCAGATCGCGGCCGCGAGCCCGACCTGCGTGTCGCGCGAGGAGGTTCCGGAAGCCGAGGTGGCCAAGGAGCGGGAGATCGCGGCCTCGCAGGTGCAGGGCAAGCCGCCCGCGGCGGTGCAGAAGATCGTCGAGGGCAAGCTCGACAAGTACTTCGCCACCGTGTGCCTGCTGGACCAGCCGTTCGTGAAGCTGCCGGACAAAACGGTGAAGGAGATGCTGACCGAGCAGATCGCGAAGATCGGCGAGAACATTCAGGTGCGCCGGTTTGTCCGGTACCAGCTGGGCGCCTGAGCCGCAGAGCAGGATTGTTTTCCCGCCGCCCCCCTCGCCAGAGTGAGGCGGTTTTTTATGCCCAAGGTTACCCGTCTCCAGATCGTCACCCGCGGCCTCACGAACCGTTGCCCGAATTGCGGGGGTCGGACGCTATTCCAGCCGGCCGCGCGGTTCCGGCTGAATCCGGAGTGTCCGGCGTGCGGGTTCGCGTTTGAGCGGGGGAATGACGAGGGGTTCTTCCTTGGGTCGATGTCGTTGAACTACGGGGTGACCTTGGTGGTGTACCTGCTGCCGCTGGCCTTGCTGGCGTTTCACGGGGTGCTGTCGTTGCAGGTTGCGGCGGTGCTGGCGGGGGTGGGGGCGATGGGGGTGCCGGTGCTATTGTACCGGCCGTCGCGGAGCTGGTGGCTGATGAATTACTATTTTTTTCTGCCGCACCAGCTGCCGGCAAATGGCGGGACGGGGCGGGCGGGCCAAAGGGAGGGGCGGTAGGGGCGAAGGTATTTTGGGCTTCCGTTCGGGGCGGGGCTCCGTAGGGTCGGGAGTTCTGCGCTGGAGAGGTGGCAGAGTGGTCTATCGTACCTGACTCGAAATCAGGCGAACTCGAAAGAGTTCCGTGGGTTCGAATCCCACCCTCTCCGCCAAAGACTTAGGTAAAAAAAGCCCGCAGAAATGCGGGTTTTTTTGCGCCACTTACAAAAGTGCGGTCCTCTTTTGGGTGTCATTTTCTCCCTCTTAAGCTATCGTCTTTTTTTAGACACCTCGGACTTTTCGTTAGGTGTGCCTCAGCACCCCTGATTGAAAGTCGGGTAAGATTTTATGACGCGCTCCAACTGACAGGGTACGGATTTTCGAGCCACCCCTAAGTTCGGTCTGGGTGACGGGTTGAGGTTGATACGACTGACGCTGGTTGTCCGTCCCTGGCGGAGGGAAGGACCGGCTTGTCTAAACCCCTCCCGGATCCGATCCCCTTGAAAATCCAGTTTCCTTTCAGTAAAATCCAGTTTCCTTTCAGTTAAACCCCTCCCGGATCCGATCCCCTTGAAAATCCAGTTTCCTTTCAGTAAGGGACGGGCATGGGTTCAATCGACAGGGGCTCGCCGTGCACCGCGCCTGCTTCCTGTTGTTCTTTCCGTGGCGTGACCTCCAACTCCAATCAAAAAGGGAGGAACGCGGCGGAAACAGCGTCTATCTCGCAGAGGATGA
>VHCI01000212.1 GCA_016871775.1 Verrucomicrobiota bacterium | reverse complement strand
ACTTTCTCCACCATCGCCGCGTAGATGCGGCGATCGCCGTCATACATGTTGGCCTTGGTCACGCTGGGCTTCGGGCGGCCCGGCGGCTGGAACGGCGCGTGGACGGCGAGGTGCGGCACGTAGAGGAAGAATGGCTCGCGCGCCTGGCGGCGGATGAAGTCGACCGCGCGCTTGTTAATCAGATCCGTGAGGTAGCCCTCGGCCTTTGCAGGCTTGAGGCCGTCACGCAGCGCGTGGGTGCCGTCAAAGTAGGCGTGCGTGTAGTAGTCGGCGTGGCCGAGGAGCTCGCCGAAATACTCGTCGAAGCCGCGGCGGGTGGGGTTGTATTCGTCGCGGTAGCCGAGGTGCCATTTGCCGAACGCGCCGGTGGCGTAGCCGGCGGCCTTGAGCGCCTGCGGCAGCGTGGGGATCGAGGCGGGCAGGCCGAGCGCGTGCATGTCGGGCTCGCGCACCCACTCGCCGCCGACGCGCCGGAACGACTCCGCCGTGAAACCAAACGCCCATTCCAGCCCGGCGCGTTGCTGCCAGCGGCCGGTGATGAAGCCCGTGCGCGTGGGCGTGCAGACGGGGGCGTTGGAGTAGAAATCGGTGAACCGCACGCCCTCGCGCGCGAGCCGGTCCATGTGCGGCGTGCGGATGTCCTTCGCGCCGTAAGGCCCGGAGTCGGCGTAACCAAAGTCGTCGATGAGGATGAAAACGATGTTGGGCCGGCGCGCATCCGCGGCGGCGAGGACGGAGGCGAGGACGCCAATGAGCACGAGGGCGGCCCGGCGCCGAAGCCGGCGGAGCGACAGGAGCGAGTCGGGGTTGGGCATGTGAGGTGGAGCTGGTTAGGGGCAGGGTGTCGGAGGGCCGACGGCGAATTCACCCCGCGGACGAAGCGACGTAGGCGTAGAGGGAAATTCCCGCCGCGGCGAACGGATAATCGCCTCCGCGGCGCGACCGCGCGCCTTAGCCGGCGCCGCAAGCGCGCCCGCGACGTCCCGCCAAAGTAAGCTGGTAGGAAACCGGATTTTCAGGGGGAGCGGATCCGGAGCAGCCTGCCAAGATGACATTGCACGGGCAGCCTGGCGCTTCGCGCCTCGCTTGTCCGCCCCATGTCATCTTTCGGGGCGCGACCCCTTACGGGGCGCCATTTCCGCGGAGCGATCCCCGTCCAAGCTGGCATTGGCTTCGGTCGGCCACGACCGGGGCGACCCGCCTTCGCCGAGGCTTCCACCTCCGCCAAGGCTACGGCGGACAAAACGGCGGGCAGGCGCGCCCCAGCTGCTATGAAGCCGGCTTGGTCAAGGCCGAAGGGGGATTGGTTGGTTTCTTTTTAAAGCAATGTCTGGGTGAGTAGGGTGCGCGCGAGGGCGCGGGTTGGGAAGCCCCTGGCGGGGTGCGGGTGCGGCGGCACCGGCGGGAGAGGGGATGATTGCGACCTTGGCTTGGGCCCGTGGCCCGCCTGATGCACGGGCGACGCCGGCCCGGCACAAACTGCTATCCGGTCCACCGGAAGGGTGGAGACAAGATGACGAATCCGCGGCTTTTTTGGGGCCGGGGGGAAAGGGAGGCGGGCCCGGGCGGTACCATCTACAAAGGCGGGAGAGGAGCTCCCAGCTGGGGCTGCGTACACGCTCCGGGACCGCCAAGGTCACAACCGGGGAAAACTGGTAAAGAACGTCGGGGGCTTGGGGTCAGCTGGCGGGGGCGAAGCGCAGGCCGAGCTGCGCGGGTTCGGCGCGGCCGGTGGCCAGCCGCCACAGGTCAATGGCCAGGCGCCGGGCGACCGCGACGATCGCCTTGCGGCGGGAGCGGCCGTCGCGGGCGGCGTGGAGCCGGCGCAGCGGCGGGTACTGGGGCTGGTGGCGTGACAGGCGCCAGGCGGCCTCGACCAGGGCGTGCCGGACCCGTGGGTTGCCGTGCTTGTCGATGCTGCCCTGCCGGCGGCTCTGGCCCGAGCTGAACTCGCTCGGACACAGCCCGGTGAAGCTGCCCACCTGCCGGCGGTTCGCGAAGCGCTTCCAGTCCAGCAGCTCCAGTTGCAGGGTCAGGAAGGTCAGGCGCCCGACGCCGAAGGGGGCCCGGATCCCGAGGGTCTCGGCGAGGCTCTCGATGCGCTGCTCGGTCCGCTGGATCTGCACGTCACAGGCCTCCGCCAGCGCCTTCCAGCCCTCCAAGGCGGTGACCACCCAGCCGGGCAACTCCCGCACCAGGGTGGCCCAGAGGGCTGGGGCGCGCCACCGCGCGTTGACCCGGTGGCCCTGCTGCAACAGCAGGCTGCAGCCCTGTTGCAGGCTGCGGCGGCGTTGCCGCACCAGGGCGGTGCGCTGGCGCACCAGCGCGCGGTGCTCCTCCTGCTCCGGCGTCGGCACCTGCACCACCGTGAGGGCCTCCGCGTTGCCGTTGACCAGCCGGTCCAGCGCCTCCACCAGGTGCCGGGCATCGCGCTTGTCCGTCTTGCGCCGCCCGCTGAGGTTAGTGGGCGCCACCACGCGGTTTTGCACCCCCAGCGCCACCAGGTCCCGGTGCAGCTTGTAACCGCACGGCCCGGCCTCGTAGCAGGAATGAAACTTGGCCTCGGGATAACGGGCCCGCAGGGCCCGCACCCAGCCAAGGTACTGCTCGATCCGGATCACCTGCGCCCGCCGGGGCACGCTGCCGTCGAGCTGCACCACCACCGTCACCTGCGCGGCGTGCAGATCCTGCCCGATTTTGACCACTCCGACCTTGGCCGTCGTGGAATTAGCCTCTAGCTTGTCAGTGTTAGTTGTGAGCATACAGCCGACAGGTTAGCGCCCTGCGCCAGCCTGTCGGCTTCATGTCATCTACACCGATCCACGGCGCCTAAGCCGGGACGATTCAATTGGAGGCGGAGCAGCGGGGTGAAATGGCGAGCGCATTTCAGCGGCGAGAGACCGAGGAATACCCGGAGGGTATGGCGACGGGAAAGAGCCTCTGAAAGGTGCCGGCAGGTCACCTCGGGGCGACCCGATCAACTGAATCGTCCAGGCCAAGCTCTCCAACCCTTCCCGCGGCGTCTATGGACGCCACGCACAGCTGGTCCGCGCCCTGGATCTCTTTGCGCCATTTGGGGCCCTCCCCCGTCGCGCAGACCTCAAGCGCGTCCTTCCGACCAAGGGTCAGGCGG
>VHCI01000211.1 GCA_016871775.1 Verrucomicrobiota bacterium | reverse complement strand
CGCAGGTGACGGTGTTGGCGGCATGAGTCAGTCGCAACCGGCGGCGCCCTGTGAATAAAACCGCCTCCTCTGACCGGAAATGTCCTCCGCCCTCCTCTCCCCCAGCCTGTGGGAAACCGTCAAGTGCGACTTCAAGTCGCTCTTTCCGGAAGACGTGTTCCAGATGTGGTTCGAGCCACTCGCGTGCCTAGAGGCAACGGCGGACACGATCACGCTGGGAGTGCCGAACGACTTTGCCGCGATCTGGATCCACGACAACTATCTCGACCTGATCACACAGCGGCTACGCCTCACGGCGGGCCGGGCGGTGCAGGTGCGGCTGCGCAAGGCGGAGGCCTCCAGCGCGACGGCCGCCCTAGCCGAGGCGGGGCCCGCGCCTCGCGTCCGCTCCGGCCCCGTGCGGCGGGCCAGCCGCGCTGAGGACCGGGGAGCCGCGCAGGGCACCCTCAACCCGCGCAACACATTCGAGACCTTCGTCGTCGGCTCCAACAACCAGATGGCACACGCCGCGGCGATCGCCGTCGCGCAAGCGCCGGCGCAAGCCTACAACCCCCTCTTCCTCTACGGGGACACCGGCCTCGGCAAGACGCACCTTATGCATGCCATTGGCCACGCCGTGGTGCGCGCAAACCCGGACGCCCGCGTCGCCTACCTCTCGACCGAGAAGTTCACCAACGAGTTCATCCTCGCGCTGCAGGAGAACGCGCTGGCGAAGTTCCGGCAGCGCTACCGCCACGTCGACATCCTGCTCATTGACGACGTGCAGTTCCTCGCCGGCAAGGAGCGCATCCAGGAGGAGTTCTTCCACACCTTCAACGACCTCTTCGAGTCCGGCCGCCAGATCGTCCTCACCAGCGACCGGCGCGCGAGCGAGATTCAGAAACTGGAGTCGCGCCTCGTCTCCCGCTTCGAGTGGGGCCTGCCTGCAGACATTCAGGCACCCGACTTCGAGACCCGCCTCGCGATCCTGCGCAAGAAGTCGCAGCAGCTCAGCTGCGGCGTGTCCGAGCCGATCCTCAGCTTCATCGCCAAGCACATCACCAAGAACATCCGCCGCCTTGAGGGCGCGCTGCTCAAGGTTTCCAGCTACTCGTCGCTTACCCAGCAGCCGCTCGACCTCCCGGCGGTGGAACGCCTCCTCCAAGACGTGCTGCTGGAGCAGGCCCAGAACGTCCTCACGATCGAAACGATCCAGAAGCGCGTCGCAGACCACTTCCAGATTCGGCACAGCGACATGACGAGCAAGCGCCGCCCGAACAACATCGCGATGCCGCGCCAGGTCGCGATGTACCTCTCGCGCCTCCTCACCAAGCACTCGCTGCAGGACATCGGCGACGCCTTCGGAGGCCGCGACCACGGCACGGTCATCCACGCCTGCAAGACGGTCGAGAACCTCTGCGAGCAGGACACGTCGATGCGGAACAGCGTCGACTTCCTGAAGACCCAGCTCTCCCGCTGAGGCGGGAACCCTTGCCCGCCCCGCTCTCGCGGGACCGCCCCGCGGTTGCACGCGCGCCTTCGGACCCTACGCTCCGCCCCGATGAACCTCACCCCCGAGCAAAAAAAGACCGTCGCCTCCTGGGTCGCCGCCGGCGACGGCCTCTCTGCCGTCCAGTCCAAACTGCGGGAACAGTTCCAGCTCTTCCTCACCTACCGGGACGTCCGTTTCCTCGTCGATGACCTCGACCTGCAGCTGAAGGACGCCGCGCCCAAGGTGGACGCCAGCGACGTCACCAAGGCGGTGGTCCCCGCTGCGGCCGCCCCCGCACCGCAGCCGCCCGGAGCCGCTGGGGATCAGGAAGGCGGGGATCCCACGGCGGAACCTGCGGCCGGAGCGGAGGGGTTTGGCGAGGAGGGCGAATTGCCCGACGAGGAACCCGCCGGCGCGTCCACGCTCACCGTGACGGTCGACAAGGTCACCCTCATCCCCGGGGCGATCGCGAGCGGGACGGTCACCTTCAGCGACGGCGTCACTGGCAAGTGGATGATCGACCAGTACGGCCGCCCCGGCTTCACGCAGGTGAGTAAGGAAGGCTACCGCCCGTCTCCGCCGGACGCGCAGGCCTTCATGACGAAGCTGCAGCTGGCAATCCGGAACCTCGGCTACGCTTGAACAAGGTACCGGGGACGAGCCTGGCTCAGCCGACCGCGAGCAGCGCCCGCAGGCCCGCCTCGTCGAGCACGGGGATGCCGAGATCGCGCGCCTTAGTCAGCTTGGAACCGGCCTCCTCGCCCGCGACGACGTAGTGGGTCTTGCGACTCACGCTCCCGCTGACCCGCCCGCCGGCCGCCTCAATCAGCGCGGCTGCGTCCTCCCGGGCGAGCGTGGGCAGGGTGCCGGTCAGCACGAAGGTCTTCCCAGCGAGGCCGCCCGCGGCGGTGGCCGGGGCCCGCGGGGCGAGGCCAGCGGCCAGCAGGTCGGCCACAAGTGCGCGATGGCTCGGCTGCTCGCACCACGCCCGCACGGCGTGGGCCGTCTTCTCACCGAACCCCTCGACGCGGCACAATTCCGCGACCGGGGCGTCGAGGAGGGCCCCGAGCGAGCGGAAGGTGCGCGCGAGCTCCTTCGCCGCCGCCGCACCCACCTGCGGGATGCTAAGGCCGTTGATCACGCGCCAGAGCTCCACCTGACGGCGCGCCTCGATCCCGGCGATCAGATTGGCCGCCCAGACCTCGCCCGACTTGCGCAGCGGCAACAGGTCCTCGAGGCGCAGGCAGAAGAGGTCTGGCAGGCGGCGGATGACGCCCCGCTCCAGCAGCTGGTCCACGATCTCCTCGCCGAGCCCGTCGATGTCGACGCCCGCCTTAGAGGCGAAATGCTCTATACGGCGGCGCAACTGCTCGGGGCAGTCGGGGTTCGGGCAACGCCACGCCACCTCGCCCTCGGCCCGAACTGCGGCGGTCCGGCACACCGGGCACTCCCGCGGGAACGCGTAGGGGGCCGCCCCGGGCGCGCGCCGCACGGTCACCACGGCGACGACCGCGGGGATAATATCCCCCGCCTTCTCCACCCGCACGGTGTCCCCGGGGCGCACGTCCTTGCGGGCGATCTCGTCCGCGTTGTGGAGCGTCGCGCGCCGCACGGTCGTGCCGGCAAGCAGCACCGGTTCGAGCTCCGCCACGGGGGTGAGCACGCCGGTGCGTCCCACTTGGATCGTGATCTCGCGCACCCGGGTCTCGGCCTGGTCCGGCGG
>VHCI01000210.1 GCA_016871775.1 Verrucomicrobiota bacterium | reverse complement strand
GGAGGAGAATTGGCAGCCGGACCGCAAATGGGCCGCGACCGGGGAGGGCAGCGCCCTCGGGCACATCCGCAGCGACGCGTTGGCGCGGGCCGGGGTCGACCTGTCCGGGGGGCTGCTCTACCTGAAGCTCGGCAAGGGCAACAGCTGCCACACCCGGCCCGTGACCGCGCATCGGGCCGGGGACGGGAGCCTGCGCTACGACGCCTCCGGGATCGAGGGCCGGGCCTGGCGGGAGGACTCGATGCCGGAGCGCCTCGCCAAGCACGGCTTCGCCGGCAACCGCTTCTTCGTCGTCGCCCGTGGCGCCCTCGATGCGCCGGGCGAGTGGTGGCACGACTTGGAAGCCGGGCGGCTGCTGTTCCTGCCGCCGCCGGGGATCGACCCCGCGGCGGGCGAGGTGCGGGTGAAGGCGCGCGGCGCGGCGCTCCTCGGCTCCGGCATCTCCGACCTCGTGTTGGAGGGCCTGGAGTTCCACGCGTGCAACCTGCGCCTCGAGGAGGCGCGGCGGGTGACCGTGCGCGGGTGCCGCTTCCTGTTCCCCGCGACGCCCCGGTTGTTCCCCGACGCCGAGACCGAGCGGCGGACGGCCCGCAACCTGCGGATCGCCGGCGAGGACAACGTCATCGAGCGCTGCGAGATCGCCGGCGCGGTGGACGGCGCACTGGAGATCGAGGGCGCGGGCAACCGGGTGGAGGACTGCGTGGTGCGCGACAGCAACCTGCACGGCCGTCATCCGGGCCCGGCGATCCGGGTGCACGGCACGGGCCGCGGCGGCAACCTCCTGCGCCGCAACACCGTTTACAACCTGGGCAGCGTCGGGCTCTACGTCTCCGGGCAGGGCGCGAACGAGGCCGGCTTCAACCACGTGTTCAACGCGGGCCTGTACTGCGTGGACGTCGCCGCGATCTACCTGCCGATCGGCGACGACCTGCAGGGCACGCGCGTGCACCACAACTGGCTGCACGACCTGAACGGCCTCGGGTTCCGCGTCGACCTGCAGGGACGCGACCTGACGTTCGACCACAACCTCGTGTGGCACGCGACCGCCGGCTGCAAGCTGCAGGGCTACCGCCTCTTCGCCCACCACAACACGGTGCTCGTCCACGAGCCGCGGAGCGGCTTCCTCGTGGTCTTTGAGCCCGCCGCCTCCGCCGCCGAACGCGCCGGCTGGCGGGTGCGCAACAACGTGGCCTACGCCTACCTGGATCGCCTCTCGCTGCGCGGCGACCCGCGGCGCGGCCAGCGCCGCAACCTGCTCCCCCTCGCCGACGAGCCCGGCATCGTCGAGGGGAACCACCGGATCCCCGCCGGGGAGGAGGGCCGGCTCTTCGCGGACTTCCCGGACGACGATTTCCGGCCGCGACCCGGCGGGCCACTGGACGGCACGGCGCTGCCGCCCGCGGACCCCGGCACGAATCGTCCCGGCCGGCCCGCATCCCCCGGCGCCCTTGAACCCGGGGTGCCCCCCTGGCGGCCCGGCGCCGGATGGAGACCGGACACCCACGCCCTCCCCGCCACGCCCGCCGCGGCCGGCGCTCTCGCCCGCCGGCTGCGCCCCGCGCAGTTGGAGGTGGGCCGACCCAACCCGGGATTCGACCAGCCATGAACTTCCCGCGCCTGCACGCCGTCCTGGTTTCCATCCTCGCCCTCGCCGCCCGCGCGGCCACGCCGGCCCCCGGAGCCGCGGCCGGGGACACGCCCGTGGAGCTCTCCCCGTTCGTCGTGCAGGACCGGACCGGCGGGTACTACGCGGCCCAGACCCTCGCGGGCAGCCGGCTCCGCCAGGACCTGCGCGATCTCGGGGCCTCCATCCAGGTGGTCACCCGGGATTTCCTCGACGACCTGGGCGCGACCGGCCTCGACGAGTTGCTCCAATTCACGACCAGCACCGAAGTGGGCGGGATCGCCGGCAACTTCACCGGCGCCATCGACGGCGGCACCGGGGATGTCAGCACCGACAGCGCGCGCCGCGGCGGCGCGGACGGCGCGACCCGCGTGCGTGGTCTCGGCGCCCCCTCGCGCGCGCGCAACTACTTCCCGACCGGCATCCCCTTCGACGCCTACAACGCGGATCGCGTCGACCTGAGCCGCGGCGCCAATTCCTTCCTGTTCGGCCTCGGCTCCCCGGCGGGACTCATCAACACCGGCCTGATGAAGGCGCGTTTCCGCGACACCGCCGAGGTCTCCACGCGGATCGGCAGCGGCGGGCTCGACCCCTCCTACCGCGGTTCCATCCACGTGAACCGCGTGCTGCTGCGTGACACGCTGGCGGTGCACGCCGCGGCGCTGACGGACCGCACCCGCTACCGGCAGCGCCCGACGCACAAGGACGACGACCGGCAGTACGCGGCGCTCACCTACCAGCCGTTCCGCCACGCCGCCACCGTGATCACCGCCCACTTCGAGCGGGGAAGGATCCGCGGGAACGCCCCCGATGTGCTGCTGCCCGTGCAGAACCTCGACACCTTCCTCGGCGATCCCGGCACGGCCCGCGTCTCGATCGCCGCGTGGTCGAACCTCCAGCGCTTCGCCCACGCCGAGGGCCCGACGCAGGCCCAGTGGAACGCCCTTCCGGCCGCCGAGCGGGCGCGCTACCGCGTGCGGGACACGCCCTCCGTCAACAGCCTCGCCGCCCTGCCCTGGGGAGCAGGCGCCTACGGGCTGGTCTACGACGGCGCCAACGGCCGCCAGCCCTCCTTCGCCTACACCGACCAGTACCGGGCGGCCGACTACGCCGCGCGCGATCCCTTTTTCGGCCCGGGCCGGACCACCAAGGGTGCACCCGCCAGCCCCTATCACGGCAACCGGGCGGAAATCGCCGGCACCGGCTGGCTCGACCAGGGCTTCACCAACCTGAAGACCTTCGACTTCAGCCGGGAGCACCTCGCCTGGGACAACGACTACCACGCCCGCGACTTCGTGAACTACAACGTCGCCCTGGAGCAGGTGCTCTGGGGCGGGCGGGCCGGCTTCGAGCTCGCGTACGATCACGAGGACCAGTTCCAGCGCACCTTCAACGCCATCAACTTTGCCAACGCCCGGGTGATCTTCGACATCCAGGAGACGCTCTGGCTGCCCTCCGATCCCAACTACCGCACCTCGGGCATCGTCGCACCGCAGCCCAACCCGAACTACGGCCGGCCCTTCGTCCTCGCCCGGGGCAACCCCGCCACCGTCGACGCCCAGCGCGGCGCCGCCCGGTTCACCGGCTTTGTGAAGCACGACTTCGCGGCGCGCCT
>VHCI01000209.1 GCA_016871775.1 Verrucomicrobiota bacterium | reverse complement strand
GAGGCGCGGGCCCCGCCTCGGCTAGGGCGGCCGTCGCGCTGGAGGCCTCCGCCTTGCGCAGCCGCACCTGCACCGCCCGACCCGCCGTAAGGCGTAGCCGCTGTGTGATCAGGTCGAGATAGTTGTCGTGGATCCAGATCGCAGCGAAGTCGTTCGGCACTCCCAGCGTGATCGTGTCCGCCGTTGCCTCTACGCACGCGAGTGGCTCGAACCACATCTGGAACACGTCTTCCGGAAAGAGCGACTTGAAGTCGCACTTGACGGTTTCCCAAAGGCTGGGGGAGAGGAGGGCGGAGGACATTTCCGGGCAGAGGGGGCGGTTTTATTCACAGGGCGCCGCCGGTTGCGACTGACTCATGCCGCCAACACCGTCACCTGCGCCAGTCTGCCGAGAGGAAAAGGGGTCGAAAAGGGAGAGGGCATCGGGGGCAAGGTTTGCATTTCCAAGTCGATGCGGGAAAGGGGGTAGGAGAGGTCTCGCGGCGGGCGCCTCAGGGGAGGGCTGAAGGGCATGAGAAGGAACAACCGGAACGGGCGCCACGGGAGGCGAGGCTGAATGTAATCTTGAAGGGCCGGGGCATTTCAAGGTCAACTTTCCCACAACTTGTTCACACTTCCCCCGGCGGGGCTCCCGGAGCCTTCTCCGGGCCGCTCAGGCGGGCGGGGCCGCCTCCGCGGCGGGTACGGGATCGATCCAGCGGCCATGCTCGCGGATCAGCGCGATGAGCCGCGCGTCGGCCTGCTCCTGCGGAAGGTTGTACTGCACGCAGGTCTTGCCGACGTAGAGGTTGATCTTTCCCGGTGCGCCGCCGACGTATCCAAAATCCGCATCCGCCATCTCGCCGGGTCCGTTCACGATGCAGCCCATAATCGCGATCTTCACGCCTTTGAGATGGCCCGTCTGCGCGCGGATCCGCTGGGTGGTCGTCTGCAGGTCGAACAGGGTGCGCCCGCAGCTCGGGCAGGCGACGAACTCCGTTTTCGAGCTGCGCGCCCCCGCGCCCTGCAGCACGTTGTAGGTCAGGCGCAGCGCCCGCTCCGGCTCCGTCTCGGTCTCGACGCTGACCAGATCACCGAGGCCGTCGCAGAGCAGGCCGCCAGTGAGGAACGAGGCTTCCAGCAGGCGCGAGAGGAAGTCGTTCCCTGGGCGCACCGCCGTTGCCGCGCGGTTGCGGATCCACAGCGGCGCGCGCCAGCCGGCCTGCGCCGCGGCCTCCGCAAGCCGGCGGTACGCGCCGAGCGCGTGCTCGCCCGCGCCGACGCCGTCCGCCGCGAGGGTCACGATCAGCCGGTCCGCTGCGCCGGGCGCGAGCGCCGCGGCCAACGTCGGCAGGCAGTCGGCAGTGAGGCCCGCCGCCACGAGATGCTTGTGCGCCGCCGCGAAGGAGAGATGCGCCGCGAGCGCCGGCGCCTCGCTCGCTCGGAAGTCGCGCGCGATCACGAGGCGGCTCGGGCTTAGCGCCAGCAGCGGCTGCAGCACGTCGGGCGTGAGCCCGGGATCCACCTCCAGCGCGAGGAAGTTCACCGGCAGGCCTTGCGCCGCCGCGGCGCAGAGCCGGCCCAGGTCGCCGACGCCACGGACCGAAACGAGCAGGCCCTCGATCGGCGTGTCCGCCCGCGCCGGGGCCCGCAGCCATGGCGCCGCCCGCGTGAGTTCGTCTACTGCACCGAACCGCACGATCACGCGCGGCGGCTGGTCGGGGCCGGTCCGGCAACCGGCCCCGAGGTCGACTGCCTCGGGTACGCGGCGCTCGTAGCGGTAGGGGTCGACGCGGTCCGGCGCCTCGGCGTCCGCGCCCGCGGGCTTCGCCCACAGGTGCATCGCCTTGTCCGCGATCGCGCGCGCCACCGGGATCTCGTACACGCTGTCCTCAGTGAGCGAGACGCGGATCGTGTCGCCCAGACCGTCCAGCAGTAGCGAGCCGATGCCGATCGCGCTCTTAATGCGGCCGTCTTCGCCGTCGCCGGCCTCGGTCACGCCGAGGTGCAGCGGGTAGTGCATATCCTCCTCCGCCATCCGGGCGACGAGCAGGCGGTAGGCCTGAATCATCACCTTGGGGTTGGAGGCCTTCATCGAGAGGATGAGGTCGCGGTGGTCGTGAGCCTCGGCGATGCGCAGGAACTCAAGCGCGCTCTCCACCATCCCGAGCGGCGTGTCACCGTAGCGGTTGAGGATGCGGTCGCTCAGGGAACCGTGGTTGGTGCCGATCCGCAGCGCGCGGCCCAGCTCGCGGCAGCGCCGGACCAGCGGGGAGAAGGCCTCGTGGAGGCGCTCGAGCTCCGCGGCGTAGTCGGCGTCGCTGTACTCCCGCACTGCGAAGCGCTTCTTGTCCGCGTAATTCCCGGGGTTGACGCGCACCTTCTCCACGTGCTCCACCGCCTCGAGTGCCGCCCCGGGCAGGAAGTGGATGTCCGCCACAAGGGGCACGCCGGCGAAGCCCGCCGCGCTGAACCTCGCGCGGATCTCGCGCAGGCAGCGCGCCGCGGCGACGTTGGGGGCCGTGACCCGGACGATCTCGCACCCTACCTCCGCTAGCGCGATCGCCTGGCGCACGGTCGCGGACACGTCTTGCGTGTCGCTCGTGGTCATCGACTGCAGCCGGATCGGGTGCGCGCCGCCGATGCTGACGGGCCCGACCCGAACCTCGCGCGAGGCGCGCCGGCGGGTCCGGTAACGGTCGGGGCAATAGTTCATCGGCCGCGAGCGGGCACGGCGGGTTCGGCCGGTGCGGGGGCCGGCGGCGCGGCGCGGTCCGCCCGCATCTCGCGCAGCGCGCGCGGGACGTCGCTGAAGACAGTCACGTACGCCATGAGGGACAGTAGGACGACCATGAACACGCTCTGCGCCCCGGCGATCAACGATGCGGGCAGGGGCCGGGCGCGCAGCCGGCCGAGGGTCGCGAAGAGCATATGTCCCCCGTCGAGCACCGGGATGGGGAGCAGGTTGAACAGGGCGAGGTTCACGTTCAGCAGGAGCGTGATTAGGAACACGGCCCGCAGGCCCACCTCTGCGGCGCTGTGCAAGACCCGTGCGATGCCGACGGGTCCGGACATCTTGTCCAAGCCAATGTCCGAACGCGGATGGACGAGGCTGACAAGCGTCCGGTAGGTCCAGCCGATCGCGTCGCCGAGTTGGCGGAACGGTAAGACGTGTACGGTCTGGAAACCGGTCTTCAGGGTGAGGCCCGCCCCCGGCAAGGCCGCCGCGCCCTCGGTCGCCGGCAGGCGCAGCACGCGTTCGGTGCCCGCGCGGCGCACGCGGACCTCGAGC
>VHCI01000208.1 GCA_016871775.1 Verrucomicrobiota bacterium | reverse complement strand
GCTCACCCTCCCCTGCATTGCCAGTTGCGCCGCCGGCACCATCAGGCCGAACGCCAGCGCCAGACAAACCAGACCCAACGTGAACTTCATCGGGCTCGAGGGCTGCCGGTCGCCCAGGCGCGTCCAAAGCAGCGCGAAGAGCGGCGCCAGCGCGATGACGAAGATCGGGTTGGCTGACTGGTACCACGAAGACGGCACCTCGAGCCCACCCACGTGGGTCGCGGTGTGGCGCTCCGCGAACAGGGTCAGCGAGGTGCCTGCCTGCTCGAACAAGGCCCAGAAGATGAATGCCCCGATGAAGAAATAAAAAATTGCCCCCAGCTGCCGCGTCTCGAGCTGCGGCGAACGGCCGAACCAGATCATCAAGCCGATCGGCACCAGCAGGAACAGCGCCCGCAGCCACTCGAAGCCCGGCGCGTCCGACAGCTTGACCAACCCCCACAAGCCCAGCGTACCCCACAGGGTGAACACCGGCTGCCGCCACGCCCCGGCCTGCCGCGGAGGGGGCGGACCCACCTCGCGCAGGCCGTGACCGAAGAAGACAAACACCAGCAGGCCCAGCAGCATCCCTACGCCCGCGGCGCCGAAGCCCCAATGCCAGGAATGCGCCGGATCAAAGCCCCAGCCGGTCAGGACCGCCTTGAACGCGCTGTGCTGCGCGAGGAAGCCGGTCACCAGCGGCGCGATGAACGCCCCGGCATTGATGCCCATATAGAAAATCGAGAATCCCGCGTCCCGCCGCGCATCCCCTAGCGCGTACAGCTGGCCGACCATCGCGCTGATGTTCGGTTTCAAGAGCCCCGTCCCGATCACGATTAGGGCCAGGCCCAGGTAGAACGTCGTTTCCCCGGGCACCGCCATCGAGAAGTGCCCCGCCGCGATGATGATGCCCCCCAGCAGCACCGCCAACCGCGAGCCGAGGATGCCGTCCGCCAGCGTCCCGCCGGGAATGGAAAGCATATACACGGACATCGTGTAGGTGCCGTAGATCAGGGTCGCCTGCCCGACCGGCAGGCCCAAGCCGCCCGCGGCCGCCGGCGCCACCATATACAGGGTGAGCAGCGCCCGCATCCCGTAATAGGAGAACCGTTCCCAGAGCTCCGCGAAGAACAGGGTGTACAGTGGCCGGGGATGGCCGAGGAGCTGCGGATGCGCGGGCAGGACGGCCTCGGTCTCGATCGGGACTGAGGTGACGGGGCGGGGTGGGGCGGACATTCCGCGCAGCTTGGCGAACGCCACCGCGGGCGGGAAGCGGAAAGACCGGCGCCCGCCCGCCGGTTCCTTATTGCTCGGCTTCGCGCGCCAGCAGCCAGAGCAGGTCCGAAAGGCGATTGATGAACCGGCCCACGTCGGCCCGCAGGCAGCGGCCGTGCGCCGCCAGAGTGGTCAGGCGCCGCTCCGCCCGCCGCGCCGCGGTCCGCGCCAGATCGAGCGCCGCCGCAACGGGATTCGCGCCCGGCGTGGCCCAGCCGTCGAAACGCAGCCCTCGCGCCTCCAACGCCGCCAACTCGGTATCCAGCCGGTGGACGTCCTCCGCCGTGACTTTCTCGAAGGTCGAGGCGGCATACCGGGCCGCATCCGCCTCGGCGCAGGCGACCTCGCCCATCAGGGCGACCAATTGCCGCTGGATCCGGGTGAGGGAGGCGTGCACCTCCGTGCCGCGCGGCGTCGCCGGCAGCAGGGCCTTGGCGGCCCCGAGGGCCGCGTTCAGCTCATCGCAGGCCCCGACGGCCTCGATCTGGGGATGGTCCTTGGGCACGCGCTGCCCATACAGCAGCCCGGTCGTCCCGTCGTCGCCGGTGCGGGTCGCAATGGAGCGGGCCATCGTCAGGCGATCCGCCGCGCGGCCAGTTGCGCCCGCAGGCAGAGTTCCGCCGCCTTAAAGACGTGCGCCTGGGTCATCGCCTTGTCCGTCCGGCGCAGGCAATCGAGGATCAGTTCGCCGAAGAAGCGGAAGCCCACCTGCCCCGCCACGCTCAAATGGCGCTCGCCGGTCTGGTCGACGAGGTAGACTTGGTCCCCGGCCTTGTCGCGGGCGACATCGAGGTACTTGCGGAGCTCGATGTAACCCTTGGTGCCGAGGATCACGGTGCGGCCGTCGCCCCAAGTGGACAGTCCGTCCGGCGTGAACCAGTCGACGCGGATGTAGTTCGAGGCCCCGTTATCGCCGAGGAGGGAGGCTTCGCCGAAGTCCTCGAACTCGGGGCGGTCGGGATTGGCAAAGTTGCCCACCGCGGCCTGGGTGACGGTCGCGTCGGTCGCGCCGGTGTAGGTCAGGAACTGCTCGAACTGGTGGCTGCCGATATCCGTGAGGATGCCGCCGTACTTGGCGCGTTCGAAGAACCAGGCGGGCCGGCTGGCCTTGTTCAGGCGGTGCGGCCCGAGACCGATCACTTGGATTACGCGCCCGATCGCACCGGCGGCGACGAGGTCTGTGGCATACATCGCCGACTCCACGTGGAGGCGCTCCGAGAAGTAGACCATATACTTGCGCCTGGTGCGGGCCACGGCCGCCTTGGCGTCGTCCAGCTGGGCGAGCGAGGTGAACGGGGTTTTGTCGGTCAGGTAGTCCTTGCCCGCTGCCATCACCCGCAGGCCGAGGGGGCCGCGATCGCAGGGGACGGCCGCCGCGGTGACCAGCTGGACCGCGGGATCCTGGAGGATCTGGTCGAGGTCGCGGGCCACGCGGGCCTGCGGGTACTTCGCGCGGAAGGCCTCGACCTTTTTCGGGTCCGGTTCATAGACCCACTTCAGTTCCCCGCCGGCCTCGAGCAGCCCGTTGCACTGGCCGTAGATGTGGCCGTGGTCAAGGTGTGCCGCGGCAAAGACAAACTCACCGGGGCCGACCACCGGGCGCGGTTTGCCCTGCGGGGCGTAGTTCATCCCATCCGATTTCTGGGCCGTGCTCATAAGGAACAGGAGGTCCGGGCGGCGGCGCGCGTGGCCTTGGCAAGGGCGACCAAGCCGGGCTCGAGGGCCGCCCGCGACCGGCGCTTCATCCGGTCGATGAACAGGACCCCCTGCAGATGATCGACCTCGTGTTGGACGCAGCGGGCCAGGAGGCCGTCGCAGGCCAGCTCGTGCCCAAGGCCGTGGACGTCTTGGAAGGCCACGCGGATCGCCTCTGGCCGGGTGACCTCGCCGCGCAGCTCGGGGAAGGACAGGCAGCCCTCCTCGGCCGCGGCCTCGCGGGTGCCGGGAGTGACGGTGACGACGGGGTTGGCGAGCGCGAGGGGCATCACCAGCGAGAGGGGGATTCGGACGCCATCGAGAGTCCAGTGGAAGTCATCGTGTTCCTCCCGCACGTCGACCACGCAGAGTTGCAGGGTGCGCCCGA
>VHCI01000207.1 GCA_016871775.1 Verrucomicrobiota bacterium | reverse complement strand
CGGCAGCGGCGGGGGCGGCCAGTCCTCGACCACCGAGCGGATGGTCTGTTTCAGCAGCGGATCGTCCGGCTGTTCGGGCCCGTGGTCGCCGAGCAGCCGCACGCCCGGAACATCCGGACCGAGCTGGCGGCGCAGGAGCTCGTGAATCTCGAGGTAGGTGGCACCGCCCCGGGGCGGACCGTAGAGCAGCCGGATGACCTCCGCCTCACGGTCTGGCAGCGACCGCAACGCGGCCGAGAAGGCATGCGGCCAGCCCGGGGGCGGACGCAGCAGACGCTCGGGGAATTTCCCGAAATTGTAGAGCCGCTCGAAGAGCCCGGTGCCGAGGGTGCGGCCGACGGACTGGCAGAGCATGGCGTTGATCACGGCGTCGAAGACGAGGTTGTCGGCCCGGGTGACGCGCGGGAACAGGCGCGTGTGGCCGAGGATGACGTGGTGGAGCTCGTGGAGGATGAGCAGGAAGAGGTCGGAATCGGCGCGGCAGTGCTCGGCCACGAAGTCGCGGTTGAGCAGGAGGCGCGGCGTGGCGCGGCACTCGACGGCGGCGGTGGGGGTGGCGTCGCTGAAGGTGATGTCGAGCAGGCCGAGGAGTTTCTCCATCTGGTAGGAGGCGGCGGGGAGCACGTTGAAGATGCGCTCGCGGATCGCGGCGGCCTCGGGGGAGCGCGGACGTTGGGAGAGGAGATTCATCGGGAGGGGAAGAGCGGCTCGTCGAAGGCGATGACGGGGCCGAGGAGGCGGTCCCAGGAAAGGTCGGGCTCGCGGCGGCCGAGGAGGACGGTGCCGTAGCAACGTGAAAGCACGCCGGCGCAGCGCCGCGGATCGCGGCAGTACGTCGGGGCCGACCAGATGACGCCCGCTGGAAGCGACTCGGGCCCCGGGCAGTTTTCGCCCGAGTGGCCGGGGGCCGGCCGCCAGCCGATGAGGAAGTCGTGACGGAGTTTCGGGAATTCGGGCGGGCCGATGCGGCGGAAGAGATCAGCCGGCGTGGGGAAGGTTTGGATGATCCTGGCGCTGAGTTCCGACGGATCGTGGTGGATCAGATGGCCGAGCTTCGGACCGAACGGACCTCCGGGGACGATTTCCTTGATGATGAGGACGAAGGGTAACGAGTAGAAGGTGATCCCCGAGGCGACCGGCCGCCCGCCGAGCTGCGCGGAGGTGCGCGGCGGGACGCTCATGTTGTGAAGCAGCGTCATCGGGCCGGAGCGGCGGCGGTGAGCTGGAAGCGATCCCAGAGCGTGCGGAAACGACCGAGGAGCCGCGCGGGGGTGATGGCCGTGAAGCCGGCGGGCAGGAAGGCGTTGAGGAGATTGCGGGCGTAGGCGTCGCCCGGGGAATCGCCGAGGCGGGCGCAGAGGGAGGCGACCTCGCGGCAGAGCGTGAACTGGCGTCCGTGGACCTGATGAGTGTCGATCGCGGGGCGCAGGACGCGCGTGAGCTGGCCGGCGAGGGTTTCGGCGGCGGAGGCGGAGATCCGCGGCGTGTCGCGCAGGTGAAGGTAGAGCACGAGGGAGACGGCGGCGCGTTCCTCGGGGGTTGCCTGGGCGGACACCGCCTCGATCACGAGGCTCGAGAGATCGCTCTCCTTGAGGGCGAGCTGATCGAAGGAGGCGACGGCGACGCGTTCGACCGGATCGGTGATCCCGAGCAGCGCGCGCCAGGGATCGTCGGGATCGAGACGCGCGAGATTCCACGCTTGGCGGTGAAGCGCGAACAGGGCTCCCCGGTCGATGGGGCCGGCGGCGAGACCGGGATGGCCGTGGGCGACGGCGAGAAAGAGGGAGGATTCCCAATCGGGGGCGGCGGCGGTGGCGAGGACGCCGCGGGCGGCGTGGATGCCGAGGGCGGAGCGCAGCAGCATCGAGATGCGGCGGCTGGAAAAACGCGTGCCGGCGGCCCGGAGCTGGCTTTCCAGGGCGATGAAATACGGCGCGAGCGCCGGCGGCCGGGCGGTCAGGACGGCGAGACGCTCGAGCGCGGGCGGCCTGGCGGTCAGGACGGCGAGACGCTCGCGGGTGCGGGCGACCAGCGCGGGAACGTCGACCGGGAACTCGTGGCGGCCCCGGAATTGGTCGGCGAGGAGTTCCTCCTTCTCCGGGGTGGAGAGATCGGCCCAGCCCGGCACCTCGAGGAGAAACGCGAACCGGTCGGCGAGCGCGGGATCGAGCGGTTCGGCGCCGAGGTAGGTGTCGGCCTCGTCGTCCTGGTCGCCGGCGTCGAAGCCCGGCGGAGGATTCATGGCGGCCCAGCGGTAGCGGAGTTTCTCGAGCGGGATGCCCTGGACGCGGCGCTCGTGGATGATGGAGAAGAGCTTGTTCTGGAGGTCGGGGCGCGTGCGGCTCAGTTCGTCGACGAAGACGACCTCCGCGTCCCAGATCGCGGTGGGGGTGCTGATGTAGCGGAGGGAAGTCTGCGCGGCGTCGGGCACGGGGATGCCGACGAGGTCGTCGTAGTTGAGGAGCGACGCGTTGTAGAAGCGGTAGGTGAGCCCGAGGGCCTGGGCGAGACGCTCGAGCAGGAAGCTCTTGGCGGTGCCGTGGCGGCCGATGAGCAGCAGCGGTTCGGCGGTCGCGAGGGCGGCGAGCAGGACCGGCTCGAGTTTATCCCAGCCGAGCAGCCCGAGCGGCCGCGTGAGAATGGAAGGCGCGGCGGCCGGTGCGGGCGACTCCGCGGCCGGAGCCTCCGCGGAGGGAGCAGCAGGAGCGGCCAGCGTCGGCGTGGGGGCAGTCGCGGAGGTCGTGACCGCGGTTTTGGGGATGCGGCGTTTCATGACGCGGAGCGGCGGGTTCAGGTGGAGGACCGGCGGCGGGATTTCCGCGTGGCGGCGGGACGCACGGAGACGAGACGCGCGAGGTTTTCCGCGGCGTGCTGGAGCAACGTGGCCGTTTCGCGGACCAAGGAGGCGGCCGGCACGAGTTCATGACGGAAAGTCAGGACGATCGCGGTGGCGTGGTTGGCGAACTTGGTCGCCTCGGCCGTGGTGGCGGTGAGTTCGCGCAACGTGTCGCGCAACGCTCGGGCGGCTTCGCGGCGGGTCATGACGCGGACCCTCCGGTGGAAACCTCAGCCGGCGAGGACGTGACTCCCAGCCGGGCGAAGAACGCGTCGCGGCGTTCGCGGGCGACGGCGAGGTCCCTGGTGCCGAGGGAGACGGCGACGCGGCGGTCGGTTTTGAACAGCGGCGACGGGCGCAGGCTGTAGCGGAGGAACCACGTGCCGTGGTTCAGGAACAGGTGGTGGCGATCGCCACCCCGGTAGCGCAGGACGGGTTCAGGTGCGTGGATCATGGTGCGGTTGGCCGGAGGCCGGCACACGCACCACGGGGAAAATCATTTGGGAGGAA
>VHCI01000206.1 GCA_016871775.1 Verrucomicrobiota bacterium | reverse complement strand
CTCGTCTCGCTGGTCGCGCCGGTGATCGTGAGCGGCAACACCGTGGTCGCACTCGCCTCCGAGCCGCGGCCCTATCCCGCGATTCTGCTCGGGGAACTGCTCGCGACCAGCGACCTGCCTGCCGGCGTGGTCAACGTTCTTACCGGCCGCCGGGCCGAGCTGGTGCCGACCTTCGCCACCCACGCCCACCTCCGCGGCCTGAGCGCCGTCGCCGACGCCGCGGAGCGCCGCGTGCTCGACCTCGGCGCGGCCGAGAGCGTGAAGCGCGTGCGCCACGTGCCCGACGCCCCCCTCGCGGCTTGGCTTAGCGACGCCGCGCAGGGCCTCGAACCGATCCGCGCCTTCATCGAACCCAAGACCACCTGGCACCCGATCGGCGCATGAAGCTCCCGCCCCTGGCCCTGCTGTTCGTCCTCGCGGGTTGCCTCGTCCGGGCCACCGCGCCCGCCCCGGACTCGCCGGAGGACCGCCGCGCGCGCGAGCTGGTCGCCCGCCCGGCCTTCCAGGCCGCGGTCCGCGCCCACGACCGGGATTTCGAGCGCTTCGTCCGCGAGCTGATCCTGCTCACCGAGATCCCGGCGCCCCCCTTCAAGGAGGCGGCCCGCGGGGTCGCCTTCGCTCGGCTGCTGCGCGAGGCCGGCCTCACCGACGTCACGACCGACGCCGAGGGCAACGTCATCGGCCGCCGCCCCGGCCGCCCCGGCGGCACCGCGCCCCTCCTCGCCGTCGCCGCGCACCTCGACACCGTATTCCCCGAGGACACCGACGTCCGCGTGAAGCGCTCCGGGACGCGGCTGATGGCCCCGGGCATCGGCGACGACACCCGCGGTCTCGCGCTCCTGCTCGCGATCGTCCGCGCCCTCGGCGCCGCCGGGATCGAGACGCCCGGGGACATCCTTTTCATCGGGAACGTGGGCGAGGAGGGCCCGGGCGACCTCCGCGGGATGCGCTACCTCTTCCAGCGTGGCCCGTGGCAGGGGCGCATCTCGCGCTTCATCTCGATCGACGGCAGCAACAACGACCTCATCACCAACGGCGCCCTCGGCAGCCTCCGCTACCGCGTCACGTTCAAGGGCCCCGGCGGCCACAGCTGGGGTGCCTTCGGCCAGGTCAACCCCGCCTTCGCCCTCGGGAACGCCATCGCCGCCCTCGGCAAGGTGGTCGTGCCCCGCCAGCCCAAGGTCTCCTACAACGTCGGGGTCATCAGCGGCGGCACCTCGGTCAACTCGATCCCCTTCGAGGTCACGATGGAGGTCGACCTGCGCTCCGTCTCGCCCGAGGAGCTGCGCAAGGTCGACGCCCGGTTCAAGGAGATCATCGAGGCCGCCGTCGCGGAGGAGAACGCCGCCCGCGCCACCACCTTCGGCCGCGTCTCCGCCGAGGTGAAACTGATCGGCGACCGGCCCTCGGGCACGACCTCGCCCGACACCCCCGAGCTGCGCCAGGTGGCCGCCGTGATGCGCGCCTTCGACAAGGTCGCCGTCTGGAACATCAGCAGCACGGACTCCAACCTCCCGATCAGCCTCGGCCTCCCCGCCTTCACCCTCTCCTCC
This sequence comes from Verrucomicrobiota bacterium, assembly GCA_016871775.1. Classification (GTDB taxonomy): domain Bacteria; phylum Verrucomicrobiota; class Verrucomicrobiia; order Opitutales; family Opitutaceae; genus ER46. The sequence continues at coordinate 1,861 of VHCI01000206.1, read as the reverse complement.
CAGTCCGCCCGCCGCGGCGGCCGCTCCCACTCGCTCGACGAGTGGACGGACGTCGAGCAGCCCACCGCGGTGCAGGACTTCGCCCTCGCGCTGGCGCTGATCCTCGGCGTCGCCGAGCTGCCCTGATTCCCCGGCGATGATCGCGGCGCACGGGCTCACCAAGGTCTTCCGGGACCGCCGCCGCGGGGAGCTCCGCGCGGTCGACGACGTATCCTTCACCGTCGCCCCCGGGCGCATCTACGGCCTGCTCGGCGCGAACGGCGCGGGCAAGACCACGACGCTGCGGCTCCTCGCGACGCTCCTGCGCCCCACCGCCGGCACCGCCGAGGTCGCGGGCCGCGACATCAACCTGGACCCCGCCGGGGTCCGCGCGCGCGTCGGCTTCCTCGCCACCTCCACCGCCCTTTACGGCCGCCTCACCGCCCGCGAGACGCTGGAGTACTTCGGCCGCCTCCACGGCCTCGCCCCGGACGTCCTCCGCGCCCGCATCGACCTGCTCGCCGGCGAGCTCGAGATGCACGAGTTCCTCGACCGCCGCTGCGACCGCTTCTCCACCGGGATGAAGCAGAAGACCTCCATCGCCCGCACTCTGGTCCACGACCCCGCGGTGATGATCTTTGACGAGCCCACCCTCGGCCTCGATGTGATGGCCGCCCGCGCCGTCATCCGCTTCGTCCGCGCCTGCCGCGACCGCGGCAAGACCGTGATCTACTCGACCCACGTGATGAGCGAGGTGGAGAAGCTGTGCGACGTGATCGGGATCATCCACGGCGGTCGCCTGCGCGACGAGGGCTCGCTGGCCGGCCTGCGCGCCCGCCACGGCGAGACCGACCTCGAGGAGATCTTCGTCCGCGTCGTCGGCGGCGAGCCCGCCCCGCCCCCGCTGCTCCCGCCCCGATGAATGCCGCCCACGTCTGGATCATCTACCGCAAGGAGCTCCGCGACGCGCTGCGCGACCGGCGCACGCTCATCTCCTCGATCGTGGTCCCCACGCTCTTGATGCCGCTGCTGCTCTTCGGGGTCGGCCGGCTGATGCAGCGCGCCGTGGCGGAGGCGCGCGAGGAGGTACCCACGGTCGCCGTGCTCGGCGGGGAGGAAGCCCCCGCGCTGCTGGCCCGGCTTTCCGGCGACGCCCGCGTGCGCCTCGTGCCCGTCCCCGCGGACTGGCGGGAGGCGATCGCGGCCAAGCGGCTGCGCGCCGTGCTCGAGGTGCCCGGGCGGCTGGAGGAGCGCCTGCGCGCCGGCGAGGCCTCGCCCGCGGTCCGCATCTTCCATTACCAAGGCGAGCTGAAGTCCGAGAACGGCGCGCGCGTCACCGAGCGCATCGTCGCCGAGCACCGGGAGCGGGTCGTGACGGAGCGCCTCGCGGCGCGCGGGCTTGGCCCGGAGGCGGTGCGGCCCTTCGAGGTGCGGCGCGAGAACGTGGCCCCGCCGGAAAAGGTCGGCGGCAACCTCTTCGGCGGGCTCGTCCCGTACTTCATCATTTTGCTCTGCTTCACCGGCGCGATCTACCCGGCGATGGACATCACCGCCGGCGAGAAGGAGCGGGGCACGATGGAGACGCTCCTCTGCAGCCCCGTCGCGCGCCTCGACCTCGTGCTCGGGAAATTCCTCCTCGTGCTGACGGGGTCGCTGGCGTCGATGTTCTTCGTGGTGGCCTCGATGGCCGGGAGCGCCCTCCTTGGCGGGGCGCTCTTCCTCGGGCCCTCCGGGGCCGCCGCCGCGGGCGCGCTGCCGCCTGGCGCGGCGGCCGCCGGGATGGGTTCGCTCCCGACGATCGACCCGCTCGGGCTGGCCGGCGTCTTCGCGATGGTCCTGCCCGTGGCCGTGTTGTTCTCCGCCGTCGCCCTCACCGTTTCCC
>VHCI01000205.1 GCA_016871775.1 Verrucomicrobiota bacterium | reverse complement strand
GCGTTTCCGCTACGACCACCATCCCCTCGACGGCTCGCTGCGCCGCGAGGAAACCGAGGTGCCGGTGACCAGCGCGCGGCTCGAGCAGGACGGCCGGCGCCTCCACCTAGAGCTCGCGGAGGTGCAGCCCGGATTTGTCCACGAGTTGAACGTGGCTCCTCCCGTGACCAGTGCGGTCGGCGAGCCGCTGCTGAACCGCGTTTCGTACTACACCCTCAATCGCCTCGCCGACGGCGCGAGCGCCGCGGGGCCAACGAAACTCCTCGCCCCAGCGGAGACCGCGCTGCGGTCGGGCGATCCGCGGGCCGGCGCGGACCTGTACCGCCTGCACTGCGCGGCGTGCCACGGAGCAGACGGCAAGGGATCACTGGCCGCGGGCACCCCGGATTACACCGGGCCCCAGGGGCTGCGGACGCGTTCGGACGCGGAACTCGCGCGCATCATCACCGAGGGCCGGCTCCCGGAGCCGCCAGCGGTGAACCCAATGCCGCCCTGGGAAAACGTCTTACCCGCGCAGGCGATCCGCGACGTGGTGGCCTACCTGCGCGAGACGTTTCCCTGACCGCTCAGGCGGCGAAGTACGGCGTGCGGGCCGCGAGGACCTGCGCGGCGGGTAGTCCGTCGAGCAGTTCCCCGATCGCGTCCCAGCGCCCGTGGACGAGCGCGTCGCGGGCGGCGGGGCGGACCTCGGCGCGGATCGACTGCCCGCCGAAGCGGATCTCCCCGGTAGCGACATCCAGCGTGACCGGGAGGGCCGGATCCGCATCGACGGCGGCGGCGAGCCGGGCGATGTCCGCCCGGGCGGCGGCGGCGCAGGGAATGCCGAGGGTCGTGCAGTTGCCGAAGAAGATCTCGGCGAAACTCTCCGCGACCACGGCGCGGAAGCCGTGCTTCTGGATCGCCTGCGGCGCGTGCTCGCGCGAGGAGCCACAGCCGAAGTTGGCGCCCGAAAGGAGGATCGTAGCGCCGCGGAGGCGCGGGTCGTTCAGCGGATGGACCTGGTCGGTGCCATCGGCTTTCTTCCGCGCGTCGTAGAAGAGGAACTCCCCCAGCCCATCGAAAGTTACGCACTTCATGAAGCGCGCCGGGATGATGCGGTCCGTGTCGATGTCGTTGCCCGGCACGCACACGGCGCGGCCAGTGACAGCGGTGATCTTCTCGAGGGCCATAAGCGGTAGAGTCAGGAATGGACGGCGAAGACCTCGCGAGCATCCGCCACGGAGCCCGTGACGGCGGCGGCCGCGACCATCAGGGGACTCATCAGGAGCGTGCGTCCGGTAGGCGAGCCTTGGCGGCCCTTGAAGTTACGGTTGGAGGAACTGGCGCAGAGTTGGTCGCCGACAAGCTTGTCCGGGTTCATCGCGAGGCACATCGAGCAGCCGGCGGCACGCCACTCGAAGCCGGCATGGCGCAGCACGTGGTCGATGCCCTCCCTCTCGCATTGCAGGGCGACGATCTGGGAGCCGGGGACGGCGATCGCCTTCACGCCTGGGGCCACGCGGCGCCCACGCACGTAGCGGGCGACCTCGCGGAAGTCGCTCAGTCGGCCGTTGGTGCAGGAGCCAATGAAGGCGACGTCGATGCGCGTGCCCTTGATTGCGGCCCCGGGCCGGAGCTTCATGTAGGCCAGCGCCTCCTCGATGGAGGCCCGCTCGTCCGCGGCAGTCGCACGGGCCGGGTCCGGGATGGAGTCGGTGATCGCAATACCTTGGCCGGGATTGATTCCCCAGGTGACCGTCGGAGCGATGTCTGCCGCGTCGATGTTGATCACATCGTCGTACGGGCAGCCAGGATCACTGGCGAAGCCGCGCCACCGCTCGACGGCGGCATCCCAGGCCGCGCCCTGCGGGGCATACGGGCGGCCACGGAGGTAGTCGAAAGTGATTTGGTCCGGATTCACGTAACCGGCCCGGGCGCCGCCCTCGATCGACATATTGCAGACGGTCATCCGCTCCTCCATCGAGAAGCGGTCAAAGACCTCGCCACCGTACTCGTAGGCGTAGCCGGTGCCGCCATTGACCCCGAGCACGCGGATGATGTGAAGAATAACGTCCTTGGCATAAACGCCGGGTCGCAGGCTCCCGCGGACGTTGATGCGCCGGACCTTCAGCTTGCCCAGAGCCATCGTCTGGGTGGCGAGGACGTCCCGGATCTGCGTGGTCCCGATGCCGAAGGCCACGGCGCCGAAGGCCCCGTGCGTGCTGGTGTGCGAGTCGCCGCAGGCGATGGTGGTGCCGGGCTGGGTAATGCCCTGCTCCGGGCCCACGATGTGCACGATGCCCTGCTTGCCGGTGGCGCGGTCGAAGAACGTGATCCCGGACTCCGCGCAGTTGCGGCGGAGCTCCTCCATCATCGCCTGTGCGAGCGGGTCACGGTAGGGCTCGACCAGCTGGTCAGTGGGCACGATGTGGTCGACCGTCGCAAAGGTCCGGTGGGGCATCGCGACCTTAAGGCCGAGATCGCGGAGCATCCCGAAAGCCTGAGGGCTGGTGACCTCGTGGATGAGGTGCGTGCCAATGAGCAGCTGCGTTTGGCCGTTGGCGAGCGTGCCCACGGCGTGGGCGGCCCAGACTTTTTCGAACAGGGATTTGGCCATGGGATTGACCGCGGACTGTAACAGGATCCCGGGGCGGCCGGGGAAGCCTTATTTCCAGACCGGGGATATAAAACAGCCGGGACCCCACGGGGTCCCGGCTGGTCGCGAACGTGGGCGGGAGCCTCAGACGGCTTTCTCGCCGCGCTCGTCCGTGCGGATGCGAACCACTTCCTCGAGGGGGAGGACGAAGATCTTGCCGTCCCCGATCTTCCCTGTGCGGGCCGACTTACCGATGGCGTCGATCGCTTTGGCGGCGACATCGTCCGACACGGCGACCTCAAGCTTCACCTTCGGTAGGAAGTCCACCGTGTACTCGCTGCCTCGGTAGATTTCCGTATGACCCTTCTGCCGGCCGAAGCCCTTCACCTCGGTCACGGTCATCCCTTCGATGCCCGCGGCCGCAAGGGCCTCCTTCACTTCCTCCAGCTTGAACGGCTTGATGATGGCGATGATGAGTTTCATGGATGGTAGGGTTTAAGGGTTCAGCTGACGTAGCCCTCTTCGCCGTGCTCGGAGATATCCAAGCCTTGACGCTCGGACTCCTCGGTGGGTCGCAGGCCGATGACGGCCTTGACGATGTAGGCGATGATCGCGGTGGCGACCACCGACCATACGATGGTGAGGGCGACGGCCTTGATTTGGTTGGCGAGCAGGCCGTCCATCAGCTTCATCCCGTCAGGCCCGAGGACGGAGTTGGCCGCCGGATCAGCGAACACCCCCGTCAGGATGGCACCGAGGGTGCCACCGACGCCGTGGATCCCGAAGGTGTCGAGCGAGTCGTCATAACCGAATGCCTTCTTCAGGTAGGCGCAGGCGAGGAAGGGGACGACGCCCGCTAGGACGCCGATGATGACCGCCGAGGACGGCAGCACGAAGCCGGCGCCCGGGGTGATAACAACGAGGCCGGCGACGATGCCGGAGCAG
>VHCI01000204.1 GCA_016871775.1 Verrucomicrobiota bacterium | reverse complement strand
TACGCGATCGTCCGCAGCAGCGGGTCGATCTCGCCCTCGGGCAGCGCCAGGAGGCGGGGATCCCGGCAGGAACTGCCCCGCATCGCGGTGACGCGGCCGTCGGGCCCGCGCGCCACTCGGCGGTTGGCTCCCACCTCCCATACGGGCGCGGCGGCGAACGCGACGTGCGTCACCGGTTCCGCCCGGGCCAGCGCGGCGCGCAACGCGTCCTGCGCCCGGCCGAGCGCGGCGGCCACGAAGGCCGAGTCGTGCGAGCGGGGCAGGTCGGGCTGCGTGTCCAGCAAGCGCTGAGCGGCCGCGCAGACCAGCGGCGCATTGTGCTGGTGCACGGTGTGGAGGGCGACGCGGTCCGGCGTGGTTCCCGCGGCCGCCGCGAGGCCCGTGCGCCACGCGAGATGGCTCTCGTTGAGCAGGCCGGTCCAGTCGAGGGTGCAGAAAACGATCGGGGCGCCGGCGCCGAGCAGGACGATACCGAGCCCCTCGAGGGGGTCGTCCACCGCCTCCACGGAACGGATCCAGCCGCCGCAGCAGGCGTGGCCGAGCGGCGGGGTGGCGTCGAAGCGGAAGGCGGCGAGGTGGAGTCCGCCCGGGCCGAGGGGGTCGCGGGTGGCGGCGCCCGCGGTGAGGCGCGCGACGAGGCCGGCGGCGGCGGCGGCCCGCAGGAAGCGGCGACGGGGGAGCGTCATCGGGCGGGCGGCCGGGCTCAGAACGTTCCCTTGAGCCCAACGGAGAAGTACACGCCGAAGTGGCGGTGCTGCCGGGGGCGCGCGTACTCGGGCGTGGCGGAGCCGTACTTCGTGCCGGTGAGGTACGCGTTGAACAGGTTGCGCACGTTGGCGTTGAGCGAGAGGCGGCGGCTGAGCTGGTAATCCCCGCCGAGGTCGAGGGTGGTGCGGGCGGCCGTGTAGTTGAAGGCGTCCGGGGCGAAGGCCGGCTGGGCGGCCAGCTGCTGCTCGCCGCGGTAGTTCCACTTCGCGTTCAGGGTGAAGGGGCGGCGGGAGAAGGTGACGCCCCAGTTGACGTTGCGCGGGATGAAGCCGGTGAAGTCCGACTGCCGCGAGCCCCGCAGGCGGAGCCGGGTGGCGTTGAAGAACACGGTGAAGTGGCGCCCCCAGCCCCCGAGCGGCGCGAGGGAGTGGCGCGCGCTCAGCTCGGCGCCCGACACCTGCGCGGAGCCGGTATTGTACCGGGTCGAGAGCTGCCAGCCAACGTACTCGGGCTCGAGGCCCAGCGCCTCCAGGTCGTCCGCCGTCGCGACCGTGACGCGATTGGCGAAGAAATCGCGGATCTCCTTGTGGAAGGCCCCCACGGTGAAGAACCCGCCGGAGGCCGTGTAGTACTCGAGCGACACGTCGAAGTTGTCGGCGGTCCACGGCTTCAGCCCGGTGTTGCGGATGTCGATGGTGCCGCGGATCTGCTGCGGATCGCCGAGCTGGGACTCGTCGAGATCGCGTTCGCTGATGGTGGCGTTGGGGATGATCTCGCTGAAGTCGGGCCGCCCGAAGGTGCGGGCCCAGGCCGCGCGCGCCTGCAGCGACTCGGTGGCGAGCCAGGTGAGGTGCAGGCTCGGATAGAAGCCGTCGTACCCCTTCTCGGCGCGGAAGGCCCGCTCCTGGCGGGTCAGGCGCAGTTCCTCCATCGAGCCGACGGCGCCGGCCTCGGGGCGGCGGATGCGCTGGCCGCGGGCGTCCCGCGCGAAGGTGCCGTCCGCGCGCCGCACCCAGACGTTGGCCGGCTCGAAGACCGGGCCGAGGCCCTCGTCGTCGGTGCGTTCCCAGCGGACGCCCGTGAGCACGTTCAGGCGGTTGCCGAACAGCCGGGTCTCCGCCTGCACGTAGCCGGCGCTGACGGTCTCCTGAAGGTACTCGGAGTTGGTGATGTGGAACTGGGCGGCGGTGACGGCCTGGGCCAGCGTCTGGGTGAACAGCGCGGGGTTCTCCCGCCACGCGCGGTAGGCGCGGTGCTTGGAGGTCCAGGGTGGCACGAGGCCGGGCAGGCCGAAGTGGGAATTCCGGCCGACGTAGACCTGGTTGCGGTAGGGGGCCGCGGCGAGGCTCCCGCCCACGCCGTTGTGGGTGTAGGTCGCGCTCTCCTTGTAGGCGTCCCGCTCCTGCCGCCGGACCAGGCCGCCCGCCTGCAGGGAGGCGGGGAAGGGCAGCCAGCCGAGGCGGCGCCGGACGTTGAGGTCCGCCGCGCTCATCTCCTCGCTCACATCGCGCGAGAGCAGGGAGGCGTTGTTAACCCGGTAGTTATTGATCTCGTAGAGGTCCACCTCGCGGCCGGCGTTGTCGTAGGCGCGGATCGAGCGGGGCTGGATGGAGGTGATGTCCTGGAGCACGAGGCGGACGGCGGGCACGAGGGTGACATTCATCCCGGCGAAGTTGCCCTCGTCGCCGCTGCGGAACGCGTTGGTGGAGCGAGAGCGGGTGAGGCTGGCGTCGAGGCGCCACGCGCCGTTGTCGAAGCGGTAGCGCAGGCCGGCGCCGCGGACCTCCTCGTAGCGGGTCATAAAGTTGCCGCTGCCGAGCGTGACCGCGCCCCGGCCGGTGGCACCGAAGGTGAACGTGTCCCCGAAGGTCAGCGGCGTGCCGCCCGCGACGGACGGCGTGCCGTTGGTGCCGGCGTTGAAGTCCATGCTCTGGTGCCCCCACGAGGCCTGGTACTGGTTGAGGAGGGCGTTGAACGAGAGGACGGTCTCCGGTTTGACGCGCCAGTCGGCCTTCACGCTCGCCGAGTTGCGGGTGATGTCCTTGGACCCGTCGTTGATGCCGTACTGCTGGAGGAAGGGGCGCGCGGGGGAGGCGCCGGTGGACGTGCCGGCGGCGTTGTAGGTGAGCGTCGAGTGGTCCTCCTCGCCCGCCGAGAGGGAGCGGCTGCCGGTGACCACCACGCCGAAGTTGCGCCCGAGCGGGAGGGTGTAGTCGAAGTCCACCCCGGGCATCACCTTGCGGCGGCGGTCCTCGTAGGAGTGGGGCTGGCGCGCGAGCGTCAGGTAGTCGCCATTGCCGGCCGCGTAGAGCCGGTAGCGGAACTCCGCCCGGTTCCGCTCGAAGGCGCTCTTGCTCACCATATTCACCGAGCCGGCCATCGAGTCGGCGGGGTTGGCCGGGGTGGGGACCTTGGTGACCTCGATGCGGGAGACGTTGTTGATCGCGAGCTGCGAGAACTGGAAGGTGCGGGAGTTGCCGTTGAAGTTCGCGTTGGCCAGCTGGGCGCCGTCGGCGGTCACGGTGGTGAGGTTGGTGGCGAAGCCGCGCAGCGATACGGTGTTGATCTGCGCGTCGTCGTGGTCGCCGGAGATGCCCGGCAGGAATTTCAGGAACTCGCCCACGTTGCCCTCCGCCATATCGCCGAACGAGTCGGTCGAGACGACCGCCTTCAGGTTCGCGGCGAACCGCTGCTCGTTGGTCGCGAGGGTCTCGCCCTCGGTGTCGCGCGAGGTCGCGACGACGAACGCGTCCAGCCGGACCGCCGCGGCGTCCCGGCCGTAGCGCGCGACGCTCGTGAGCGCGAAGTCGCGCGTGGCGTTCTCCCCGGGTCCGACGCGCAGG
>VHCI01000203.1 GCA_016871775.1 Verrucomicrobiota bacterium | reverse complement strand
CCGCCAGCGGCGCGGCCGAGGCGCGGCCTGCGGCGAACCACGCGAGCGCACCAAGGGTGAAGCGGCGACGGGAAAAGGGCATCCGGATGAGGTGCGGACATCCCAACGTCGCGGCGCGCCCCGCGTCAAACCCCCGCTCACGGGCGTCCGCTTGACCACGGCGTGAGCCCGGCATTGGCTCGCCGCCGCCTGCCCGTGCCGCCTGGCGCACGCCCCTATGCCCCTCTTCCGCCCCACCCCGCGCTCCGCCGCGCCCCTCGCGCTCGCCTGCCTCGCCGCCGTTGCCGCGGCGCTCGGCGCCACTTCGGCCCCGAACCCGCCGGCGGCCGGCGAGGTCGTCAACCTGTCCCCGTTCATCGTGTCGACGGAGGGGGACGAGGGCTACCGCGCGGCGAACACGCTCTCAGGCACCCGAATGAACTCTAGCCTGCGCCACACGCCGGCGGCGGTGTCGGTGCTGACCAAGGAGTTCCTCGACGACATCGGCGCGGAAAACGTGATGGATATGCTAAAGTACTCGTTGAACACGGAGCACGAGCGCAGCGACCCGAGTGGCGGGGTGCAGCAGGCGTTTGACGTGCGTGCGACGGTGCGCGGCTTCACCGAGTCCGTGATCTCGCGGGATTACCTGCCGAATATGGTGGAAGGCCGCGGCATTTTGGCCTCGGACCGGTTCAACGTGGACCGGGCGGACGTGAGCCGCGGGCCGAACTCGATCCTCTTCGGGGCCGGCCGTCCCGGCGGCGCGCTGAACCTGACCTCCAAGCGTGCGGTGCTGAACGCGCGGCGGCAGACGGCGACGCTGACGGTGGGCGACAACGCCAAGCGGCGGAGCGAGCTGGACCTCTCGTTCCCGCTGCGGCGGGACCGGCTCGCACTGCGCACCAACGCGGTCTGGGAGGAGCGCAAGGGCTGGTTCGAGTTCGAGGGCCTGCGGCAGAAGGGCGTGGCGGTGGCCGGCACCTGGCAGCCACGCCCGTCAACCCAGGTCCGCGCCGCCGTGGAGCACCTGCGGCGCGACCAAGTGATGGGCGGCAACTTCCCCCACGCCGACTTCGGCTACTCGCGCTGGGTGCTGGGAGGGGCCCCGCGGGCCGGCAACCCGCTCCTGCCCGGCACGAATCCCGCGCCGGCCCTGCTGCGCTCGACCAACACCCTGCAGGTGATCTACGCGCCCCAAGTGCGCGACCGGCCCTTCCGCGTCTCCACCACCGGGGCCGATATGCGGCCGGACCTCACCGGGTCGCAACCCACCGGGTTCTGGGAGACGATCAGCGGTGGCGCCGCGCCCGCGGGGGGCACCGTCGACGATCCCTTCTACGGCCGCGTGCTCCCGGCGAACGCCTACCTTTCCGGCCCGGGCCGCGACGCGAATTACCAGTACACGCTCTGGTCCCTGTTCGTCGACCAGCGGCTGGGGCCCTTCAACCTCGAGCTCGGGTACAACCGCACCCGCTACAACCGCGGCTTCACCCAGCCCTCGGCCAACGCCATCGGCGACCCCAACCCCGTCCTGCCCGGTGCCTACTTCGCGGACGGGGACTCGGTCGTTGCCGCCGGCCGCAACCCCGGCACGCTCCTGCCCGACATCGCCCGCGCCCACCCCTTCGTCGGCCTGCCCTACGTCCAGAGCCAGACGGTGCAGCAGCTCTTTGACCAGCGGAGCGAGTCCTTCCGCGCCACCCTCGGGACCGAGTTGGACCTCACCCGCCGCCACCCCTGGTTCGGCCGCCACAGCGCGGCCGCCTCCTGGCAGCACAACGACAACGTCTTCGGCAACGGCGTGGTCGCCGAATACAACGCCGCGCCGGGCAACGCGCAGCCGATCGACTCCGCCACCAACATCATCCTGCGGCGCACCTACCTAGACTTCTCCCGTCCCGGCGGCCAGCGCGGCGCCCTCGACCCGTGGGCGAATCCCATCCCCGACGGCCCGGGGATGCAGGCGCGGTTCCTCTGGAACAACTCCTATCCGTGGAACCAGACCGTCAGCCGCAGCCTGATGCTCGCCGCGCAGAGCCGCTTCAGCCGCGACCGCCTGGTCCTCACCGCCGGCTACCGCCGCGAGCGGATCGAGAACAACAACGCCTCGCTCGGCGGCGAGCGCGTCCCCAACTCCACCAACCTCTGGCTCGTCCGCCCCCACCAGTTCGATCCCGCGACGATCGCGGCCTACGATGGCGCCACCCGGACCGCCGGCGCCGTCGTCACCCCGCTCCCCTGGCTGGCCTTCGCCTACAACCAGTCCCAGAGCGTCTTCCCGCAGAGCAACTTCACGGACATCTACGACCGACTGCTCGTGCCCAGCCGCGGCCAGGGCCGCGACTACGCCGTGCGCCTGAACCTGCTCGGCGGCCGCCTCTACGCCAGCGCCAGCACCTACCGGAACCGCGGCTACGACCAGTTCCACGACGTGACCAGCAACTCCGTCCGCGGCCAGGGCGTGCCCGCCGTCAACGACATCCTGACCACGCTCCTGCGCCTCAACCGCCCGCTGCCCGCGGCGATCCGCGCCCTCGGCCTCACGCAGGTCGGGCAGTCGAAGTACCGCGAGACCGTGACGGCCGACGGCCGCGGGACCGAGTTCGAGGTCACCGGCCGGCTCGCCCCCGGCTGGAGCGTGTCGCTCAACTACTCCCGCCCGCGGCTGGTGTTCACCGACCTCGCCCCGAGCATCCGGGGCCTGCTCGCGGACAACCGCGCGGCGTGGGACGGCAACGCGACGCCCCTCGACAGCACCCGGGCGACGGTGGCGACCTTCGTGCGCGCCCGCGACAACACCCCGGGCCGCGACTTCGTGCTGCAGCCAGCCACCCTTAACGACGCCTACAACTACGTGCAGTCCCTGCTGGAACTGGTGGACCGCGGGGACGGCAAGCCGCCGCTGTCGTTCACCGGCGAGTCGTTCAACGCCTTCACGAGCTACCGGATCGGGGAGGGCGCCCCCGCCTGGCTCCGCAGCGCGCGGGCGGGCATCGGCGCCAACCACCGCGGGGCCCCCGTGATCGGCTTCGACGCCGGCAACGGCAATGCGCCCATCCTCGGCCGCGGCGCGCTGGTCTGGAACGCGATGCTCGGCCGCCAGCTGCGGATCCGTCGCGGCCACCTGCTCGACGTGCAGCTCAACGTGGAGAACCTGTTCCGCCAGGAGGAGTCGCTGCCCTTCTCCGCCATCGCCCCAGGACAGGTCGTGCGCTGGATGCTGCCGCGCGTCCGGCACGGCTGGACCGCCCGCGCCACCTACACCTTCTGATCGCGCGGGCGCTTGACCCCGCCCGCCTCCCGGACTCCCTTCCTCCCGGTCCCCTCCCCCCGATGAAGTACACTCTCACCGTCAACGGCGCGAGCCGGATAGTGGACGTCGCGCCCGACACCCCGCTGCTCTGGGTGCTCCGCGACCACCTCGAGCTCACCGGCACCAAGTTCGGCTGCGGCATCGGCCAATGCGGCGCCTGCACCGTCCACCTCAGCGGCGTGCCCGCGCGCGCCTGCATGACCCCCGTCTCCACCGTGGGCCGGATGAAGGTCACCACCATCGAGGGCCTCGCGCCCGCGCCCGGCAAACTGCACCCGCTGCAGCAGGCCTGGACCGAGCTCGACGTCGCCCAGTGCGGCTACTGCCAGCCGGGCCAGC
>VHCI01000202.1 GCA_016871775.1 Verrucomicrobiota bacterium | reverse complement strand
CGCCGGTGGCGGTGGAGCGTCTGGGCATCGCCAAGGCCGTAGAGCGCGCGCTGGGGGCGGATCTCTGGATCCTGGTGCTGGATTCGACCCAGGCGACCCCTCCGGAATTGCCGGTGGAGTTGCAGGCTAAGGGGCGGGAGCTACCCGTGATCGTGGTGCAGAACAAGGTAGACCTTGCCTCGGCGGGCGCCCCTGCCCTGCCCTGGCCGGGCGCTAGCGTGGTGCGGACCTCGGCGGTGACCGGCGAGGGCCTTCAGGCCTTACGCGCGGAAATCATCCGGCGCGTCGACGCGCTGGGCTACGATCCGGGAGAGCGGGTGGCGGTGAATGCGCGGCACGCCGTGGCCTTGGCGGAGGCGGCGGCCGGCGCGGCGGCGGCGCGGGCGCAGTGGCGGGACCACGGGCCGGTGGAATTGGTGGTCAGCGAGATTCGTGGCGTGCTCGATGCTTGCGGGCGCATCACAGGGCGGATCGACCCCGAGCGGATGCTCGACGCTTTGTTCGCCACTTTCTGTGTTGGTAAATAGTTAGGGAAAAGTTATTTAAGATATATTAAGGCGCGATTTGACTGCCGAGTTATGCACAACCGGATGGCACCCTTCGGTATGAAAGGACTGGAGCTTGATAATCCTTTGGACGCCGGGTCCGCCACTGCGGCTGACCCCTGCGATTCGGCTGCAGGGGTGCCGGCCCTAGTCCGCCTGGGCCCCCGCGCCCGAAAATTCTGCCTGGGGGTTGCGCCTCAGGAGCGGAGGGCCTGAGAGTCGGGCTTCATCCGCGATGCAAGGAGCAGACGAAACCTTCGACGTGATCGTGTGCGGCGCCGGCCACGCGGGCGTGGAGGCCGCGTTGGCCGCGGCGCGGATGGGGGCGTCGACCCTGTTGTTGACCGGAAATTTGGACACCGTGGCCCAGATGAGCTGCAATCCTGCCATCGGCGGTCAGGCCAAGGGGCAGATGGTGCGGGAGATCGATGCTTTGGGCGGCGAGATGGCGATCAACACCGACCTGACTGGCATTCAGTTCCGCCTGCTCAATGAGTCCAAGGGCCCCGCGGTCCAGTCGCCCCGGGCCCAATGTGACAAGAAAGTGTACCAGTTCCGGTTGAAGCACACCTTGGAGCTGCAGCCGAACCTGCGTCTGTTCCAGGCGACCGTGACCGGACTGATCTACCGGGAGGGCAGGGTGGTGGGCTGCCGTACCAACCTCGATCTCGACTTCGCGGGCCGCAGCGTGGTCGTGACCACCGGGACCTTCCTGCGGGGCCTGATGCACATCGGCCAGAACAAGAACGAGGGCGGCAGGCTAGGGGACTTTAGCGCGCGGACGCTATCGGCGAGCTTGGCGGAGGCGGGCATCGAGTTGCGGCGCCTCAAGACTGGGACCCCGCCGCGCCTGCTGGGCCGCAGCCTCAACTTCCGGGTGATGGAAGAGCAGAAGGGCGATGCGGACCCGACCTTCTTCGCGTTCCACGACACCCGCGATCCGGACCCCTTGTTCCACGTGGAACAATCCGGGGCACGCCGGCTCGGCTGGGCCCCCGGCTCCGACCCGGTGTCCTGCTGGATGACCTACACGACCCCCCTCACGGCCGAGCTCGTCCGCGCCAACCTCCACCAGTCCGCGATTTTCCGCGGGGAGATCGAGGGGGTGGGGCCCCGGTACTGTCCGAGCATCGAAGACAAGTTCGTCCGCTTCGCCGACAAGCCCCGCCACTTGCTCTTTCTTGAGCCGGAGGGAAGGGCGACGAACGAGTTCTACGTCAATGGCTTGTCCACGAGTCTCCCGTTCGCGGTGCAGGTCGAGGTGGTGCGGAGTATCCCGGGGCTGGAGCAGGCGGTGCTGCTGCGTCCGGCCTACGCGGTGGAGTACGACTTTGCCCCGCCGACGCAGCTGCTGGCCTCGCTCGAATCGAAACTTGTGGGCGGGCTCTTTTTCGCGGGGCAGATCAACGGCACCTCCGGTTACGAGGAGGCCGCGGGGCAGGGGCTAATTGCGGGGGTCAACGCCGCGAACCACGTTCAGGGCCGCCCGCCGTTGGTGCTCGGCCGACACGAAGCCTACCTCGGAGTCCTGATCGACGACCTGGTGACCAAGGGCACGCTGGAGCCCTACCGAATGCTCACCAGCCGCGCGGAACACCGCCTCCTCTTCAACCACGGCAGCGCCGAATTACGCCTCGTCGAGCACGCCCGCCAACACGGCTTGGTGTCCGCCGCGCGCCTCGCCCGGATCGATGCCAAACGCGCCCGCATCGCCGGCTGGCGGGACCGCTTTGAGCGCGAGCGCCCGCCGGGGCAGGGGAGCACTTGGGGCGATGGCGTTCGCCGCGATCGGCTGGGCGCGGCATGGCCGGAGGGCTTCGCGACCGAGGACCGCGGGGTGCGCGAGAACGTACTCTATCAGGTGGCGTACCGAGGCTACCTCGAGCGCGAGGAGCGCCAGTGGCGGCGCCGCGAGCCCGTCGATCGGATCCGGCTCCCCGAGTCGCTCGACTACGCCGGCATCCGCGGCCTGCGTCGGGAGGGGGCTCTGAAACTCGCCGCCGCGCGCCCGCTGACTTTGGGCCAAGCAAGCCGCATTAGCGGCGTGACCCCCGCGGATATAAGCGTCCTGCTCGTGCGGCTCGAGGCCCGGTCGAGCAGGGAAGGGGACGGTCCCGCGCCTCGCGCGCCTGACTCGCCGGCGCTGGCGTGAGGTGGCGCATGCCGGCCCGAGCTGAATGAGGGTCTCGCTGGGCTCGCTCCGGCTAAATTGGAAGGCAAACTATTGATGAAAAGGCGTTTAAAACCTAACTTATATTCCGGAGATCGTGGATTTCGTTGGTCGATGGGGCCGGGAGCACCTGCTACCATGGTGTCTTCTATTCTCGTTCGATTCGATTTTGAGCATGATTTTGTCGCCGAGGCCGGTTAGAAGGCTAGTATTGGCTGGTCATCGACGGGAGTCCCGGCTCGCCAGCGCGACCGGGGCTCGGCAAGGGTCGGACCTTCCCGATCGCCTCCGCGGGCGCGAAATAATATTAACTGTTGATAGCAAGATACTTAAAAATACTCCAAGCGCGCCGCGAGGGGCTCCGCCGCGACTTGGCCCCCCTCTTCCCGGGTCCAGCGGCGCGGGACTTCACCTTGGAAGTGGGCTGCGGGCACGGGCATTATCTTACGGACTACGCCGCGGCGCACCCGGGAGAGCTCTGCGTGGGGATCGACCTTCTGTCCGACCGCATCGCCCGCGCCCAGCGCAAGTGCGACCGGGCCCGCGCCACGAACCTGCATTTCCTCCAAGCGGAGGCGCGGTTATTCCTAAGTGAGTTGCCGGTCTCGGCGCGGATCCGGCGGCTGCTACTTCTGTTTCCCGACCCCTGGCCCAAGCTGCGCCACCGCAAACACCGAGTGCTGCAACCAGATTTCCTTTCCGCAGTGGCGGATCGAGCGGCGCCGGGGTGCCGGTTCTATTTTCGGACGGACTTCGTTCCCTACCTGGAGGATGGTCGGGCCGCCCTGGCCGGGCATCCGCGATGGGAGCTGGCCGACGAACCTTTGCCCTTCGAGCGGGAAACGGTCTTCCAGGCCCGCGCCCTGGCCTTCGGATCTTGCACCGCCCGGCTCCGCGTGGCGGGCGGGTCATTAGTTCGT
>VHCI01000201.1 GCA_016871775.1 Verrucomicrobiota bacterium | reverse complement strand
ATGGATCACTTCTGGAACAACAAGGAGGGCTACGCCGCCGCCGTCGACCGCCTGCTCGCCCGCATCTTCACGCTCGGTCTTGACTTCCAGGCCGCCGCCGCGCTGGTGAGGCGTGAGCCGCTCGTGCTTCCCCTCGTCGTGCGCCGCCGCTGGTGGTCCAATTTCTTGGCGCGGCTGGCGGGGCACGGTCCACTGCCCGCCGTCCCCACCCTCCGGCCCCGTTCCACGCCGACGCCAGCCCCAGGAATCGCCCAGGCCAGCCCATTACGGGAAACCGCCTGAGTTCCCGGCTCGCGCCCTCGAATTCACGCGGGCCGGGAACTCGCTCCCGACGTGTTTCCTCCGCCGACCCTGCCCCGCCCGCCCCGCGGGCCGTTTGAGCGGCTCGGCGCCCACTGGCGGGATTTCTTCATCCGCTGCTTCCCGATCGATGCACGCTCGCGCTCCGGGTTCGTGGTCCCGATCTGGGACCGGACCCAGCGCCGTGTGTACGAGCGGATCTTCGTCGAGGACATCTATCCGCTCGACCGACAGCGCGGTCTTGTCAGCGAGTCGGCGCCGGAGGTGCTCGACGTCGGCGCGCACACCGGGCTCTTCGCCCTATCGGTCGCCGACCGCTGGCCCGAAGCCCGCATCCACTTGTTTGAGCCGGTGCCCCGGCTCGCCCGCCACATCGCGGCGCTAGCGCGGCGCAACGGACTTGCGTCGCGCTGGCGAATTGAGGAGGCGGCCGTCGACGTCCGCGACGGCACCAGCACCCTGTTCACGACCCGCACGCGGCTGGGCGCCACCTTGTTGCGCGACAAGGCGGCCGAACTCGGCCTCCGTCGCCTGCTAGCGGTGCGCACCGTCGGCCTGCCGGAGTACTGTGCCGCGCGGGGCCTCGAAGCCTTCGCGATCGTGAAGCTCGACGCGGAAGGCCACGAACTGCCGATCCTCGACGCCGCGCTGCCGATCTTGGCCCGGGCGCGGCTGATCTTTGTGCGGGTTTTCCCACCCCGCTCCACGCGCGCCGCCGTCACCGAACGCCTCGCCCCGTGCGGCTTCCGCGAGGCGCTTGAGGGGTATCGCGGCGGGGACGAACATCTGTTCATCCGAGAATGACCCGGGCCCAGCGTCGGACTTGCCGGATTGCGATCAGGCGTAAGGGCGCCTAACCCTCTTCTACCGCCCTACCCGCCCGATAAAGCCGAAGCTGAAGCACGAGCTGCGGATCCCGCCTAACCACCTCCTCGGCTAAGCGGAAATGCCGCTCGAGAAGACGCGCGCGGCAGGGTTCACCGGCGGGGGTAAGGGCGATCAAGTTGCGATTCGCCCTGCCGTAATTCCTACCCAAGACGTAACTGCTTCTTGCCACTTTTAAACGCCTGGCTCCCTGCTCCGGGGAGAGCTCGGAAAAATCCTCCCACCACCCCAACGCGGATCCTTAGGCCAAAGAGTAAACTCTACCGGCGTTTTGGCGGAGTCCCCTGACGGTTTCTAGGATTTCCCCTGAAGCTAAAGGCTTGCCGGAAAGTCCGCCGTCCTCCCCGCGCCAGACGTGCCCCGGGACCGCCGGAGCGACTCGCATCGACCGAGTCCTCAGCCAAGGAAGACCTATCGGTCGCCAAAGCCCGCCGGGTGCGCCTGATGCCACTTCCACGCGGTGGCGACGATCGAGCGGATGTCCGGGAACTTGACCGTCCACCCGAGATCGCGGCGCGCCTTCGCCGAATCCGCAAACAGGGCCGGCGGATCCCCGGCGCGGCGCGGGGACTCCACGACGCGGACCGGGCGGCCCGTGAGCTCCTCGACCGTGGCGATGACCTCCCGGTTGGAGGTCGGGAAGCCCGTGCCGAGGTTATAGAAGAGCTGGGTGCCCGGGGCGTCGAGGCGGGTGCAGGCCGCGATGTGCGCCCGGCTGAGATCGTCCACGTGGACATAATCCCGCAGGCAGGTGCCGTCTGGGGTCGGGTAATCGGTGCCGAACAGCTGCAGGTGCGGGCGGCGCCCGGTGGCGACATCGATTGCGAGGGGGATGAGGTGCGTCTCCGGCGCGTGGTCCTCGCCGATGCTGCCATCCTCGGCCGCGCCGGCGGCGTTGAAGTACCGGAAGACCGCGAAGCTCAGCCCGTGGGCGACCGCCAGGGCCTTCAGAACCTGCTCGATGTCGAGCTTGGTCTGGCCGTAGGGATTGATCGGCACCTGCGGCAGGTTCTCGTGGATCGGCAGCGAGGCCGGAACCCCGAAGGTAGCGCACGTCGAGGAGAAGATGAACCGGCGCACCCCGGCGTCCCGCATCGCCTGCAGGAGGTGCAGGGTCGCGACGACGTTGTTGAAGTAGTACTTCATCGGATCCCTGACCGACTCCCCGACGTAGCAGTACGCCGCGAAGTGCATCACGGCGTCGATGCGCTCCGCCTCAAGCACGCGCCGGACGAAGGGTCCGTCGCCGAGATTACCCTCGTGGAGGGCGACGCCCGCGGGCACCGCCGCGCGATGCCCGTAGGCGAAGTTGTCGAGGATGACCGGGCGGTGCCCGGCGGCGAAGATTTGGCGGACGCAATGACTGCCGATATAGCCGGCACCTCCAACGACGAGGATGTTCATGGATTGCAAAGTCACGCCTCAGTAAAATCCGCCGGCGGAAACTGGCAGTAGTCTCTGCAGCAAGGTCACGCCCGGGAGGGCGGAGGTTTTGAAATGGTCGGGCTGGTGAGATTCGAACTCACGACCTCTTGCACCCCATGCAAGCGCGCTACCAGGCTACGCTACAGCCCGAATAAGGGGTCGTGAGGAAGCCGCAAGCCCCCCGGGGAAGCAAGCGCTTTTTCGCCGTGCCTTCCCCGCGCCGCCGCGTTGCATCGCGGGGATGCAACTCGGCTTCTGCACCGATCCCGCGACCCTATCCGCCCTGCCCTTCCGCCCGGAGTGCGACTTCATCGAGGGGCACGTGGTCAACTTCCTCCTGCCCGAGTCGCCCGACGCCGCCTTCGCCCCGCACGCCGCCGCGCTGCGCGCCTGCGGTTTCCCCATGCCGGCAGCGAACGTCCTGCTCCCGGCGACACTGAAGTGCAGCGGGCCGGACCTAGACTACGAGCGGCTCAACCGCTACGCCCACACCGTCTTGCGCCGCTGCCGCGAGATCGGGATGACCCGCATCGTGTTCGGTAGCGCCGGCGCGCGGATGGTCCCGGAAGGTTTCCCGGTCGCTCGCGCCTTCGAGCAGTACGTGGACCTGCTGCGCCAGTTCGCCCCGCTCGCCGAGGAGCAGGGCGTAATGATCGTGGTGGAGCCGCTCAACCGCGGAGAATGCAACCTCATCAACTCCGTGCGCGAGGGCGCCGAGGCCGTCCGGCGCGCGAACCATCCGGCCGTGAAGCTGCTGGTCGACCTGTTCCATATGCTGCGCAACGGCGAGTCACCCGACGACCTGCTGGCCGTGGGGCCCCTGATCCGGCACGCGCATCTCGCCGAGAACCGCGACCGGGCCGCGCCCGGCATGCACGGCGACGATTTTCGGCCCTACCTGCGCGCGCTGCGCCGCGCCGGCTACAACGACCGTCTCGCGCTCGAGCCGATCTGGACCGACCTGCCGACGCAGCTCGCCCCGGCGCTCCGCGAGGTCCGCCGTCAACTGGCCGATGCCGGCTACTGAACCCTTCGGCTCCTCGCTCAGCCACCGCCCGGCAGCCGGCGAGGAGCCGAAGGGTT
>VHCI01000200.1 GCA_016871775.1 Verrucomicrobiota bacterium | reverse complement strand
GCCGCCGAAATCTCCGCCGCCGATCCCGCCGCGCCCCTCCCCTGCATTAAAAAGTGTATCGAGGCCGAGGGACTCCCGGCCGCCACCAGAGCCACCGCCGCGGCGCACGGGGCGCGGGCCATCGGCAGCCATTCGCTCGCCGGCCGGGCGGGCCTCGGAGCGCCCGCGGCCCTCGTTCTCGCTGGCAGCGCCCGTGTTCCCGCGGTCCGCGCCGGTAGACTGGCCCGCTCCGGGCGCGTCTGGTTGTCCCGGCGG
This sequence comes from Verrucomicrobiota bacterium, assembly GCA_016871775.1. Taxonomy (GTDB): domain Bacteria; phylum Verrucomicrobiota; class Verrucomicrobiia; order Opitutales; family Opitutaceae; genus ER46. Next base: position 3,530 of record VHCI01000200.1, on the reverse strand, counting down.
GCCAGTCGCGACCGACTCCCCCGGAGAGCTGCCGGGGCGGCGGGGCTCGCCGGCCGCATCAGGGGAGGAACCTTCGGTCCCGGCGGGCCGTTCCCCGGCGGGAGCGCCGGCGGAGGCCTGACGTTCCTCGCCTGGGCCACCGGCACCCAGTGCGCCCGCGTCGGCGAGCTCGCGCTGCAACTGGTCGGCCAACGCATCGAGCTCGGAACGGGCGAGTTTGAGCTGTTCGGCATCGTCGCCCAACAACCGTTCAGCGGCGCGTTCGACCCCACGGCGGAGCTCGTCGACCAACCCGCGCGAGCGCTCGCCGGCCTGGCGGGCCTCGGAGAGGAGGCCATCGCGGAGCAGTTCCCGCGTCACGTCCACCGCGCGGCCGCCCTCCTCGCGATCTTGGGCGCGCTGGAGGCGTTCGTTGAGGTCGCGGGAGAGGGCTCCCCCGGAGAGGAGCCCCTCGCGGGCGTCACGGACGGCCTTGGCGTCATCCTGGCTAACCTTCCGGAGGCTGTCGTAGAGCTGGCGGGAGAGGAGCGGTTCGGAGTTCTCGGCCTGCTCGGAGAGGCGGCTGGCGCCTTCGAGGAGGCGATTGAGCTTTTCCTTCTGGCCCTCCAGCTGGTCGAGGAGTTCCTGGCGGTCGCCGGCGCCGGAGAGCGTCTTGCGCGCACCGGTGGGGCCACCCTGGGCGAGGCGCTCGAGCTGGCGGGCGGCCTCCTCCTGCTGCTGGGCGAGGCTGCGGGCCTCGCCGCGCATCGTGCGGAGTTCCTCGGCGAACTCCCCTGCGCTCTCGCGGCGGAGCTCGTCGCGCATCTCCTGCAGCTGCCGCTGGGCGCGGGAGCCGGACGCGAGGGCTTGCGCGACGGAGCCGCCGGCGGCCGCGTCGGCGGCCTGACGGAGCTGGTCGCGGGTCTCTTCGAGCTGCTGGCGCTGGTTGGCGAGGGAAGCCTGGTTCTCGGCGCGGTCCATCCGTTGGCGGATTTCGTCGGCGTCGGCCAGCATCTGACGCTGTTCCTCCTCGAGGCGGCGGAGGCGGCGGCCGGCCTCCTCGCGCTCGGCCTCGGTCTTGGCCTCCTGCAGGAAGGCCTGGACCTCGCGGAGGCGCTCGTTGAGGTCCTGCTGGCGGCGGGCGAGTTCTTGCAGGCGGTTCATCACCGCGAGTTGCTCGCGACGTTCCTGGTTCTGCGGGGAGCGGGCGACGCGCTGAGTCTCGTAGCGGTTCTCGGATTGCTCAAGTTCAAGCTGGTCGAGCTGGCGCTGGTTGCCGCCGCCTCCGCCGCCTCCGCCCTGCTGGCGGTTGCGCCGGGCCACGGAGGTCTCGCGGCTCTGCAGCCGAAGGAGGGCCTGGTAGGCGGCCTGCTCGTGGATCAGGGCCTGGGCCAGGGGCTCGGGCGCCGTGGCGGCCTCGCGCAGGCGCTCCACCGCGCGCTCCATCCCTTGGATGACCGGCTGCCAGAGGGCCTCCTGCCGAGGGCCCCGGGCCTCCGCGGCGGCCTCGCCCGCCTGAGTGAGGGCCTGCTGCTGCGACTCGAGCACCACCTTGGCGTCGGCGGCGTAGCCCACCTTGGCGCCGTCGCGCCGCAGTCGCCACGTGGCGCCGATGATCTGCTTCTGCAGCTCCGTGAGGCGCTGGGCCTGCTGGCCCTGGGGGCCGCCCTCGCTCTCGCCGGAATCCTGCCGCCGCTCGCGGAAGATCTCATCGAACGGCCGCACCTCCGCGAAGAATAGGTCTCCCTGCGTCCGGCGCGGGCGGCCGTCGGGTCCGATATCCTCGGCCCACGCGTGCCAGGTGACAAGGTCGTCCGGCTTGGCTCCGAGTTCCTCTAGGCGCAGCAGGTGGGAGAAGGCGCGTTTCTCGCGGGCGGGGGCGTCCTGGCCGAGCTCCTCCTCGGCCTGCGCGCCATCGGCGAGGGTGTAGGCCAGCCCGTGGCGCAGCACCCCGAAGTCGTCCCAGACCGTGCCCTCGAAGCCGACCTCCTCCAGCGCGGAGGGGCGCACGTCGCCCCGGGGCAGCGCGAGGCGAATCTCCGGCGGGCGGTTGGGCTGGACATCGATGGTGAAGGGCACGGGCGTCTTCGCGCCGCGGTCCTCATCGTCCGTAAGCTGAAGCTCATAGGTGCCGCTGGCGGCGGGCACGTGGCCGGCGAGCAGGGCCTCGGGCCGGCCCGGGGTGGGCTGCAACTCGATCGTGTCCTTAGTGGCGCCGCGGCCGACGAGGCGCGCGGAGCGCACAGGCTTGTTGAGCGCGAGGGTCAGGTCGAGCCGGGTGCCCTCGACAGCGCTGACCCGCCGCGTGTCCTCGATGCGGCGGGGCGACAGGCGCGTGTAATCGGGAAACGTGAGCGCGAAATCCGCGCGGATCAGCCGCGGGTGCTCGAAGACGGAAACGCGGAACTCCGGAGTGCGGCCGCCGGGATACTCGACCTGATAGGTGAGGTCGCGTTGGACCTCCGGGACGCTCCCGCCGAAGACCGGATCCGCCAAGCTCTTCACCAGCGGCATGGTCCGCGACGCAGCGCCAGGCTCGCGCACGATCAGCGCGACGCTCGCGGGCACCTCGCCTTCGAAGCGAGCCAGCACGACGAGGCTTTCGCCCTTCTCCAACTTCGTGTCGCCCGGCGTGACGGTCACGCCGGGCGCGCCCTTCCACGAGGGCTTCTCACCCAGCACCGGGGTAACGCGGAGGTAGGAAAGCGACGCGACGAAGAGCCCGCAGGCCAGCCAGTGGAGCGCCTGCCCCGCGAGGAGCCGACGCCGCGGCAGAACGTCGCGCCAGTCCGCGCGCGCCGCCCAGGCGGCCGCCTCCTGCAGGAGTCGTTCCCGGAAGTAGCCGCCGGGGCCCGCGGTGTCCGCGGTCTGCTGGACGGCGGTGAGCAGAAGCCCGTCGAGCTCGGGATGCGCGGCCTCGATGCGGCGGGCGAGCCAGCGGTCATCGATCGGGCGGGTGAGCTGGTTGAGGGCGAGGGTGAAAGCGAGGGCGGCGCCAAAGCCGGCGACCGAGGGCAGGACCAAGGTGGAAGTCCAGCCCAGCGGCCCCTGCAGCCAAGCGAGGGTGAGCGCGATCAGGGCGGAAGCGGCCCAGCCGGCGGCGAGCGCGCGCCAAAAACGGAACCAGCGGATGCGCGCGGCCACCCGCCGGAGCCTTTGGCGCAGGACAGGATCGTTCATAAGGAGGGGGCCGCCGGGCGGATCGCCCGGCCGGCGAGTAAGGTTTCGGCGAGCAGGACGAACAGCGCGGCGGCGACGAGCCACCGCCAGAGTTTCTGGCGACCCTCGGCCTCGGCGCCGAGCAGCGTAGCGGGGGTCACCGGCGCGGCGGGGGTGAGGCTGGCGCGGGAGACGGGAACGCCCAGCCGCTCCAGCTCATCCGCCCCGAGCGGGGCCGTCCGGCTTTCCGCGGGGTCCACGTTCACCGCCAGCTGCAGGGCCGTGGCACCCGTGCCGACCGTGTACACCCCGGGGGCGGAAGCGCCGGTGAACGGCTGGCCCGGGGTCAACGGAAGGTTTTCGCCGCCTGGACCGCGCACCGGTCCCGCGGC
>VHCI01000199.1 GCA_016871775.1 Verrucomicrobiota bacterium | reverse complement strand
CTTCCCTGGTTCGAATCCAGGTCCTACCACCACTTTCCCCCGCGTCCGGAGGCGGCGTTCGCGCGGGTGCGGCCGATTCTCGGCGTCCTCTCCTCCGCGCTGCGCCACCTCGGCCCCACCGGCCGCGCGGCGCAGGTGAAGGTGCTCGTGAATATGGTGATGAACATCATCACCGCCGGCCTCGCCGAGGGGCTCGGGCTGGGCGCGGCCCTCGGCCCTCGGCCTCGACCTGCTGCGGGAGGTGTTCGCCCAGACCGGCGCCAATTCCCAGGTGCTCAAGACCGACGGCGAGGATATGCAGCACCGCGCGCACGACTGCTTCTTCTCGGCGGCCCACGCGGCCAAGGATTCCACCATCGCCTGGACCCTCGGGGCGCAGGCCGGGCTGCACCTGCCCCTCGCCGCCGCGACCAAGCTCCAGTACGACCGGATGGTCGCCCTGCAGCTCGGCCACCTCGACAAGAGCGGCGTCGCGGAACTCACCTTCCAGGGGCGCCACGCCTGAGGCCGCGGTCCGCGCCGCGGGCGAGACGCCGGGGGGCGCCCGCGGCGGTCCTCCGGCTCAGTTCAACTCGCGGATCGAGACGTTGCGGAACTGCACGAGGCTGGAGGCCGGGTTGTATTTGCCGTCGCGGAAACCGCCGTGGTGCTGCAGCGCGAGCGGGCCCTGCGCGGGGATCCCCGGCAACTGCGCGTTCTCGATCACGGTCTTCCCGTTCAGCACCACCGTGAGGCGGTCGCCCTTCAGGGTGATCTCGAAGGTGTTCCACTCCCCGACGGCCCGGTCCGCGCGGACCTTCGGGGTCACGCCCGCACGCACGGCGGCGGGCTGGTTGCGGTCCATCCGGTAGCCGTAGACCTCGCCCGAGCCGATCGGCCAGCACCAGATGTTGATCTGCGCCTTGCTGCTGCCGCGCAGGTAGATCCCGGAGTCCGCGTTCGGGGTCGGCGTGGTGACGTCCTTGCCGTCCGGCCCCTTGAGGTGCGTGCCGTCGGGGAGGACGGTGGGCACGGGGTAAAGTCCCGTGGTCTCCTTGATGCGCCAGTCGAGCCGCAGGACGAAATCCCGGTACTCCTTCGCGCTCCAGAGGTTCTTGTCACCGGTGGCCTCGGAGCGGGCGTCGTAGTCGATGACGCCGTCGAGCACCTTCCAATGGCCGTTGTCGCCGGCGGGAACCTTCCAGTGGGTGAGGTCCTTGCCGTTGAAGAGGGAGACGAAACCGGCGTCGGCGGCGGGGAGGCTGGCGGTGGCGAGCGCGAGGAGGGCGGGGAGGAGGAGTTTCATCGGGGTGGCGCGAGCGTGGCGGCCGCGGGCCCGGACGCAAGGCGCGGCCGTGGCGGCGGCCTCACCCGCCTGCCGGCGGGTCGCGGGGCGGCACGGGCACGAAGTACTCGAGGTAGCCGATGAGCATCTCGTCGGAGGTCTGCGGACCCCAGCGCACGGTGCGGGTGGGGTCGGGGTTGGCGGGGTTGCCCGCGCTGTTGTCGAACCCGGCGGTCACCCGCACGGTGCTGCCGCGCGGCAGGAGGCGGGGCTGGCGCAGGTCGTAGCGGAGCTGCCAGTTGAAATCATAACGGGGCAGGTCGAGGAGGATCTCGGGCTCCCCGTCCGGCGGGAGCAGCTCGAAGCGGAAGGATTTCCCGCGCACGTGCAGGTGGGCCATCAGGCTGAGCAGCGGCAGGTCGTAGGGCAGGCGCCGGCTGGCGGTCTCCACGTGGTGCGCGGCGCCGGGCGGGATGCTCAGGTTGCGGCCTGGGATCGGCAGGGTGCGCACCTCGTGGCGCGGAGGCGTCTTCGCGAACACAAGGCCGAGCCGGAGGCGCTCCTCCACCGGCCGGCCGCTCGGCGTGTAGTGGATTTGGAAACTCACCCGCGCGCCCGCGGGTAGGCGCCGCGCGAACCCCTCCGGGTAGATGTGCGCGCCGTTGCCCGGCACGTACACCGCCCAGTAGCCGGTCGCGCCCTCCTCGTGGTCCCGCACCGGCTGGCCGGGGGCGTGGACGTTCACGATCACGTGGTGCACGACGTCACGCGCGCTCGGCAAGATCTCGTACGCCGACACCCACCGGTCCTCGGTGAGGGTGGTGGTCACGACGTCGAACTGGTACGGCATCACGCCGCCCGCGGGGATCCGGTACGCGCGGCTGAGCGGCACGACGAGGTCCGGCGTGCCGACGGTCCAGCCGGTCGGTGCGCGGCGGGGCAGGGGGGCGTCGCGCGGGTCGCCCTCCGGCCGGTCGGCGGACGCCAGCCAGGCGAGCAGGTCGGCGCGGTCGCGCTCCGGCAACGAACGGTCGTGCGCCCACGGGGAGGGCGTGCCCGGGGCCGGCGGGGCCGCGAACCACGGCGGCATCGTGCCTTGCTCGAGGACGCGGCGGATCACGCGGGTGCGGTCGCGCACCGCGGCGAGGGAATCGAGGGCGAACGGCGCCACGCCCCCCGGCTGGTGGCAGGAGACGCAATGCTGCTGCAGGATTCGGGCGACGTCCCGGTGATAGGTCACGGCGACAGGACGGGCCGTCGCCGCGGCGGGGGCGGCCTCGAGGTCGCACCCGGGGGCGACGGTCGCCGCAATCTCGGGCGGCGCCCCGCGGAGCAGCGCCGCGACGGCCCGCCGCAGGTGCGGTTGGCGCGGTGCGGGCAGGTTGCGGACGAGGTCGTATTGGTCGTCGAGCGCACCGCGGTAGACGAGGGTCCGCGTCGCATCGAGGAGGAAGACCTCCGTGGTCGAGCGTGCGCCCAGCGCGGCGGTCAGCGCCCGATCAGCCTCGTGCACGTACGGGGCGGTGAACGAATGGGCCGCCAACTGCGCCCGGATCTCGGCCGGATCCTCGCTGGCGAACGGATTGACCAGCACGAGCCCGATCCCTTGCGCCCGGAGCTCAGGTTCGAGGGCGGCGAGGCTGGGTAGGTAACGCTTGCTCAGCGGGCAGGTCGCGCTGGTGACCGCAATCACCAGGCCGGCTTGGCCGCGCCAGTCGCCCAGCCGGTGCGCCCGGCCAGCCAGATCCCGGAAACCTAGGTCCGGGACCTGGCGGCCGACGCCGAGCTCGGCCGGACGGGGGTGCGCCGGGTCCACGGGGAGGCTGGCCAAGTCCGCGGCGGTGATGCCCGGATCCACGGGCGCACGTTCCCCGGCGGGGCCGGTTCGGGCGGGCGCGGCGTTCACCCGGTCAAATTCCGCGCGGGTGATGACGCCGTCGCCGTCGAGATCGTAGCGGGCGAAGGCGGCGGGCAGGTTGAGCTCGGCGGCGGTCACGCGGCCGTCGCGGTTCCGGTCGTAACGGGTGAAGGCGTCGGCGGCGGCCGCACCCAAGGTGGCGCCGTCCAGCGCGAGGGTGAGCAGGGCGACACGGACAAGGACAGCGGCGGAGGCGGGCGGCATACGAACGCTTGGGAGACGCACGGACGGACCCGGTGGTAACGCGGGCGCCCGCCGGCTTTGGCGTTGTCGCGGCCCTCCCGGGGACCGAGGCTCGGCGTCCTGATGGTTCTCCGCGGCATTCACGTCCATCCGGTCAAGTCGCTCGGCGGTTGCGCCGTGGTGGAGGCCGACGTCGACGCCCTCGGCCTCGCGGGCGACCGGCGCTTCCTCGTGGTCGATTCGGCCGGGCGTTTCCTGAGCCAGCGCACGCTCCCCCGGATGGCCCTGATCGCGACGCGGCTCGACGCGGCCACGCTGACTCTCACCGCCCCCGGCGTGGGCGCATTCTCGATCCCCCGCGCGCCCGATCCCGCGGCTCCGCTGGTGCCGGTCACCGTCTGGAAATCCGAGGGGATGCTCGCGGAGGACTGCGGCGCCGCGGCGGCGGCGTGGC
>VHCI01000198.1 GCA_016871775.1 Verrucomicrobiota bacterium | reverse complement strand
CATTCCCAAACACGGTGGCAATCAGCGGCGTGCGCCGTGCGGCATTCGAGCGCGGTTTCGTTCATCCGCAGCCAGACGCGGAACGTGCCGCGACCGTCCACGAGCATGCGGGCGCGGGCGGACATTTTCGCTCGGAGCGGGGCGTTGGTGAGGAGCGCACGGAGGTCGGTGGCGAGTGAGGTGATGGCCGTGTGGATGGCCGCGCCGGTTACGGCGAGTTGCTCGGCGTTGGTGCGTTGATTCTCCGCCAGCACGAGCACGAGCATGGGGATCCCGAGGGAGCTGAGTTCCCAAGCCGTCGTGCCGCCAGCGCAGATGGCGAGGTCGGCCCGGGACATTAGATGCGGCAGGTCGGCCGGGTTCTGGTGAACTGTGATTGCTGACGAGCGATTGCCGATCGCCGGTTGCAGAGTGGCTGCGTGCGGATTGGCGGGACCGAGGATGATGTCGGCCGTTAGGTTTGGAATGGTTTGGAGGATGGCGACCACGTGGGCGGTGACGTTATAAGGGTCGCTGCCGCCTAGGGTGACGAGGACGTGTCGCGTGGACGAAGTCCCCTCACCCTGGCCCTCTCCCCCGGTGGGGGCGATGGAGGGGAGGCGAGCGGTGTTCGTTTGCACGGCTGCGCGGGGGAACTCGCGGCGCAGTTGCACAAAGCGCGGTCCCAGCAGAAGGCGCGTCGTTCGCTCTCGGTGCGGATAGAGCGATTCCTTCGCGCCGAGGTTTTGGTTCAGGATGAAATCAGCCGAGTAATGTGCGACTTGCCCCATGTCGTCGAAGACGAGCAGGCGGAGGCCGGCGGCCTTGGCAGCACGCTGGAAGTCGGCATCGAAATGGTAGCCATCAAGGACGAGCCACGCGGCGCAGAGCGATTGCGCGAGGGCGATGGTCTCGGCGGCATCGGCGGGCGTGCCGGGCGCGGCGGTGAGTTCACTGAGGGAGACGCCGAGTGATTCGGCGCGAGCACGGAGGGCGGACGAAGGCGCGGCGGTGAGCAAGGTCACGGCGCTGCCAGCCTGCAACCACGGCTCGGCCAGCGCGAGGCAGCGCATCACATGGCCCATGCCAATTTGCGAGCCGGCGTCAGCGCGAAGGAGGAGCGCACCCATGGCTCACTTCAATACGCCTTTGATCGTGTCCACAACCTTCTCCTGCTCCGCGTCCTTCAGCGCCGCGAACATCGGGAGGCTGATGGTCTCCGCGTAATACTTCTCCGCCTCGGGGAAGTCGCCGTCGCGGAAGCCGAGGCGGCGGTAGTAGGGTTGGGTGTGGACGGGGATGTAGTGGATTTGCACGCCGATGCCAGCGGAGCGGAGTTCCTCGACGATTTGGCGGCGGGTCTTTTGAAGCCGGTCGAGGCGCAGGCGGATGACGTAGAGGTGCCAGGCGTTGGCGGTATCCGGGTGCTGCCACGGCAGGGTGAGCGGAAGGTCGGCGAGCAATTCATCGTAGCGCCGGGCCAGCGCGGCGCGGCGGGCGACGAACGCGTCGAGCTTGTTCATCTGGCATTCGCCCAGCGCGGCTTGGAGGTCGGTGAGGCGATAATTCCAGCCGAGTTCAGCCTGCTGGTAATACCATGGGCCGTGGCTCTCGCCTTCCATGAACTTCGCGTCGCGCGTGATGCCGTGGCTGCGGAAGAGCAGAAGGCGTTCGTAAAGGTCGGTGCGGTTGGTGACCACCATCCCGCCCTCAGCCGTGGTGACAATCTTAACGGGATGGAAGCTGAAGGTGGCGAGGTCGCTAAATTCGCAGCAGCCGACAGGCCGCCCGCGATAGCTCCCGCCGATGGCGTGCGAGGCATCTTCAAGCACGGCGATGCCGTAACGCTTGGCAAGCGCCGCGATGGGTTCCATCTCGCAAGATTGGCCGGAGAAGTGGACTGGGACGATGGCCTTCGGCAGGCGGGTCCCAGTTTGCGCGGCGGCCGCCAACTTCTCTGCCAATCGCGCGACACTCAGGTTGTAAGTGCGCGGGTCTATGTCCACGAAGTCCACGTCCGCGCCGCAGTAGCGGGCGCAGTTGGCCGAGGCGACAAAGGTGTTGGGCGAAGTCCACAGCAGGTCGTCCGGCTGGAAGCCGAGCGCGGCGGCGGCGATGTGGAGCGCGGCGGTGCCATTCGCCACGGCGACGGCGTGCTTCACCCCGCAGTGCGCGGCGACCTTGCGTTCGAAGCGTTCGATTGCCGGGCCTTGCGTCAGCCAGTCGGACCGCAGCGTGGCGACCACGTTGGCGATGTCGTCCTCGTCTATGAGCTGGCGTCCGTAGGGGATGACTCTCATGCGCGGGCAGGCCGTTCAAACGAGATTGAACGCGGGGTCCACGTGCTGGCGGATGAGCGCGCGGATTTGCGGGACGGTGAGCCACTCGGTGTTGCGGCCGGAATTAAAGGAGAAGCCTTCCGGCACCGGTGCGCCCTGATGGTGGCGGCAATACTCAGCCATGACCTCCGCCTGATCGCGCTGATACATCATCGGGACGATGATGTATTGATGGGCGGTGGAAATTGTCTGCAAAGCATCGGTCTCCGTGACCATCTCCTCGTGAATCTTCTCGCCGGGACGGATGCCCACGATGGGCTTCTGGCAGCTGGGCCCGATGGCTTCCGCGACATCGAGGATTTTATAGCTGGGAATCTTCGGGACGAAGATCTCCCCACCGAGTGCATTGCCCATGGCGTCCAAAACCATCTTCACACCTTCATCAAGGGTGATGTTAAACCGGGTCATGCGCGGGTCAGTGATGGGTAGGGTGCCGGTCTTGCGGCGGTCGAGGAAGAACGGGATGACCGAGCCGCGCGAGCCCATGACGTTGCCGTAGCGGACCACCGATAAGCGGATGTCGCGGTTGCCGCGGATGTTGTTGGCGGCGATGAAGAGCTTGTCAGAACAGAGCTTGGTGGCGCCGTAGAGGTTGATGGGCGCAGCAGCCTTGTCCGTGGAGAGGGCCACGACGCGCTTCACGCCGCTGGCCAGGCAGGCTTCGATCAGATTCTCCGCGCCGAGGACGTTGGTCTTGATGCACTCGAAGGGGTTGTATTCCGCCGTGGGCACCTGCTTGAGCGCGGCGGCGTGGACGACGATGTCAATGCCCTCCAACGCGCGCGCGATCCGGTCGCGGTCGCGCACATCGCCGATGAAGAAGCGGACTTGGGGAAACTTCGAGACGGGGAAATGCTGTTCCATCTCAAACTGCTTGAGCTCATCACGTGAGAAGACAACGAGTTTGCGGGGAGTAAAGTTACGCAACAGGGCTTCGGTAAAGCGCTTCCCGAAGGATCCCGTGCCACCAGTGATCAACACCGATGAGTTTTGCCAATTCATAGGGATATTCTAAAGTGCTACCGCCGGATAAAGCCATCCTTTGTTGAGGGGGCCGGCCCCGTCCGCGCCTTTTGTCTTCTGCCTCCTCTGCCCTCGTCGCGGCGGCCAATTTCGTTGTTTTGCTGGCGCGCCCTTCTCAAACTACTACCCCGGTGAGCGACCTCTCCTCACCAACGCGGCCATGGTGCATCATCCATTCGGAAGCCTCCCCTAGCTAGATTTTTTAAAAGCGGCGCACTTGTGCGGGGTCAAAAGGGTTTAGTGCGCAGGAGCACCTGCGCGAACTAGTCTCGGAACGGGTTCAAGAAGTTTTTCGTCGCTGGATGGGGTAAGCAGCGATAATTAGAAGATGCTGGCGCGTGACAAGTCTTGCACATCCACCAGGCCGATGACGTGGCGTTGGGCGTCCACCACGATGATCTCGTCGATGCGGTGCTGTTCAAAGACGTGCACGATCTCAGCTGCCAATCGATCCTCACGGACGGCCACCGGGTTGCGGGTCATGTGCTGGCTGACTGGGTGATCGGCAATATGCCGATCCGCTTGATAACCTCGTACG
>VHCI01000197.1 GCA_016871775.1 Verrucomicrobiota bacterium | reverse complement strand
GGCAGATGGTCTCGCGCCACCTCCGGGATCCTCGGCTGCGCCAAGCCTTCTCAATCCAGCCGTTACTGGTGGGAGGTAACCCCTTCGACACTACCAGCATCTACGGGCTGATCCACTACCTGGAGCGGGCCTACGGCGTGCACTTCGCGATGGGCGGCACCGGTGCTTTGGTCGCTGCATTGCGGGGCCTCATGGAGCGTCAGGGCGTTGAGCTGCGCCTGAAAACGACCGTGCGATCAATCGTGGTCGAGGAGGGTCAGGCTCGGGGAGTCGTGCTGGACGACGGCACTCGGGTGGCGGCGGACGTCGTGGTTTCGAATGCTGACGCCGCGCACCTCCATGGAAGCATGATCCCGCCCGGGCAGCGAGCTCTGGCGAGCCGGCTGAAGCTGAAAGTCGCCCAGTATTCGATGGGCCTGTATGTGCTCTTCTTTGGGACGCGGCGCGTGTATTCAGAACTCGCTCATCACACAATTTGGATGGGTCCGCGTTACCGAGAGCTGCTGGAAGATATCTTCCGCCGCCGCGTGCTGGCGAACGATTTTTCCCTCTACCTGCATCGGCCGACCGCAACGGACCCAAGTTTCGCACCGGAGGGATGCGACAGCTTCTACGTCCTCTGTCCGGTGCCCAACCAGCAGGCAGGGATCGACTGGGGACGGGAGGAGCCGCGGTTGCGGGCACGGATCGTTGAAGCGCTCGCGGCGACGATTCTGCCGGGTTTGAGGGAGACGATCACGGCGGACTTCGCGCTGACCCCGGATGACTTCGCGCACGACCACCTCAGCCAGTTCGGCGCCGGCTTCTCGCTCGCGCCGGTCTTCCGACAGTCCGCTTGGTTCCGCTTCCACAATCGGGCTGAGGGAATCCGGAATCTTTACCTCGTTGGTGCCGGCACTCATCCAGGCGCGGGCGTACCCGGCGTACTATGTTCGGCAAAGGTGATCGACACCCTCATCTCCGCGGCGACATGACGCCCGCCGGGACTCCCCTGCAGAACGCGGAGCGAATCCTCGCGGCGAAGGGCCAGACCTTTCACTGGGCCAAGCGGCTTCTCAGCCGGCTGCACGGTGAGCGGGCGGCTCGGCTCTACGCCTTCTGTCGGTACTTGGATGACCTAGTGGACGAGGGGGCGTCTGCGGATGCCGCACGCGAACTCCTCGAAGTTGCCGCGGAGGCGATCCGGCGCGGGCAGACGAGCGCCCCGGGGCTGGCCGACGCGCTCGCCTTGATGCGAGAGTGCATGATTGAGCCGCCTGTTCCCCTTGAGCTCATCGCGGGCCTGCAGCAGGATCTTGGTGCGGTAAGAATGGCGACGGAGACGGAGCTGTTACGCTATTGCTACCGCGTCGCAGGAACGGTGGGGCTGATGATGAGCAACATCCTCGACGCAACAGATCCGGCGGCGGCACCGTTTGCGATCGACCTCGGCATCGGCATGCAACTGACGAACATCTGCCGCGACGTCCGCGATGATGCCTTGCGCGGAAGATGCTATCTGCCGGAGAGCCTCATCGGTAAGGTTCCGCTAGGCGCGCTCGCCTCGCCCTCGGCGGCGGAGCAAGTCGAGCTGCGCGCGGCGATCGGGCACCTGCTGACGCTCGCGGACCGGTATTATGCGAGCGGTGAGCGGGGCCTTTCGTTCCTGCCCCTGCGAGCGCGTCACGGCATCCTCATCGCCGCGCGAGCCTACCGACAAATCGGCGTCCGGCTGCGCGCCCGGCGGTGCGATGCGTGGAGTGGCCGGTCCGTGGTGTCTGGGCTGGAGAAGTTCGGACTCACCCTCCGGGCGTTTGCAGGAACTGGATTCGATCGGGGCTTTTGGCGGCATCCTAGCGTCCATGAGATGAGCTTGCACCTCGCCCTTCAGGGCCTGCCCCGGGTCCATTGAGGCGATGCAGACCGAGGCTGACCTCATCGTCATTGGTGGCGGATGCGCCGGCCTGAGTCTGGCCATGCGCTTGGCGGCACGGGGGACGGACTGCCCGCGGGTCGCGATCGTGGAGCCAAGGGAAGTCTACATCCACGATCGGTCGTGGAGCTACTGGCGCACGCCAGGGGCCCGGCTTACGCACTTGGCTCGCCGAGAGTGGCCGGCGGTCCATGTGAGCGCTGGCGGGCGGACTATATCGGTCGACTGCTGCGGGATGCCCTATCAGACGATTGATTCGGGTGACTTCTACGCGGCAGCCTGGGGTCTGATCCGGCGGAATACCCGCATCACGTCATTCCTCGGAGAGTCTGTGATCGCGCCCCCGGTTCGCGTTGCGGGCTTATGGCGGGTACAAACGTCGCGGCGTGCGTTGCAAAGTGCAGCGGTGATCGACACCCGTCCGCCGCTTGAAAGCTCTGGCTCTCCGCCGCGGCTTTGGCAGTCCTTCAGCGGGGTGGAAATAGAGTGCCCGGAGGGCAACTTCGCCAGCGATCAGGTCACGCTGATGGACTTCGAGCCGGATGTCCGGGGAGGGATCTGTTTCCGCTACGTCCTCCCCTTCAGCGCGACCCGAGCGCTGGTTGAGGCAACAGTCTTTTCACCGGAGCGGCAGACTGCGACAGAACTGGCTCCCGCGCTGGCGCGTTTCGTGGCGCGGACGGCGGCAGGCCGCGCGATCCGGCGGATTCGTCAGGAGTACCATGCGATTCCGATGGGAACGAGCGAGCCGCCGACCGTCCGGAGCCAAGGCTACGTACGCGTCGGACTACACCACGGAGCGGCTCGGGCGGCGACGGGCTACGCCTTTCAGCGGATTCAGCGCTGGGCAGACGTGACGGCGGAGCGTGCGGCCCACGGGAAAACGCCCGCGCCGCTGCGCGCGGATCCGTGGGTCACCCGGCGCTTGGATTCCCTGTTCCTTGATGTCCTGTGCCGTCAGCCCGAAAGCGCCCCCGGCCTTTTCCTGAGCCTCTTCGCGCGTCCGGATCCCGGACCAGTCCTGCGATTTCTGAGTGACGAGGCGAGGCCGCTGGACTTTCTTCAGGTCATGCGTTCCCTCCCCTCGACGCCCTTCCTGTGCGAGGCGTTGCGGAAAGGCTTATGAAGCTGACCCAAATCCAAGGGCTGGTTTTCTGCGCGCTGGCGATTCTCGGTGTGGTTGCGACCCGATTCCTGCCGGCCTTAGAGCGGTCGACCGAGGTTCTTCTCGCTGGGTGCGCGATCGGCGTCCTCGGTGTCCCCCATGGTTCATTGGATACAATTTTCGCGCGGGAGTTGTACGGTGTACGGACGTGGGGGGCGTGGCTGCGCTTCGGGGCATTGTACATCCTGCTCGCGAGCGCGGTCGTGGGCCTTTGGTTTGTCTTCCCGATGCTCTTTCTGATCGGCTTCCTGGTGATCTCGATCGCGCACTTTTCCGGAGATCCCGAGGGCCGGATTCCATGGCTGGTCCGGCTGTTGTACGGAGGTGCGATCATCTTTCTGCCCCTCCTGGATCACCGCGAGGAGGTGGAGAACCTGTTCGGTCTGCTGGTTGGCGACGAAGCGGCGCGCTGGCTGACTCCTTGGCTGACCTACGCTGCCGGACCTTGGGCGATCGGGCTGGGTGCGGCGGTCATCTTCCTCGCGTGGCGTCGCCATTTGGGTGCGGTGGAACTGGGAAGCCTCGGTCTGCTCGCGTGGCTGGCGACACCATTTGTTTCCTTCGCGATTTTCTTCTGCACGATGCACAGCGCGAGGCACATGATCCGGTCGGCGCGTTTCTGCCGGCAGTCTTCGGTAAGGCCCCTTCTCGCCGCGATGTTCGTGCCCCTTTCCCTGGTTGCGGCCGCCTTCGCGGTGGCGTGGTACCTGCTCAGGGACCAACCGGTGGATCGCCGCGTCGTGCAGATCCTCTTTGTCGGCCTCGCCGCGCTCACGGTTCCGCACATGGCGCTGGTTGAGCGGGTGCGCCTCGGCGGCTGGGTTTCCGG
>VHCI01000196.1 GCA_016871775.1 Verrucomicrobiota bacterium | reverse complement strand
CGGCTGGAGGCGGTGGCGGCGGAAGTGAACCGGCGTCGCGCGCTGCGCGAGCAGGCGTCGCGCTAGTCGGCCGGTCAGCCGTCTACGCTGGATGCTGCCGGACTCTCGATTCCGGTGGCCCCGCATCCCCTCGTGGGTGCCGCCGAGGGTGATCGGGGTGTTGGCTTTCGGGGCGCCCTCGGTCGAGATGTACTGGCCGCCGCCGCTCTGGTCCACGTGATGCCGGGCAGGTTTTTCAGGAACGCGGTCACGTTGCGCTCGGCCACCGCGCCGAACTCGTCCGATGAGACGACGTTGCGGATGTTGGCGGCGAAGCGCTGCTCGTTCATCGCGATGGCGGCGCCGCTCCTCTCGCGGGATTCGCCGACCACGAACCGGTCGAGCCGCACCGCCGCGGCCGCCGGGGTCAGCGCGATCTCCAGAGTCGTCGTGGCGCCCGCGGTCACGCGCGCCGGGGTGAGGATGGCCGGCACCCCGTTTGAGAACACGCGCTCGCGCATCTCCCCTGCCGGCACCCCCGGGAGCAGGAAGCGGCCGGCGTCGTCGGTGAAGGCCGTCAGGGCGGTACCCTTGACGCTCACCCGCGCGCCCTCGAGGCAGGTGCAGTTGGCGGGGTTCTGGCCGCGGCCCTCCAGGGTGCCGGTGGCGCCTTGGGCGCGGAGAATCTCGGGGAGCAGGGCGAGGGCCAGGAGCAGGGTCAGGAGCTTCAGAGGCAGAGAAAATCGCGCCGCGGGATGGTGGCGGCGGGAGGGAAAGTGCCGTCCTGCGGCGCGGGCGGCGGGCTAGCGCCACTCCACGTCCGCACCGAGGCTCCGCAGGTTCTCCACGAAGCGCGGGTGGGCGCGGCGGATAGTGTCCGCGTTCTTCACCACGGAGCGTCCGGGAATGCTGGCCGCGACCATATACAGCCCGACGGCGGCGCGGATGATATAGGGGGCATCGACGGTGGTCGGTCGCAGCGGGCGATCGCCGAACACGATCACCCGGTGCGGGTCGCTCACGACCACGTGGGCTCCGAGCTTCGCCAGTTCGGGCATCCAGGTGAAGCCGCCCTCGTAAACCTTGTTCCAGAATTGCATCGCCCCCTTGGCGCGCACCGCGAGGGCCAGCATGCACGGCAGCAGGTCCACCGGGAAGTACGGCCAGGGCGCCGCCTCGATTTTCGGGAGCAGGTTGCGGGTGAAGGGCGCCTCCACCTCCAAACGCTGGCGCGCCGCCACCACGGCGGTCGTCCCCTCGTGGGTCACCTTCACGCCCAGCTTGCCGAAGGCCCGCGCCATCAGGTCGAAATGCTGCGGCACCGAGTGGCGCACACGCACCTCGCCCCCCGTGATCGCCCCCAGCGCGAGGAAGGTCACCACCTCGTGGTGGTCCGTGCTGATAGTCAGCTGCGCCCCGCCCAGCCGTTCCACTCCCTCCACGGTCAACTGGCTCGTGCCGATCCCCTCGATCCGCGCGCCCATCGCGACCAGGGCGTGGCACAGTTCCTGTACGTGCGGCTCGCTCGCCGCGTTGATCAGGGTCGAGGTGCCCTCCGCGAGCACCGCCGCCATCACGAAGTTCTCGGTGGCCGTCACCGACATATAGTCCGGCCAGTGCCGCGCCCCGCGGAAGCGCCGGGGCAGGCGCAGGACGACCTCGCGCCCCCGCTCCAGCCGCGCGCCGAGGCACGCCAAAATCTCCAAATGCGGGTCGAGTTCGCGGATGCCGAGGGAGCAGCCGTCCGCGTTCACCGGGATGCAGAGGCGTTTCATCCGCCGCAGCAGGGGCGCGAAAAGGAGCACCGCGGAACGCATTCCCGAGGGCAGCTCGCCCTTCATCCGGCCCGGCTCGAAGCCTCGGTGGTCGAGGGTCATCGTGCCCGCCGGCCGCTCCCAGCTGATGCGCGACCCCTGCTCCTGCAGGAAGGCCACCAGCTTCTCCACGTCCGTGATCGCCGGGACGTTCGCGAGCGTCACGGTCTTATCGGTGAGCAGGCTCGCGCAGAGGATCGGCAACACGGAGTTTTTGTTGCCGGAGGGAGTGATGGTGCCGGCGAGCGCTTTGCCGCCGTTGACAATGAGATCGGCCATAAGGTCGGGACGGGCCCCAGAAAAAGGGCGTCCCGGAGGACGCCCCTGAGATGCGGGGGCGATGCGTCGCCCCGCAAGGCTGAAGCGGAAACGGCACTCAAATCGCGCCGCCGCCCTGCTGGCCCTCAGGGCGCGGGCCTCGGTCGCCGCGATCTCCGCGGTTGCGGCCGCGGCCGCCCCGGCGGCGGCGACGGCGCGGACCGCCGTCGTCACCCTGGCCTTCCGGCCGGGGACCGCGGTCATCGCGGCCACGGTGGCTCCGGTGGCGGTCCCCGTGCGGGGAGCGAGCCTCACCCTCCGCCGGAGCCGCGGGCTTGCCACCGAACAGGCTCTTCAGCCAGCCGAAGAAGCCCGGCTTCTCCGGCGCGGGGGCCGGCGTCGGCTCGGGAGCCGGATGCCGCGGTCCGCGGCCCTCGCCCCGGCGGTTTTCCCGGCGGCCCTCGCGAGGTTCACGGTGCTCGCGGGGTTCGAAGCGATGGCTTTCCCGGCCTTCGCGGGGTGCAAAACCGCGGCCGCCTTCGCGCCCCTCGGCCGCCTCGCGGCGCTCGCGGGAGGTCTGAAAGTGGGGACGATCCTCCTGGCGCGCGCCGGGGGCCGGGGTCTCCCAGCGCACCTCGCTGCGCCGGTGCGCTTCGGGCGGGATGATCTTCAACTCCGCCCTCTCCTCCGCGGCCGGAGCCGTCGGGGCGGGCGCCGGGGGCGCCGGGGCCGGCGGCGGCTCGGGTTCGTAGGCCCGGGGCGTGGTCACGGCCACCTCGCCGGTGAAGGGATTCTTGAACTCGCTCTTCAGAGTGATGACCTCGAGGGAGCTGGGCTTGTAGCCCGCCGGGGTGGCGGGCGCGGCGGACCCGGCGCTGGCGGGTTGCGGACGCTTGCCTCGGGCGAGACCGGTGCCGCGGGTGGCGCCGAACGAGCCGAAGGCGGGGGCGGGCTGGACGGGCGCGGCGGGCGCCGCGACGGGGGCTCCCGCGGGCGCAGGCGCCGGGGCGGAGGGGCCGGCGCGGTCCGGAAGCGGCGCGCCTGGTAGGGCTGGATCTGACATGTGGATGTTTGTGGTGTGACGGCGGCCCGGAATGCGGGATCGCGGGGGCAGCCTGAGTTGGCCGACGGAACGCGGAAGCGCTCAACGACGGCGGGAAGGGAGAACGTGGTGGACCCTTCCGAGAGTGGCAAGAGGCAATTCCGAACCAGCTTGCCAGCGTTCCTCTGCCCCGCCCAGCCTGCGCCTCATGGACAAACTCGAGGAGATCTTCCGGATGCAGGACGCCCTGAACCGCCGCATCGGCGTTAATCTGCCGCCCCCCACCGACGAGGAAAAGGTCCGCTGGGTCCTCAACTACACCCGCGCCCTCCAGCAGGAGACCGCCGAGTTGGTCGACAGCGTCCCGTGGAAATGGTGGGCCAAGTACCAGAAGTTCGACGAGCAGAACGCCCGCGTCGAGGTCGTCGACCTCTTCCACTTCCTCGTCTCCCTCGCCCAGACGCTCGGGATGTCCGCGAGCGACGTGTACCAGGCCTATCTGAAGAAGAACCAGGTTAACCACGCTCGCCAGGAGTCCGGCTACGTCCGCAAGGACGAGACGGACTCCAAGCACATCTGATGTCTTCGGCTTCGGTCAGACCGGGGACGGCGGAAGCCGTGCAACTTGTGCTAGCCTAAGGCCCTCGACTGGCTCGGGGCTCTATTTAGTCGTGGAACCGCTTCACGCGGGTTGGAGCGCGGGCGTGGCGGGGCGGGTGACGACGAAGGCCGCGGTCACGTCGACCGCCGTTTGGCCGTTTTCCACGATCAAAGCGCGCAGCTTGAGCTTCGCCTTGCCGTAGCGGGAAAGGGCTTCCTTGAACTCCGCGATCGCCGCGTGCGCGGGGCGCTCGCAGATCGCCCGCAGGTCGCCGATCA
>VHCI01000195.1 GCA_016871775.1 Verrucomicrobiota bacterium | reverse complement strand
TTCCCCGTCCAAGGCCCGAAAGGGTCCCCCAGGCTCCTGATCTGATCGACCCAAGCCGTTGACAAGTCCTCACCACGGGGGCATCCTCTGTCCCCAATGGGCGGCCGCCCATTGAAATTCCTATCCTGCTTGACAAGTCCTCACCACGGGGGCATCCTCTGTCCCCAATGGGCGGCCGCCCATTGAAATTCCTATCCTGCATAGCGTATTTTGGAGGAACGCGAAATGAGCATGCTAAGTAAATTCTCAACTTTCTGTCATGTATTATCCTGCATTGCCGGTCTGACCGTGTCCGTTGCGGCGCATGCCGTTGGGAATGGTGGGAATGGTGGGGCGGGTGGTGACGCTGCTTTATCGAATAGCGTTGCCAAATTATCCGCCATCACAATTCCTTTAGAGAATCAGGATTATGCACTGTGTGCGGTTGCCGTGACATTCAATTTTAACGGCGTGGCCTATACGAAGTGTAAAAAAATGTCCGGTAATAGTCTTGCCCTGACCCATGAATATCCGGGTCCCCCCGAGGGAGATGCAGCCACCGTGAATGCCCTCGGTAATGCTGAAGACACTTACATGGTAAGCACTTATAGCCCACCCGATATATCCAACTATTCGGTCTATCGGTGCGAAGGCACGGGATCGTATGCCCAGTGCAATGGCGGGCTTTGTTTCAAGAATACAAGTGGAAAGGATTTCCCTGGTTTCCAGGGAGCCGACACGGTGGCCGCTGATGAAATAATTTGTTCCTGTCCACCGAAGCAGGCGAAGATATACAATGTCTGGGGGCCATCCGACTGCCCGACCAGTCGACAGGTGTTTGATGGCATCTGCGGGAAGGGTCCCAAAAAAGCGACTTTCGCAGACGGGGTAAGCCTACATGTAGGCTCCGACGGTCCTCCGATAACGCTCATTGCCTACACTAAGCTCTACAACAAGGTGTTCCAAACCACACACCCACTACCAAAAGTGTGCAAACGCCCTAAATAAAGAGGGCGGTAAGAAGGACAAGCCGGACAAGCCTACGAAGGGTGACAGAACGTCCAGACCCGGACGTTCACACGATCCGCCCCCCGAACCCCCCGGCTTGCGCGGGGCAGATAACGCCCGGACCGGGGCGAGCGGGCCGATCGCGCCGGGGACGCCGGGGTGCGGCCGCCGAAGCGGCCGCACCCCGGCGATCCAGCCGCGTGGGATCGCCGCCGGGAAACCGCCTCAGGTCCAGTCGCCCGCGTCGGGGTCGGGTGGAGGACGGGCCGGGGCGGGCTCGCCGGTCTCGAGCGGGAGCAGGGGCGCGGCTTCTGTCCGTCCTGTGGCGGGCGGCGCATGGCGGCGCTCGCGGCCCATCTGGTCGACGGCGTCCTCGGCGACCTGCCGGTGCGGCAGTGGGTGCTGACCCTGCCGCACCGCCTGCGCTACGCGCTCGCCTACGATCCGCCGCTGTGCCGCGCCGTGCTCGGGGTGTTCGTACGCGCGCTGCTGGCCTTCGAGCGGCGCCGGGCGCGGGCGCGCGGCCTGGTCGGCCGGGGCGGCGCGGTCACCGCCATCCAGCGCTGTGGCTCGGCGCTCAACACCAACGTCCACTTCCACACCCTGGTGGCCGAAGGCGTGTTCGTCACCGCGCCCGACGGCGCGATGCGCTTCGTCCCCGCCGGGCGGCCGCCGACCGACGGCGAGGTGGGCCGGCTGCTGGCGGCGGTCCGGCGCCGGATCCTGCGGCTGGCGGGGCGCCGGGGCCTCGCGCTGGACGGCGCCGAAGCCGACGGCGGGATGGCGGACAGCCTGGCGCTGGCGGAGCCGGCGCTGGCCGCGGTCGCCGGCGCGGCGGTACTCGGCCGGGTGGCCACCGGGCCGCGCGCCGGCCAGCGGGTGCGGCGGCTCGGGGCGGACCCCGCGACGCCGGTCGTTACCGCGGCCGGGCCGCGCCACGCGCACCGCGAGGGCTTCGATCTGCACGCCAATACCGCCGTGCGCGCCGGCGACCGCCGCCGGCTCGAGCATCTCTGCCGCTACGTTCTGCGCCCGCCGGTGGCGCAGGAGGCCCTGGAACCGACCGCGCAGGGGCGGGTGCTCCTGCGCCTGCGCCGGCCATGGCGGGACGGCACGCGCGCAATCCGCTTCGAGCCGAGCGAGCTGCTCGAGAAGCTGGCCGCGCTGGTGCCGCGGCCGCGCGCCCACCTGCTCCTCTACCACGGCACCTTCGCCGCACGCGGCGGCTGCCGCGTGGCGCAGGCCGCCGCGCGGCCGCCGCTGGCGCCGCCGCCGGCCGACTCCACGCCGGCCGACCCCGCGCCGGCCGATCCTGGGCCGGGCGCGCGTCCCGCGCCCGGGCCGCTGCCCCCCGGCGCGTCGCTCGCCGCCCCCGCGCCGGCCGGGGCGCGCGCTCCCCCGCCTGCTCCCCGCCGCGCCCGCCACGTCGCCTGGGCCGAATTGCTGCGCCGGACTTTCGGCCTCGACGTCCTGGCGTGCCCGGACTGCGGCGGGCGGCTGCGCCTGGTGGCGACCATCGCCGACCCGCGCGTCATCGCCCGCATCCTCGCGCACCTCGGCCTGCCCCTGGCGCCGCCCCCGCCCGCGCCGCCGCGCCAACCGAGCTGGCTGCCGGCCGACGCGCGCTGAGTCCCGCCCCACCGCAACGGCCCCCACGCGCGCCGCCCGCCGGCGCGCGGCCGCCTACGTGCGCCCCACGCCCGCCCCGGGTGCCGGGCTGACCAGCTGCCCGGGGCCGCGACCCCCCTTGCGAGCGCTCAGCGCCCTGCGCTGGGAGCCTCCGCGGTCGCGGGGCGCCGGACACCGCCGCGTCCGATACAAAGTGGTTATGTCAAATCGCCAGCTCGGACCGCCTATGCGCGCGGTGCTGCTCGGCGACGAGACGTTCACGCGGCGCCTCGGCGTGGCGCTTGCCATGAGTGGTGCGGGCGCGCTGGTCGTGCTCGGAGCGCGCGTCGACATCGCATCCGCGACGACCGTCGGCATCCTCGCGTCGATCGCGGCGAGCATGCTGGCCGGTGCCGCGGTGGTCACGGCGCAGAAGCTGCGCCGCACCGAGGACGCGGCGAAGATCACGACGTGGTTCATGGGCGTCGGCGTGCTGGTCACGGCTCCGGCGCTGCTCGGCGGTCTCCCGCACGTCGCGGGCGCCACTGTGTGGCTCCTCGCCGGCGTGGTCCTGACGTCGGTGCTCGCGCAGTGGCTGCTGCACCACGGGCTCGGCTTCACGAGTGCCAGCCAGGGCAGCCTCGCCGCCGCGACCAGCGTGTTCCTTGCGACCGCGATCGAGGCGCTGACGCTCGGCGACCTGCCGGGCGTGCGCACGCTCGCCGGTGCGGCGCTCATGCTCGGCGCGGTCGCGCTCGCGTGGCGCCGGCCGACTCCGCAGGCGGCAGCAACGGCGCCGCGTGCCGGCGCCGACCTCGCGGCGGACTCGCGAGTCGCGGGCGTCAGGCGCGCGGCTCGGGAGACGCGCGCGGGCGTCAGGCGCGCGGCAGCCCCAGCACGCGCTGCGCGATGATGTTGCGCTGGATCTCGCTCGAGCCCGCGTAGATCGTCCCGGCGCGCGCCCACAGCATCGCACCCTGCCAGCGTCCGCCGTCGACGGCGTGGGCGCCGTCCCACAGCGAGCCGTACGGACCCTGCTGGTCGACCGCGAACGAGTACAGCTTCTGCTCGACCTCCGACTTGCAGAGCTTGCCCATGCTCGCCTCGGGACCGGGTGCCGCGCCGTCACGCATGCGGGCGAGCGTCTTGAGCGCGACGAGACGCAGCACGGCGAGCTCGATCTTGAGCTGCGCCGCGCGCTGACGGACCTCGGGGTCGCGCCCCGCGCCGCGATCCTTCAGGTGTCGAGCCCGAAGCCCAGACCGAACGGCCAGACGGTGCTGTACCTGACACCCGTCGAGTTTTTGGATCGTCTCGCCACCCTGGTGCCGCCGCCCCGCAAGCACCGCCACCGCTACCACGGCGTGCTGGCCCCCC
>VHCI01000194.1 GCA_016871775.1 Verrucomicrobiota bacterium | reverse complement strand
GCGGCTCGTCGCCAACCCCGTCCCCGGCTGGAGCGCGAGCCTCAGCCTCGCCCGCAACAACACCCGCAACCAGCGGATCGCCAGCGACTGGTTCAACTTCATCGGCTACCGGATGAAGGACTGGCTCGCGGCCGCGACCGACGCCGCGGTCCCTCAGCGCGGCGGCGGCAACGGGCCCACCCAGTTGCACACCACCGCCACCACCAACGCGAACGAGACGATGCTCGCCTACCTGCGGAGCAGCGCGCTCGGCTGGTTCTTCC
This sequence comes from Verrucomicrobiota bacterium, assembly GCA_016871775.1. GTDB lineage: Bacteria > Verrucomicrobiota > Verrucomicrobiia > Opitutales > Opitutaceae > ER46. The sequence continues at coordinate 3,783 of VHCI01000194.1, read as the reverse complement.
TGCGCGAGAGCGAGGGCCAGGCGGCCAGCCAGGAGGTTGAGTGGCGCGGCAACTTCACCACCGCCTACCGCTGGAGCTCCGGGCCGCTCAAGGGCCTCCGCGCCGGCGGCAGCCTCCGCTACCGCGGCGACCGCATCCTCGGCTACGCCAGCCGCTCCGTCGCCGCCTCCGACCTCCGCGATCCGCTCCTCGCGAGCCCCGGCCTGTTCCCAGCGGGCTCCACCGTGACCGTCGCGGACGTGAACCACCCGCTGCTCGGCGGCGCGATGTGGAACACGGACGCCGTGCTCGGCTACACCACCACGCTGCCCGGCCGCCGCGTGCGCTGGGGCATCTCGCTCAACGTCCGCAACCTCCTCAACGACGACCGCCTCATCCCGCAGGCCGGCCTGTCGGCCGCGGGCGTGCCGGTGGTCTTCCAGTTCCCCGAACCGCGGATCTTCCTCCTGACGCAGACCTTCGACTTCTGACCATCCGCCCGGGAACGGAGCCCCGCCAGCGCCGGGGAATTGGCTTCTCCCGGCTGGCCGCGCGCCCTTCACTCCGCCCGCTGATGAAACCCGGCCTCCACCCCGGCGCCACCGGGGAACTCAGTTGGACCGTCGCCCCGACGATGACGCCCGCGAGCCCCGAGCCGCGGCCGGCTCCGGCGGGCGGCGCGCGTGTTTTTGGTTGGGCAAGCGCTGGGCGGGCGGGTAAGTTTGACGTATCACCCCTGCCCCCGATGCGTCCCCCGCTCCTCCGGTTATCCGTCCTCCTGCTCGCCGCCTTCCCCGCGGCCCTTTCCGCCGCCGCCCCCAAGGTGGCCCCGATCCCCAAGGGCGTCCCGCCCGGCGTCTGGGTCCGCGAGGGCTACCGCCTCACCGTCGCGGTCGAGGACCTGAAGATCGCCCGCTTCCTCGCGCTCGGGCCCGACGGCACTCTCTACGTGAGCGTGCCGCGCGAGGGCCGCATCGTGGCCTGCCGCGACCGCGACGGCGACGGCACCTTCGAGGAACGCACCGACTTCGTGGCCGGGCGCGACCCCGCCACCATCCTCCAAGGCGTGCAGTGGCACGACGGCTGGCTCTGGTTCGCCCAGCTCAACGCGATCTCCCGCGCGCGGGACACCAACGGCGACGGCAAGGCGGACGAGGTGGTCGAGGTGATCGGGGCCGACCGGCTCCCGACGGGGGCGCGCGGCGGCCATATGTGGCGGGCGCTCCTGATCCACGGCGGCCGGATCCACACCCACGTGGGTGACCAGACCAACGCCACCAATGAGCCCATCGAGGCCTCCGAGCGGAAGAAGATCTGGACCTTCGCCCTCGACGGCTCCGAAAAGCGGCTCTTCGCGACCGGCGTGCGCAACACCGAGAAGTTCGCCGTGCGCCCGGGGACCAGCGAGATCTGGGGCGTCGACCACGACATCGACAATATGGCGGCGAAGCTCGAGGGCGACCGGACCTTCGGCCAGCCAATCACCGACCACAACCCGCCGGCGGAGCTGAACCATTACGTCGAGGGCGGCTTCTACGGCCACCCGTGGCTGGTGGGAAAGAACCAGCCGAACCTCGAGTTTCTCACCGAGCCGCGCCTGATAGAGTACGCGCAGAAGGCGCGCGTGCCCGCTTGGCTGCTGCCGGCCCATTCCTCGGCGAATTCCCTCACCTTCTACAGCGGCAGCCGGATCCCCGGCGCGCGCGGCGACGCGTTCGTGGCCCAGAAGGGCGGCTGGAACGCGACCGAGAAGGTCGGCTACTGCATCTCGCGCATCCACTTCGAGGATGGCCGCCCGTGGGGTGAGCAGAAGGTCGTGAACTTCCTCCGCGGCGGCAGCGAGATCTTCGGCCGCCCGGCCGACTGCATCGAGGCGCCGGATGGTTCGCTACTGTTCAGCGACGACACTGGCGGCAAGGTCTACCGCTTGGCTTGGGTCGGGAAATAACCGGCGCGTCCCGGCGGTGCAGACCCGGCGGAGGTTGAGATGCCCCGGACTCTCGCGCCCGCCACGGCCCTCCTCGGGCTGATCACGCTGGCCTTCCTCAGCCTCGGCCTGCCCGACGGCTCCTTCGGCGTCGCGTGGCCGCGGATGCACCTTGACCTCGGCCTGCCCCTTGGGGTCGCCGGGGTGCTGACCACCTCGGTGACCCTGCTCGCGGGCGTTTCGGGTTTTCTCAGCGGGCGGATCCTCGCGCGCTGGGGCACGGGCCCGGCGGTGGCCGGCAGTTGCTTTCTCACCGGGGCGGCGCTGCTGGTGGCGGCGGGAGCGCAGGGCGCGGTGGGGCTGGCGGCGGCGGGCGTCTGCCTTGGGTGCGGCGCCGGGGCGGTCGACGCGGGCCTGAACGGCTACGTGGCCCGTCACTACACCGTGCGCCATATGAACTGGCTGCACGCCTGCTGGGGAATGGGCGCCGCGGCGGGACCCTTGGCGGTCGGCTGGGCGCTGACGGCGGGTCACGGCTGGCGACTCGCCTACGTGGTGCTGGGGGGCCTGCAACTGAGCCTGGCCGCCGCGCTGTGGCTCGCGCGGCCGCTCTGGGCCGCGGTGCCTGCACACGATTCGAAGGCTCGGCGGCACCGCGCGGGCGGCGGCGCGCCGCTCGACGTCCGGTCGACGGCCGGCTGGATTTCCCCCGCGCTGCTGTTCCTCTACGCGGCACTCGAGCTCTCCGCCGGCGTGTGGGCCGCGTCGGTGCTGGTGGTGGGCCGCGCGGCGACCCCGGGCGAGGCGGCGTTCGCGACCGCGGCCTACTACGGGGCAATCACCGGCGGGCGGCTGCTCGCGGGCTGGCTGGACGGCGAGCGCGATCCGGGGAGGACCCTGCCTGCGGCGGTGCTACTCGCCCTCGCCGGCGCGGTGGCCTTCGCCCTCGCGCCCGCGCCGTGGGTGGCCACCGCGGGCCTGCTCGCACTGGGCCTCGGCTTCGCGCCCCTCTACCCGACCTTGATGCACGAGATCCCGGCCCGGTTTCGGCCGGAAGACACACCCGTGCTCGTCGCGCGTCAGACCGGCGCGGCGTACCTCGGTGCGGCCGGCGTGCCCGCGGCCGCCGGCCTACTCGCGGCAAAACACCTGACGATCCTGCCCTGGCTGCTCGCCGCGGGCGTGCTGACGCTGCTCGCCGGCCTCCGTTTCCTCGAGGCCCGCACCGGGGCGCGTCGGCCGGGCTGAGGGGCGGCGACGTCTATGGACGCCGCGAAAATGCCCCCGGCCCGGACCAATTCTAGGCCCCCGTCCAGCGTCAGTCGCCGGCGTCCTCGTTGGAAAAGACCTGCTGGACGTCGTCCAGCTCATCGAGCGCGTCGTGCAGCCGCTCCAGCCCCTGCGCGTGCTGGGCGTCGCGGACCAGAACGGTGGCCGTTGGGATGTACGCCAGCTCGGCGCTCGCCGGGCGGATCCCCTTGGCCTCGAGCGCGTGGGAGACCCGGTCGAAGGCGTGGATCCCGCAGCGCACCTCGAAGCCCTGCTCGCTGGTGAGCACATCGTCGGCCCCCGCCTCGAGCGCGAGCTCGAGCAGCGTCTCCTCGGCGGCGGCCTCGCGGGGGATCAGGAACTGGCCCGCGTGGAGGAACTGGAAAGCGACCGCGCCGCTGGCGGCCAAGTTGCCGCCCGAGCGCGCGAAGCAGGCGCGGACGTCCTGCGCTGCCCGCTGCTTGTTGTCGGTGGTGACCTTGACCACGAACGCCACCCCGCCGGGCCCGTAGCCCTCGTAGGTGATCTCCTCGTACACCACGCCGGGCAGTTCCCCGGTGCCCTTCTTGATCGCGCGGTCGACGTTGTCGGCCGGCATATTGGCCTCG
>VHCI01000193.1 GCA_016871775.1 Verrucomicrobiota bacterium | reverse complement strand
GTGCTTACCGATCCGTCCTTTCACCAGTTCTCATTGCCCTTCACCTTCCGCCCCGCCTCCGCCTCACGATGAAGATCCTCCCCGCCCTCGCCTTCTGCTCAATCCTCGCCGGCCACGTCGCCAGCGCGCAGCCCACGCCCGCCCCCGCCGCCTATCCGGAAAAGGAAGCGCACGCGCCCCGGCCACTCCCGGATCGCATCGTGCTGACCTGGCGCGGCGATCCGGCCACCTCGATGGCGGTCACGTGGCGAACCGACCTTTCCGTGACCCGCGCGACCGCCGAGGTGACGCGGGCGCTCGACTCGGGCAAGGAACTGAAGGGAACTCCGGTGCCGGTCCGGTCCGAGCGTTACGAGTCCAGCCTCGGTGCCGCCCTCGCCCACTCGGCCGAGTTCACCGGGCTGACGCCGGGCACCCTTTACACCTACCGCGTGGGCGACGGCGCGAACTGGAGCGAATGGTTTCACTTCCGCACGGCGGCCGCGGGCCCCGCGCGCTTCACGTTCATCTATTTCGGTGACGCGCAGAAAGACATCCGCACCCATTGGTCGCGCGTCTTCCGCGAGGCGTTCCAGGAGGCGCCCCGGGCCGCATTCACGCTCCACGCGGGCGACCTCATCGACAAGGCCCACAACGACGCCCAGTGGGGCGAATGGCTGGGGGCCCCGGGGTGGGTCAACGCCACCATCCCGGTCGTCCCCACGCCGGGCAACCACGAGTACGCGAAGCTCGACGAGAAGGACGCGGCGGCGCCGCGCATCCTCAGCCGCAACTGGCGGCCCCAGTTTACCCTGCCCGAGAACGGCCCCCGCGACCTGCCCGCCCTAACCGAAACCGTGTACTACCTGGATTACCAGGGCGCGCGCATCATCTCGCTGAACTCGAATGACCTCCCCGCCGAGCAGGTGCCGTGGCTGCGCGAAGTGCTGCGCAACAACCCGCAGCGCTGGACGATCCTCACCTTCCACCACCCGATCTTTTCGCCTGCCCGGAACCGCGACAACGCGAAGCTCCGGGAACTCTGGAAACCCGTCCTCGACGAGTTCAAGGTCGACCTCGTGCTCACGGGGCACGACCACACCTACGCGCGCAGCGGGGACTTGGCGCCGGGGCGAGCCGGGGCCGAGGTCAACCTGCCGAAGGGTTACAACCAGGCCTACGATCCCGCGATCGGCACCGTCTATGTCGTCTCGGTCAGCGGCCCCAAGATGTACGACCTGTCGCCCGGCGACGAGTGGGCGGTGCGGTTTGCCGAGGACACCCAACTGTTCCAGCTGATCACGGTCGACGGCGACGAGCTTCGCTACGAGGCGCGCACCGCAACCAACCGGCTCTACGATGCGTTCACCCTGAGGAAGCGGGCGGGCCAGCCGAACGCGCTGGAGGAAACCCTGCCGCGGGAACGTCGCCGGGCCGCCAAGCAGCCCTGAGGGAGGGACGATTCAATTGGAGGCGGAGCAGCGGGGTGAGATGGCGAGCGCATTTCAGCGGCGATAGACCGAGGAGTACCCGGAGGGTATGGCGACGGGAGAGAGCCGCTGAAAGGTGCCTGCAGGTCACTTCGATGCGACCCGATCAACTGAATCTTCCCGACTGAGGGCGGCCCTCGTCAGGGTACGCCGGCCGCCGTCCGGGCCTGCGCCAGGCCCATAAAGTGCCGCTGGGCTTGGAACGATTCCGCGCCCTCGACGGGTGAAATCGGAACGTACGTGCCGTCCGGCTGGAGGACCGCCGCGTCCGCGCTGTCGCGGAGCTCGGCAGCGAGGATCTCGTCCAGAATGCGCTGGCGCAGGGCGGGATCCTCCACCGGAAACACGGCCTCGACGCGCCGGAAGAAGTTCCGCGGCATCCAGTCGGCGCTGCCGGCATAAACCACCGCCGAGCCCCCCTGCCCGAAGACGAAGATCCGGGCGTGCTCGAGGAAACGCCCGACCAGGTTCCGGAGCCGGATGTTCTCGCTTAACCCTTTCACGCCCGGCACGAGACAGCAGGTGGAGCGGACGATCAGGTCGATCTGCACGCCGGCCTGGGAGGCCGCGTACAGCGCCTCGATCGCGTGCGGGTCCACCAGCTTGTTCATCTTCGCGATGATGCGCCCCGGACGGCCGGCCCGGGCGTGCGCCGTCTCCGCCGCGATCAGCTCGAGGATTCGCGCGTGCAGGTTGAAAGGCGCCACCAGCAGGTGGTGGAACTCCGGCGCCCGGCCGAGGCCCGTGAGCGAGTTGAACAGCTGCGCCACCTCGGCGGTGAGGTTTTCCCGCGCCGTCAGCAAGCTGAGGTCAGTGTAAAGGCGCGCCGTGCGCGGGTTGTAGTTGCCGGTGCCCAGGTGCGCGTAACGCCGGATCTGCCCCCCCTCGCGGCGGACCACGAGGCAGCTCTTGCAGTGCGTCTTGTGCCCGACCACCCCGTAGACGACGTGAACGCCCGCCTCCTCCAGCTCGCGGGCCCACTTGATGTTGTTGGCCTCGTCGAACCGCGCCATCAACTCCACCAGCGCCGTCACCTGTTTCCCCGCGAGGGAAGCCTCGATCAGCGCCTCGATGATCGGGGAGTCGCCGCTGGTCCGGTAAAGCGTCTGCTTGATTGCGAGCACCTCCGGGTCGCGCGCTGCCTCCTGCACGAAGGTCACCACGGGCGTGAAGCTGTCGTAGGGATGGTGCAGCAGGAGGTCGCGCTCCCGGACGGCGTCGAAGACCGGGCGACCGCCGGCGAGTGCCGCGCAGTCCGCCGCAGCGAAGGGCGGATACTTCAGGTCCGGCCGGTCGACGAGGTCGTGGAGCGACATCAGCCGCAGGAAATTGAGGGGGGCGGGCTGGTCGTAGACCGCGTCCTCGGGCAGGCCGAGGTGCCGCACGAGCTCGGCGAGGGCCCACGCGTCCACGCCGTGCTCGACCTCCAGGCGCACCGCCGCCCCGCGGCGCAGGTTGCGCAGCTCGTCCTCGATCCTCTTGAGCAGGTTTTCCGCCTCCTCCTCGTCGATGTAAAGGTCGCTGTTGCGGGTGACGCGGAACGCGTGGGCCCCGAGCACCCGGTAGCCGGGGAAAAGCTCCCCCACGCACAGCTTCAGGATCTCGCTTAGGAACAGGAATCGCTCCGGGCCGGGCTCGCCGGGACAAAGGCGGAGGATGCGCGGCAGGCTCCGCGGGACCGGCACGATGCTGAGCACCGGCTCCGCGACGGGATCCTCCTCCTGCCGCAGCAGCACCAGCAGGCTGAGGGTCTTGTTGCCGAGGAGCGGGAAGGGATGCGCCTGGTCGACCGCGAGCGGCGTGAGCACCGGCTGCACCTGCTCCCGGAAATGGCGGTGCACCCAGGCGAGTTCCGCCGCGTCGAGCTGGTGGGTGGGCCGGAACACGATACGCTCCGCCGCAAGCGACGGGACCAGCTCCTCCTGCCAGCAGCGGTGCTGGGCCGCCACCATCGCGCCGACGGCGCCCCGGACCCGCCGGAGCTGCTCGCGCGGCGTCAGCCCGTCGAGGCTCAGCGGCGCCGTCTCGGAGTCCGCCTGCTGCCGCAAACCGGCCACCCGGATCTCGAAGAACTCGTCGAGGTTGGAACTGGCGATCGCGAGGAACTTGACGCGCTCGAGCAGGGGGTTGGCCGGGTGGCGGGCCTGGTCCAGGACGCGCTGGTTGAACGCCAACCAGCTCTGCTCCCGGTTGCCGAAGCGCGCGGGATCGCCGGCGGGGACGGCGGGCTCGGCGCGGACCGGATGGCGGAGGCGGGGGGCGGACTTGCGGGCGGGACTCACGGGAGAGGGATAACCGGGCGTGGGGACCGGGAACGAGGCCGAAACCGGCCGTAACGCAATTGTCACCCGCTCCCGGACCGGCCGGTCAGGCCTCGGCGAGCTCCGCCCCGGGCTCGACCCCGTCACGATCCGGCAGCGGGAACCGCCGCACGAAAGAGGCGAAGTCCATCAGCTCGAAACGGCCGTCCCAGTGCTCGACGATCGCGGTGAGCGACTCCACCCAGTCGCCGGAATTGAGGTAATGGATGTCCCCGATGCGCTTGTCCGCCGCGGTGTGGATGTGGCCGCACATCACCCCCTGGCACCCCCT
>VHCI01000192.1 GCA_016871775.1 Verrucomicrobiota bacterium | reverse complement strand
CTCTGGCAAACGGTTCTCGGTCCGGCATCGGGACGCCGGCTCGCGCTTGCCATCCGTGGGCCGCCGCTGATCTCGTGCCTCATCCCAACGACCCGCGTCCCGCTGCGGTACGCTGCCGATCGTGCGGGCCGTTCTTACCCTCTGCTGAAAAATGCCCCGCCTGTCTCGCCCGTACCTCCCCTGCACGGTGGCCGCGATTTTGCTCCGGCTTGGTGGCATAGTCATCGTTGCGGCCCTCCCCGCTTGGTCCGCGTCCGCCGCGACGACCGGCACGGTCGCGGGGCGGGTCTCCTTTGCCGCCAGCGGCGCGTACCTGGAGTTGGCGCGGGTGTCCCTCGAGGGGACGGGCCGGGAAACGTTCACCGATGCGGCCGGCGCCTATCAGTTCACGGAGGTTCCGGCGGGAGAGGTGCGGGTGCGGGTGTTCTACACGGGCCTCGGCGGGGACACGGCGGTGGTGAACGTTTCCTCCGGTGAGGCCACCCGCCGTGACTTCGCGCTCGCGGTGGAGCGCGCGCCCGCGCCGGCGGAGGGCGTCGTAAGCCTGGACCGCTTTGTTGTGGCGACCTCCCGCGAGATGGATGGCGCGGCCATCGCGGTGAATGACCAGCGCTTCGCGCCGGATATGCGCAAGGTGCTGGCGGCGGACGAGTTCGGCACCACCGCGGACGGATCGGTCGGCGAGTTGCTCAAGACCGTGCCAGGGGTGCAGGTCGCCTGGGTGGGCGGGGAGGCGATGAACATCCAGCTGAACGGGGTGCCCGCCGACTACACGCCGGTGACCGTCAACGGCTTCGAGCAGGCGAGCGCCCAGGCCAACACGGCCCGCAATATCCAGATGACCAATGTCGCAACCAACAACCTCTCGCGCATCGAGGTCCGTTTCTCGCCCACGCCGGACTCCCCTGGCAGCGCCCTCGCCGGGACCGTGAACCTTGTCGTGCGATCCGCCTTCGAACGCGCCAGGCCCGCCCTCAACATCAGCTCCTACCTGCTGCTGCGCGACGGCGACCGCAGCCTCACCCGCACGCCGGGGCCGGGCCGCGGCACGTCGCCCAAGGTCCAGCCCGGCTTTGAATTTTCCTACGTAAAGCCCGTCAGCGAGCGCTTCGGCTTCACCCTGTCCGGCGGCGGGTCGACGCAGTATCAGCCCTCGACCTTCATCCAGACCACCTGGCGGGGCGCTGCGGCGGCCACCAACGGGGGGGCGCTGCCCAACACGACCCCCGATCAGCCCTACCTGACCGATTTCCTCGTGCGCGACTTCCCGCGGCTCACCAAGCGCAAGTCCGCCGGCGCCACGCTCGATTGGAAGCTCGGGCCGCGGGACCGGATCGCGCTCTCGCTCCAGACGACCGCCTTCAACGGGGACTACAGCAGCCGTGACCTAACCTATTCGATCACGCGGGTGACGCCCGGGAGCTTCGGCCCGACCTTCACACGCGGGGCCGCCGGGGGCGGCACGCTCACCCAGGCGAACGCGGACCGCGACCAGGACTCGCGCAACCTAAGCGTGAGCCTCATCCACCGGCACGCCGGTCCGGTGTGGCGGGCCGAACTCGGACTGGGCGACTCCCGGGCGCGGAGCGTCTCCAGCAACTACTCCCGCGGGTATTTCGGCGGCCTCACCGTCCAGCGCACCGGCCTGACCATCGCCTTCGAGGACATCGGGTTCGAGCAGCCCGGGCGGATTCTGGTCGCGGACGGCACGGCCGGGGCGCCGGTCGACCCACACGCACTCGCGAGTTATTCGATCGTCAGCGGATCAGGGAACGCGATTCACGGGCGCGGGTTCGATGACTTGACCCGCGATGGCAAGCGGAGCGCCTACGCCTTCGCCGCGCGCGACTTCAACTGGCCGGCCCCCGTTACCCTCAAGGCCGGCCTGGATGTGCGTCAGAACTGGCGGGACCGGATCGGCGGCAGCCTAGTGCAGACCTTCGTGGGGGCGGATGGACGCGCGGGGACGGTGGACGACAACGCGGCGCAGATCCTCGACGAGGTGTTCTCCCAGCGCCCGGGAGTCTTCGGGTTCCCCGCGGCCCAGCGCCCTTCCAATGCCAGATTGCTGGAACTGCTCGCTTCGCGTCCCGCCTGGTTCACCTCGAACGAGAACAACCATTACCGGTCTACGCTGGGCCTGTCGAAGTTCGCGCAGGAGACCACCAGTTCCGCTTACCTACGGGCGGATCTCGCCCTGTTCGCAAACCGCCTGAAGCTGGTCGGGGGTCTGCGGGCCGAGCAGACAAACATCGAGGCGGAGGGGCCGCTCGAGGACCTTTCCCGCAACTTCCAGCGGGACGCCGCGGGGCGCGTGCTCCGCGGGGCCAATGGCCTGCCGCTGACGCAGCCAGGGACCGCGCTGGAGATCTCGCGCCGGACTTACCTGGAAAGGGGGTCCCGGACCGAGAAGGAGTACCTGCGTTGGTTCCCGAGCCTGAACGCGGCGTGGAACCTGCGGGCCAACACGCTGCTGCGGGCGACCTACTACCACAGCGTGGGGCGTCCGAACTACAACCAGTATGCCGGAGGCATCACTCTCCCGGACCTGGAATCGGCGCCTTCGCCCTCGAACCGGATCGTGGTCAGCAACACCGCCATCAAGGTGTGGAGCGCGCGGACCGGCAAGGTGGCCCTAGAGCACTACTTCGAGGGGGTGGGGCTGATGTCCGTGGGCGCGTTCCGACGGCAGTTCGAGAACTTCTTCGGCAGCACGGTGTTCCCGGCGACCCCTGACTTCCTGGCGGTGCACGGGTTGTCCGCGGCGGAGTACGGGCGGTATGATGTCGCCACCCAATACAATCTGCCGGCCGTCGTGCACATCCAGGGCCTGGACTTCCAGTACCGGCAGGCGCTGACCTTCCTGCCGGCGTGGGCTCGCGGGGTGCAGGTGATCGCCAGCGGCGCAAGCCAGCGGATCGCGGGGGTGGAGTCCGACAATTTCAACGGGATGATCCCGCGCACGGCCAGCGTGGGACTCGTGCTGACCCGGCCGAGGTTCAACATGCGCGCGAACTGGAGCTATCAAAGCCAGCGCAAGCTTGCCCAGATCACCGGCCTCAGCGTGGGCCCGGGCACCTTCACTTACGCGACCCCGCGGCGGCTTGTGGACGTGAACGCCGAGTTCAACGTTACGCGCCGGCTCAGCGTCTTCGGCAATATCCGCAACTGGGGCGATGAGCCGGAGGACTTCGAGCGCCGGGGACCGCTGACGCCGGACCGGGCGCGCTTCCGGCAGAGCGACCGCTACGGGGCGCTGTGGATCCTCGGCCTGCGGGGGAACTTCTGATCCCGCCCTCCCTTGGCTTCGGTCTGTCCGTCCTGGCCGCCGCGTTGATCCCCGGGATCCGCGCCGCGGCCTTGCCCGTCCTGGAGGAGTCGATCTCCGCTCTGCGCGACGTCTGAGGGGCGGCGGCGATGGTCCAGCCCACAGGCACTAGCTACGAGTTCCTAGCCAAGAACGCGCCGGAAACCGTGCCGGACGCCTTTGATCCGGCCAAGCGGCATCGGCCCACCATGCTCACCACCGACCTCGCGCTCCGGCTTGATCCCGCCTACGATAAGGTTTCGCGCCGCTTCCTCGCGGATCCAAAGGCCTTTGCGGACGCCTTTGCCCGCGCCTGGTTCAAGCTCACCCATCGCGATATGGGGCCCGACGTCCGCTACCTCGGAGCCGATGTCCCGCGCGAGGAACTGATCTGGCAGAATCCGATTCCGACCGTGAACCATCCGCTGGTGGACGCTAAGGACATCGCCGCCCGCAAGAGCGAGATCCTGCCGACCGCTCTAGGCGTGGCGAACTCGTTTTTACCGCTTGGGCCTCGGCGTCCACCTTCCGGGGTTCGGATAAGCGCGGTGGCGCCAATGGCGCCCCACTCCGCCTAGCGCCGCAGAGGGACTGGGATGCCAACCAGCCGGCCCGGCTGGCCAAGGTGCTGCGGGCCCTCGAGGGCGTGCAGGCTGCGTTCAATGCCCGCGCCACGGGCGACAAGCAGGTCTCCCTGGCCGACCTGATTGTCCTTGGCGGCGCCGCCGCGATTGAGCAGGCGTCCACGCCGTCGAGGTCCCGTTCACTCCCGGCCGGATGGATGCC
>VHCI01000191.1 GCA_016871775.1 Verrucomicrobiota bacterium | reverse complement strand
CGGTGGCCCGCTACTCGGGAAACAGCCGCGGCAGGATTTTCAATGGCGACGGCCAGAACTGGCTGGCGGGATTTTGGTCCGGCAATCGCGGTGTGGCGCACTTCAACGGATGGCTTTCAAACTCCAGCAGCAACCTCGGCACGGTGACCCATTGGCTCGCCTCGACGAGCTACCCGAGCGGGGGAACCAGCTACTACCGCGCGGATGGAGCTCAACGGGGCACGGGAGGCAGCTATCATAACCTGCCGCTTCTCGTCACAAACACAGGAAGCAATGCGGAGCCTTCCGACTACGAGATCGCGGAGGTTCTGATCTACGGCCGCGTTCTCACCGGCAACGAGATCGCGGAGGTGGAACGATATATCGGGGAGACTTATCGGCTAAGCTTCGCAAGCGGGCTTGCGCAGTTCCCCTACGCCCACGGCAAGAGCACGGACTTCACGCTCGAGGCGGTTTGGACGGGCAACTCCAATACGGTGGCGTTCGATTCTCAAGGTGGCTCGGCGGTAAACAGTCTTAGCTGGCCCACCGGCAGCCAATTGGCGCTGCCGACGCCGACGAAATCAGGGTCCGGTTTGGTCGGCTGGTACGACGCTGCCACCGGAGGAAACAAGGTTGGCGACGGGGGCTCGGTATACCTCCCCGCGAACACCGCTGCCTTCACGCTCTACGCCCGATGGGGTGTGCCCTCTCTTGCCACGGTGGGCCCGTTGGCCGGAGGGACCGAAGACACGCCCTTCTCGGTCACGCACGCAGCGCTTTGGGTGGCGTCGGATGCGTCGGTGACCAGTGGTGGCACACCCTCATTCCGGATCGAGGAGGTAACATCCGGAACGCTGACGAAAAACGGCGTCGCCGTGACGCCAGGATCCACGCTGCTCGGGCCCGGAGAGAGCCTGTTGTGGCGTCCGGCAGCGCATGCCAACGGTACCCTGAGCGCATTTACCGTGAAGGCGGTTACACCTGACAATGCCGTGGCTTCCACGACGGCGGTGCAGGTCAGCGTTAACCTAGCGGCGGTGAATGACACGCCGTTGTTGGCGTCCGGCTTGGTGCAGACCCAACGGTTCAACGCCAGCGGTACGTTCACTCCGACGGCATCTGGAACCATCGAGGCCCTGATTGTAGGTGGCGGCGGTGGTGGGGCTGGATCGTTGGGCGGCGGCGGTGGCGGCGGTGGCGTGGTTTATATCACCGCTGGTTCCGTGGTGGCCGGAGTCTCCTATCCAATCGTGGTCGGAGCGGGAGGTGCGGCCGGATCCAAGGGACAAGCTAGCACCGCTTTCGGAGCCACGGCGGATGGAGGCGGGACGAGCGGAACTCACGATTCCGGCGACGGTACCGCCGGAGGCAGCGGCGGCGGAGCTGCCTCCAATAACTCCCGGCTGAACCAAGGAGGGGCGAGCTCCGGCAACTCCTTGGGAGCGAATACCGGAATTATCTACGGGAACAGAGGCGGCCATATGACGTTCCCCCGTTCGGGCGGTCCCACCCGCGGCGCCGGCGGCGGCGGCGCCGGCGGTCAGGGCAAGGACACCAATTCGAACACCTTAGGTGACACCGGACGGTCGGGCGACGGTTCGGGTGGCGTGGGAATCGCGAATTCCATCCTGGGAACGGAATACTACTGGGGTGGAGGCGGCGGTGGCGGTGCTTTCGTGACTCAATTCGGCGGCTACGGCGGATTGGGAGGCGGCGGTGGCGCCGGCGGAAATGGCGGCGCGGGTCTGGGTGGCGGCAGCGCTTTGAATTCCGGCGGAAACGGCAGCGGCCTGCATGGAGGTTCGGGTGGCGCCAATACCGGCGGCGGCGGGGGGGGTGGAGGTTGGGATGGAGGACAAGGAGCTCCCGGCGGCTCGGGTGTGGTTATCGTCCGTTCCGAGGTTCCGGCCATCGCAACAAGGCAAGTCGCGCTGGCAGTGGTGCCCGGGCTGATCATCACGGACGTGGACAGCAGTAGTATCGGCTCCGCGAGGGTTTCAATCACCGGAGGTTTGGTGGGAAGCGAAGATGTCCTTGGCTACGTGAATGCGGCGAGCCACGGGAACATCGCGGGAACTTACGATGTTACGACGGGCGTGCTGACGCTCACCTCCGCGCAGGCGCAGGCAACGCTCGCCCAGTGGCAGGAGGCCTTTCGAGCCGTGACCTACACGAACAATTCCGCCACCCCGAACACCGGGACCCGGACGGTGAGTTTCGTGATTTACGACGGCGCTACGGCGAGTGCGCCGCTGAACATCACAGTTATCATCGGCTTGAGGGTCACATATGATACCAAGGGTGGCAGCTTGCTCGCCGCAGGAACGACGGTTTCCGGCGGCACGATCACCTCGAGCCCGGGCAGTCCCACGCGGTCGGGCTACAGTTTTGCCGGCTGGACCTTGCCGGGCTCGCCGGCGGACCCCGGGTCGCTGACCGGCCTGTACTCTCGCTTCAAGGCGGCGGACTATAACGCCGCGACAAAGGTCTGGGCGGACTCTTCTGGCAACGCCCGGAACATCACCTCCGCCAGGATCGGGGGAAGTCCGACCGTAGTTTCCAGCGCGGTTGGAAATGGCAACTCCGTGAGTATTCCAGCGTTGGCGGGAGGAACGGGCACATCGATCCGATACACCACGGAAGTTCTGCCGACCTACACGCTTTTCACGGTGGCCCGCTACTCGGGAAACAGCCGCGGCAGGATTTTCAATGGCGACGGCCAGAACTGGCTGGCGGGATTTTGGTCCGGCAATCGCGGTGTGGCGCACTTCAACGGATGGCTTTCAAACTCCAGTAGCAACCTCGGCACGGTGACCCATTGGCTCGCCTCGACGAGCTACCCGAGCGGGGGAACCAGCTACTACCGCGCGGGTGGAGCTCAACGGGGCACGGGAGGCAGCTATCATAACCTGCCGCTTCTCGTCACAAACACAGGAAGCCATGCGGAGCCTTCCGACTACGAGATCGCGGAGGTTCTGATCTACGGCCGCGTTCTGACCGGCAACGAGATCGCGGAAGTGGAGCGGTACCTCGGCGTCACCTACGGTCTGAATGTAGCGGGAAGTTTCGCGCAGTTCCCCTACGCCCACGGCAAGAGCACGGACTTCACGCTCGAGGCGGTTTGGTCGGGCAACTCCAATACGGTGGCGTTCGATTCTCAAGGTGGCTCGGCGGTAAGCAGTATTAGCTGGCCCACCGGCAGCCAATTGACCTTGCCAAACGCGCCGACGCGAACGGGCTATCTCTTCAATGGCTGGTACAGTGCAGCCGCCGGCGGCAATCGGGTGGGGGGAGCGGGTGCCACATACACGCCATCCGACACGGCCAGCTTCACGCTTTATGCGCAGTGGAACGTGCCGCTCCTTGGTACCGTCAGCACCCTGACTGGAGCCGATGAAGATACTCATTACACCATCACGCACGCGGCTCTCCTGGCGGCGTCAGATGCATCCGTACCAAACAATGGCATCCCTTCTTTCAGGGTGGATTCAGTATCGACGGGAACCCTGACCAAGTCCGGCGCGGCAGTGACGGCAGGAGCAACCCTCCTCGGACCCAATGAGAGCTTGGTTTGGCGGCCGGCGACGGATGCCAACGGAACGTTGGATGCGTTTACCGTCAGGTCCGCCAACAGCGATGGATCCCAGGTTTCCTCGTTGGCGGTTCAGGTCAGGGTTGCCGTTGCCGCCCAGAACGACGCGCCGGTTTTGGGGGCCATCACGAAGAGCGGGACGGAAGACACGACCACGACCTTCGCGGCGACGGACTTTACGGCGCCGTACAACGACGTTGAAGGCACGGCGCTGGCCAGCATCACGGTGGTGACGCTGCCGGCGGCGGGAACCTTGAAGCTCGGAAACGTCGCCGTCACCGCCGGCCAGGTGATCGCGGCGGCGAACCTCGGGACCCTGACCTACGAGCCGGCGGCGCACGAGAACGGGGCGAAGACGTTTACGGTCACCGCCTCCGATGGCGCGCTGTCCTCGGCCGCCGCGACGGTGACGATCAACCTGGCGGCGGTGAACGACGCGCCGACGTTGGGGGCCATCACGAAGAGCGGGACGGAAGACACGACCACGACCTTCGCGGCGACGGACTTTACGGCGCCGTACAACGACATCGAAGGCACGGCGCTGGCCAGCATCACGGTGGTGACGCTGCCGGCGACGGGAACCTTGAAGC
>VHCI01000190.1 GCA_016871775.1 Verrucomicrobiota bacterium | reverse complement strand
TCCCTGTCTCCCGCCGCCGCCATCGCCTCGGCGCAGCCCGACAACGGGAACACGGCGCTGATCAGAGGGCGCAGGTTCACCCGGCCGGATGCCACCAGGCGGATCGCCTCGTCGAACACGGGGCCGTAGCGCATCGAGCCAACGTAGTTGATCTCGCGCACCATCAGGAGATTTGCGGGCAGGGGGATGTCCTGTGTGCCGAGCGTGCCGATCTGGACCAGCGTCCCGCCGGGGCGGACGAGGTCGAACGCCTGCCGCAGCGCCGCGGGGGCGCCCGAGGCCTCCAGCACCACGTCGAAGCCGTCTTCCGCCCGCGCCCGCGCCTCCGCTGCGAGGTCCGGCGCGCGGGGGTCCAGGGCCGCGTCCGCCCCGAGTTGCAGCGCGCGCGCCCGCCGGCTGGCGACGACATCCGTGACCGCCACCAGCGGCGCGCCGTAGGCCCGCGCGGTGAGGGCGGCGAGCAGGCCGATGGTCCCGCCGCCGACGACCAGGGTCCGCTTGCCGGCCACGCCGCCCGCGCGACGCACCGCGTGCAGCGCGACGGCCAGCGGCTCGATCAGCGCGCCGAGCCCGTCGTCCAACGCGGCCGGCAGCGCGTGGCACTGGTTGGCGCGGACGCAGACGAATTCCGCCATCGCGCCGTCGGTCGGCGGGCGCGTGCTCGCGCTGCCGAGCATGATCGTGCGGCGGCAGAGGTTCGGCCGCCCGCCCCGGCAGTCCTCGCATTCCCGGCAGGAGCGCGCCGGGTTGACGGTGACGCGCTCGCCGGGGCGCACGCGAGTCACGCCCTCGCCGACGGCCGCGATCTCCCCGGCCAGCTCGTGGCCGAGGACGAAGGGGCGGTCCGGCACGAAGGCCGCGCAGTAGCCGTGCTCGTGGTAATGCAGGTCCGAGCCGCAGATACCGACGCGGCGGTTGCGGATGAGGACCATTCCCGGGCCGGGCTCCGGCCGGGGGTGGGCGGTGCAGCGGAGGTCGCGGGCGCCGTGCCAGACGGCGGCGGGCATCATTGCAGGCATCGGGTCAGGATAGCAGACGGCGCGCCCTCGCGGACAGGGTGATTTTGCGTCGCGGGGTGAAGCGTTCGCGGCGCCCGGCTCAGCGCGCGGGCGGCGCGGCGAACACGGGTTTCTCGAGCGTCGGCTGGCCGCCGATCCAGCGCGCGAGCCAGCTCTGCACCTCCCAGTACCAGTAGATCGAGTTCTGCGGGGTGAGGATCCAGTGGTTCTCGTCCGGGAAGATCACCAGCCGCGAGGGCAGGCCCATCGCCTGGTAGATGCCGTAGAGCGCCGTCGCGTTGCCGTAGGGCACGCGGTAGTCCTTCTCGCCGTGCAGCAGCAGCATCGGGGTCTTGAAGTTCTTCGCGTAGGTGACGGGGTTGTTGCGCTGCATCCCCTCGGGGTTGTCCCACGGCCGCCCGCCGAGGACTTGGGTGAAGCCGTAGCTGGTGACGTCCGCGCCGTACTGGGTGATGAAGTCGTTCACGCCGGCGTGGTTGATGAGGCAGGCGAAGCGGTCGGTGTGGCCCGCCGCCCACGCCGCCATATAGCCGCCATAGCTGCCGCCCGCGGCCGCGACGCGCTTCGGGTCGAGGTTCGGCAGCTGGCGCAGGAGGTGGTCGGTGCCGCGCAGGATGTCCTCCAGCGGCTGGTCGCCCCACGCGCCGAGGATGCTGCGCGCGAACTTCTCGCCGAAGCCGGTCGAGCCGTGGCGGTTGATCCAGGTGACGACGTAGCCGGGCGCCGCCAGCGCGTGCGCGTTCCAGCGGTAGTTCCACGCGTCGCGGTTCATCGTGTGCGGCCCGCCGTGCATCAGCTGCACCAGCGGGTAAGTCTTCTTTGGGTCGTAGCCGGCCGGGTAATAGAGGAAGCCGTGCACGCGGTCGCCGCTGGCGCCGGTGAACCAGTACTCTTCCACCCGGCCCAGCTCGATGCCGGCAAGGCGCTCGGCGTTGAAGCGCGTGAGCGGCCGCAGCGCGCCGGTCGCCGGCTCGAGGGCGAAGAGCTCGTCGGGCCGCGATGCCGTGGTGTGCAGGAGCACGACGCTGCCCGCCTGCGCCTGCAGGCCGGAGGCGGAGCCGGTCCGCAGCACGGGCTGGAGGGCCCCGCCGGCCGCCGGCACGCGGAAGACCGCCACCGCGCCCTTGTTCTCCGCGGTCACCCACAGCGAGCCGCCGTCGGGGGCGAACACGACCTCGTCGATCGCGAGGTCCTGGTCCTCCGTCAGGGGGGTGTTGGCCCCGCCGGCGAGGTCGTGGCGCCAGAGCTTGGCGGATTCGCCCGCGCCGACCGCGGTGCGGGTGCGGCGGTAGACGAGCGACTTGCCGTCCGGCGCGAAGACGGGGCCCGTGTCCGAGCCGGGGTTGTCGGCGGTGAGGTTCCGCAGGGCGCCGCGGCCGTCGGCGGGCAGGAGGTAGAGGTCCTGGTTCGGGTTGGCCTGGTAGGGCGGCGGGGTGGAATTGATCGAGAGCGCGATGGTCCGGCCGTCCGGGGAGAGCGCGAAGCCGCCCTCGCCGGCGAGCGAGAAGGGCCGGTCGAAGCCGGGGGTGAGGTCGGTCAGGGCCTTCGTCGCGAGGTCGACGCGGACCAGCTTGTGCGCGAGGCCGTCGGTCAGCCAGGAGTCCCAGTAGCGGAAGGTGCGGTGCTCGGTGACCTTGGCGGAGATCTTGCTCTCCTTGCGCCGGCGCTGCTCCTGGCGGGTCGCCGCGAGGTCCGCGGCCGCCAGCTTGCCCGCCAGCTCCGGGATGACCCGCGTGACCGCGATCAGGCCGGAGCCGTCGGGCAGCCAGCGCGGGGACGAGACGCCGTAGGGCAGGTCGAGCACGCGCTCAGGCTCGCCGCCGTCGAGGCGCAGCACGTAGAGGGCGGGGCTCTCGTCCTCGCCGCGCTTGGAGGTGAAGGCAATCCGGGTGCCGTCGGGGCTCCACACCGGGGAACCGTCGGCGGCCCGCGCGGTGGTCAGGCGCCGGGTCGCGCCGCTGGCGACCTCGGTGAGCCAAAGCTGCGTGGTGGCCTGGTTGCGCTCGACGGACCACTCCTGGACGGTGAACACCACCTGGCGGCCATCGAGTGACAACGCGGGGCTGCCGAGGCGTTGGAGGGCCCAGAGGTCCTGCGGGCGCAGGGGGCGGCGTTCCGCAGCGGCGGCGGCGCAGGGAAGCGCGGCGGCGAGGCACGCGAGCAGGAGGCGGCGGAGGAGGGGCATCCGGCGAGTGAGCGCGGCCGGCGCCGGGAGTCAAAGCCCCACCCCAGCGGGCGCGGCCGGCGCGTTCCGGGTTTGCCCCGCCGCGCTCCTTCGGCAGCTTCGGCGTATGCCGATGTTCCGTTTCCTGTCGTTCCTGCTGCTCGCCCTCGCCGCCGCGCTGGGGCCGGGGCTCCGCGGGGCCGCCCCCTCGCCTGTGAAGGGATCGCTCGTCGCCGCCGACACCGCCGTGCAGGCCGGCCGGCCCGTCACCGTCGCCCTCCGGCTGCAGCACGACCCCCAATGGCACACCTATTGGCTCAACCCCGGCACGGGCCTGCCCACCACGCTCGCCTGGCAACTGCCCCCCGGCTGGACCGCCGGCTCTATCCTCTGGCCCGCGCCGCTCCTCCTCCGCGACAAGTCCGGCAACATCGTCGGCCATGGCTACGAGGGGGACATCCTGCTGCCGGTCGTCCTCACCCCGCCCGCCACCCTCGAGGGCTTCGCGGTCGAGCTGAAGGCGAAGGCGGACTGGCTGATGTGCGAGACCGTTTGCGTGCCGGGTGGCGCGACCGTCAGCCTCACCCTCCCGGTAGCC
Source organism: Verrucomicrobiota bacterium (assembly GCA_016871775.1). Taxonomy (GTDB): domain Bacteria; phylum Verrucomicrobiota; class Verrucomicrobiia; order Opitutales; family Opitutaceae; genus ER46. The sequence goes on along the minus strand of VHCI01000190.1, from coordinate 443 downwards.
GGTTCTGCGCCCGCGGCGGATCCCCAGTGGGGCCCGCGCCTCGCCGGGACCCTCGCCCGCCTACCCCGCACCGATGACGCCTGGCGCGTCGCCGCCGTGCGCGAGGGGGCGGCGGTGCGGCTGACCCTGGCCCCGGCCGGCCCCGGCGCGCCGCGGGACCCGGGCGCGCTGCGCTTCTTCGATGCGGACAACCGGGTGGTTTACGACGTGGACCAGCCCGTGACCCCCGCGCCCGGTGGCGGCTTCACCTTGGCCCTGAAGCTTGACCCGACCACGCCGCCGGACGTGGCGCGGCTCACCGGCGTCCTGACCGCGGCGAATGGATTCCGCGCCGACGGCACGCTGCCCGGCCTCGCGGTCGATGTCCCCCTTGCCGCGGTCCCGGTGCCCGCCGGCGGCCCGCCCGCGACCCCGGCGCCCGCTGCCGCCCCGCTGGCGGGGAC
>VHCI01000189.1 GCA_016871775.1 Verrucomicrobiota bacterium | reverse complement strand
AACCTCGGCCGCTTCGCCCGCCCCGACCTCGGGTTTATGTCCGCCTGAGCGCCGCCCCGGGGCGCCCAAAAACCGCTCGCCAACCCCCCGGCGGGCGGGGCTTCCTCGCGCCGATGAGCTCCCCTTCCGCGCCCTCCGGCCTGCCCAAGGCCTCGCCCGGCCCGCCCTGCCCCTGCGGCAGCGACCACAAGTTCAAACCCTGCTGCGGCGCCTGACGCCCCCTCTTGCCCAATGCTCCACCCCGCCCCCCGCCGCTCCTTCCTCCGCACCGGGCTGGCCGGCGCGCTCGCCGCCGGGGTCGCCCCCCGCGTCTTGCCCGCCCGCCTCCTTAGCGCGGCCGCCCCCTCCGGCAAGGTCACCCTCGGCTGCATCGGGGTTGGGGCCCACGGCTTCGGGGTGAACCTCAACCAGTTCCTCCAAGAGGACGATTGCCGCATCGTCGCGGTCTGCGACGTCTTCGCGGACCGCCGTCGGCGCGCCTGCGAGGCCGTCGACCGCCACCAAGGGCGGCCCGGCTGCGCCGAGTTCCGCGATTTCCGGGCGCTGATCGCCCGCCCGGACATCGACGCCGTGGTCATCTCCACCCCCGACCATTGGCACGCACCGATGGCGCTGCTCGCCCTTGCTGCCGGCAAGGCCGTCTTCTGCGAGAAACCCACCCTCACCATCGCGGAGGGCCGCGCCCTTGCCGACGCTGTCGCGCGCCGTCCCGGAGCCTTCTTCGCCACCGGCCTCGAAGACCGCTCCGTGATCCAGTACCACAAGCTGGCCGAGGTGGTCCGCAACGGCGGCATCGGCCGCCTGCGCCGCATCCAAGTCGGCCTGCCCGTCAAACCCCTCTTCCCGCTCGAGGCGCCCGCCCCCGTTCCCGAGGGCCTCGATTACGAACTCTGGCTCGGGCCCGCACCCTTTCGGCCCTATTCCCCAACCCTCACCGACGCCCAGTGCTGGCGCCAGATCCGCGACTTTTCCGGCGGATCCCTGACCGACTGGGGCGCGCACCTCGTCGACACCGCCCAGGTCGCCGCCGGCGTGGAGGATACCGGGCCCGTGGCGGTCCGCGGTCGGGGCGAGTTCCCGACCGGGGCCTTCAACACCACCGCCCGCACCTACGAGCTCGAATTCACCTACGCCAACGGGGTCGTCCTCACGGTCGGCGCCAGCGAGCCTTCCATCCGCCTCGAGGGCGACGCGGGCTGGGTCGGGAACCGCGGCTGGCTCGGCCGCCTCGAGGGCAGCGATCCGAACATCCTCCGCCAAACCTGGGCCCCGGAAGTGAACCGCCTCTGGCCGCGCCGCCCCCGCGAGCACCGCGACTTCCTCGACTCCCTTCGCGACCGCCGGGCGCCAATGTACCCGGCGGAGGCCCTGCACCGCCTCAGCACCACCCTCCACCTCGGCGCGATCGCGATGGAACTCGGCCGCCCGGTTCGCTGGGACCCGGCCACGGAACGCTTTCTCAACGATCCGGCGGCCGACGCCCTCCGCGCCCGGAAATCGCGGGACGACTGGCAGCGCCGCGGCTGAACCCACCCGATGACGCCCGCCGACTACATCCGCCGCCACCCGAAGCGGTTGATCGCGCGGTTGCGGCACTTGGTAGGGATCTCGACGATCAACCCGCCCGGCGACCACTACGGGGCCATCACGGCGTGGCTGCAGCGGGAACTGGGCGCCGCGGGCTGCCCGGCGCGGCGCTACCCGATCCCGGACCGCCTGCTGCGGCAGGTGCTGCCGCCAGCGCAGCGCGGTTTCCCGCGCTACAACGTCCTCGGACGCCGGCGGGCCGGCCCGGGCGCGAAGACCCTGCATTTTAACGCGCATTACGACGTTGTCCCCGTCTCCGGCCGCTGGCGGCACGGCGACCCCTTCAGCGGGAAGGAGACGGGCGGCTGGGTTTACGGCCGGGGCACTGCGGATATGAAGGGCTCAATCGCGAGCCTGCTCCTAGCCTTGGAGGCCCTGCAGGCCACCGGGACCTCCCCGCGGCTGAACATCGAGGTCTCGTTTACTGCGGACGAGGAAACGGATTCCGCGCTGGGGGCGGGCTGGCTGGTCCAGCACGCGCCGATCGCGCCGGACTACGCGGTCGTGATGGAGGGGGGCGAGGGGCGGAACATCTGCTGCGGACACAACGGCACCCTGTGGTTCGAGGTCGAGGTGCGGGGCCGCGCGGCGCACGGCTCGACGCCCGAGAGGGGCGTGAACGCCCTCGTGGGGATGGCCGCGCTGGTGGGCCGGTTCGCAGATTACGAGCGGCGCCTCGCGGACCGCACCTGGCGCACCCCAGAGGGCCGGACCATGCGGCCGACCGTGAACCTCGGCGGCGTCTTCCACTGCGGGGAAGGGGCCAAGATCAACACCGTGCCCGCGCACGCCAGCTTCACCGTCGACCGGCGCGTGCTGCCGTTGGAGGACCACACCGCGGCCGAGCGCGAGTTCCGGACCTTCGTCCGGAACGCCGCCCGGCGCCTGCCCGCCGGGACGGTGCGCGTCCGCAAGCTGGCCGAAAACTTCGCCTGCTTCAGCCCGCCCACCCACCCGTTCTTCGCGGCGATGGCGGGCTGCGTCCGGCGCGTCCGCGGCACGCCCACCCGGTTCAACGTCTCCACCGGGTTCAACGATATGCACTTCTTCGCCCACCACCGGCGCATCCCCACGCTCGGCTACGGCCCGGGCGGCGAGAACTGCCACGCGGTGGACGAGCGGGCAAAAGTGCGGGAACTGCTCGCCAGCGCCCGCATCTACGCGGAACTGATGACCACCTTCTCCGGCTGAGCCGGAGGTCGAACCCGCGGGCGGCAATCAGCCCTTGAGGCCCTGGCGGACCATCGCCACGGCGATCGCGGCCAGCAGCATCGAGATGAGCTTGGAGACCGCCCTTAGCGCCGTAGGGCCGGCCAGACGGCCGAGGCGTTCGCTCTGGGTGAACGCCAGCGCCACCAGAACAAGGTTCACGCCCAGCGCCGCCAAGGTCACTCCGAAGCCGACCGAGCCGGCCAATACCAGCAGCGTCGCGATCAAGGCCGGCCCGGCGATGAGCGGCATCCCCAGTGGCACGACGCCGCAATCCTCGGTGGGCTCCGGGTCCGCCCCGGAGTGAGCGAGGTCGCGCGCCGCGAGCAGAAACAAGATCAGCCCGCCGGCCACTTGGAAGTCGTGCACCGAGATCCCCAGCGCCGCGAAGATGCTGGCCCCAAGGAACAGGAACAGGAGCGCCACGCCGCCACCCGTGAGCGTCGCCTGCAGCGCCACGCGCCGCCGTTGCAGGGGCGTCAGGCCGCGCCCGAGCGCGAGGAAGATCGCCGCCAGCCCGATCGGGTCGATCGCCACGAACAGTGGGATGAACGCCTGCAGGAACTGCGCGGACCACGCTTCCATCCCGCACGGAATGCCCGGTCCCGCGCCTGCGTAAACCGTGAAATGCCCTTGTCTTTCCCGGCGGCCCACGGGCAACGTCCGCGCCTTCCGCCGCCCCCGCCCCATGAAGATTAATAACCGCCTCACCGCCAAGGCCCTCCTCCCGAAGACCGACCGCGTGTTCGCGCTCGCCGGCCGCAAGATCCACGCCCTCAACGGGGCCTGGGATCCCGCCAAGGGCACCCCCGTCTTCACCTGGAAGGGACAGTACACCTCCCGCGGCTGGACCGAGTGGACGCAGGGCTTCCAGTTCGGGATGGCGTTCCTGCACTTTGACGCCACCGGCGACGAGGAGTTCCTCCGCCTCGGGCGCGAGAAGACCGTCCGCCATATGGCCTCTCATGTCTCGCACGTTGGCGTCCACGACCACGGCTTCAACAACGTCTCCACCTATGGCAACCTCCGCCGCCTGATCCTCGAGGGCCGCCTCTCCGCGGATCAGCGCGAGGTCGACTACACCGAGATCGCCCTGAAGGCCTCCGGCGCCGTCCAAGCGGCCCGCTACGTCCCGACCGCCTATCGCCAGCCGTGGTCGCCCCTCGCTGAGGCCGCGGGCGTCGCACCCTCGGGGTACGTCTATTCCTTCAATGGGCCCCAGTCCCTCTTCGCGGACACCATCCGCTCGATGCGGTCCCTGGTCGTGGCCCACCAGCTGGGGCACGTCCTGATGAGCGAGGGAGACAAGCCCGTGAACCTGCTCCACCGCGCCGTCGAGCACGCGGCGACGACCGCCCGCTTCAACGTGTTTTTCGGCCAAGGGCGGGACCGCTACGACGTCCGCGGCCGCGTGGCCCACGAGAGCATCTTCAACCGCAACGACGGCCAGTTCCGCTGCCCCAGTTCCCAGCAGGGCTACTCGCCCTTCACGACCTGGACCCGCGGCGCCGC
>VHCI01000188.1 GCA_016871775.1 Verrucomicrobiota bacterium | reverse complement strand
CGCGGATCCGGCGGCTGCTACTTCTGTTTCCCGACCCCTGGCCCAAGCTGCGCCACCGCAAACACCGAATGCTGCAACCAGATTTCCTTTCCGCAGTGGCGGATCGAGCGGCGCCGGGGTGCCGGTTCTATTTTCGGACGGACTTCGTTCCCTACCTGGAGGATGGTCGGGCCGCCCTGGCCGGACATCCGCGATGGGAGCTGGCCGACGAACCTTTGCCCTTCGAGCGGGAAACGGTCTTCCAGGCCCGCGCCCTGGCCTTCGGATCTTGCACCGCCCGGCTCCGCGTGGCGGGCGGGTCATTAGTTCGTCCCCGCGGATGACACCCGGGCGTTTAATATCGAGACCGACCCGGGCCGGCGCTGTTTGTAAGGTTGACGAAAGGGGAAGGCCGGGGCTCTTATGATTGTTTTTACTGCCTTCAGCGCGCTGCACGATGACGTCCCGGGTCAAAATTCTCCTCTGCCTGTTCGTGGCCGGTGTCTGCTCCGGCGCGGTCGCGCGGGCGGAGGGAGTCGCGCCAAGCGCGGCCAAGCTGGTGGATTTCGGCGGCGGGTGGTCGATCACCAACGCGATGGTCACCGGCTGGGTGCTGTCGGCGCTGCTCTTAACCTTCATCCTCTGGCTGATCGGCAAACCGTCCGTTGTGCCGGGCAAGGGGCAGGCGGTGGTGGAGTCGCTGATTGAGGCGCTGCGTGGGGTCTTCGAGCCGATCGTCGGCGCCAAGGCGTTCCCCGCGGCCTTCCCGCTCCTTGTCACCTTCTTCATCTTCATCCTTTTTCATAACTGGATGGGTCTGCTCCCCGGCGTGGGCACGATGGGTTGGGGCCAGATGGTCGACGGCCACTTTCATCTGACGCGCCCGCTGATCCGCCCGCACAACGCGGACTTCAACGGCACCATCGCGCTGGCGCTCGTCTCCTTCGGCGCTTGGGCGATCATCGTGTTCAAGTTCGCCGGCCCCAAGGTGATTCTCGCCGATCTGTTCGGGAACAAGGCGGACAAGGGTGAGACGCCCGGCTGGCTCTACCCGCTGTTGTCGGTGGTCTTCCTGCTCGTCGGCCTGATCGAGGTGTTCTCGATCGCGATTCGTCCTTTCACCCTCTCGGTCCGGCTCTTCGGCAACGTGTTCGGCGGCGAGAACCTTCTGCACGGCACCGGCTTCGTATTCATTTTCTACTTTATGGAGCTGCTGGTGGGCGTGATCCAAGCGCTCGTCTTCACGCTCCTGACGGCGGTCTACATCGGCCTGCTCTGTAACCACGAGGGCGGCGACCACGGCCACGAGGAAGGCCACGGCGAGGCGCACCACTGAGACTTTCCCGCCGGGAGCGTGCCCCGCGCGCGCACGGTGGATCTCCAACCACACAACGAAAAACACCATCATGATCACCGTCCTCGCTGAACTGCAGGGTAACATCGCGAGCGCCTTCGGCCTCCTCGGCGCCGCCATCGGCGTCGGCCTCATCGGCTTCAAGGCCGCCGAGGCCGTCGGCCGCAACCCGGCCGCTTCCGGCAAGATCCTCGTCCAAGCCATCATCGGGATGGCGCTGGCCGAAGGGCTCGGCATCCTCGCGCTGTTCCTTGCGAAGTAATCGTCACTTCCCCGGCGGCGGATCTTCAGGTCCACCGCCCTTTCCCTTTTCCCGCACCTGCCATGACGCATCCCCTCTTCCTCGCCGCCGCCCAAGGGGCCGCCCAGCCCGGTATCGTCGAGACCTTCGGTCTCGAGACGAAGTACATCATCATGCAGGTGGTCAGCTTCCTGATCGTCCTCGGGGTGCTGTACAAGTTCGGCATCAAGCCGGTCACCGCCACGATGGAGGAGCGGAACCGCAAGATCGAGGCCGGCATCCGCCACGCCGAAGAGATGCAGGCCAAGCTCGCGGCCACGCAGGCCGAGAGCGCCGTGATCGTGAAGCAGGCGCACGGCGAGGCCGCGCGCATCGTCGACGAGGCCCGCAAGACCGCCAAGGACTTCCTCGACAAGCAGGCGCAGGAGGCCACGGCCAAGGCGAACGACCTGATCGCCAAGGCGCAGCAGGCCACGCAGCTGGAGCACCGCCGGATGCTGGCCGAGGCCCGCGCCGAGGTCGCCCGCCTGGTGGTCACCACCACCGAGCGCGTGCTTGCCCGCAAGCTGACCGACGCGGACCGCGCCGCCTATAATGATGCGGCCACGCGCGAGCTGACCGGCGTCTGAACCTTTTCCTCGCGTCCCGATGGCCTCCGGCAAAAAGCAAACCCAGCAGTACGCGCGGCAGCTCCTGGAGCTCAGCCTGGTCAACGGCGCTGTCTCCCTCGAGCGCGTCGCCGGGGTGCTCGCGCACCTCGAGCGTAACCGGCCGGTGAACGTCCTTGGGATCCTCCGCGCCTACCATCGGCTCGTCGCCGGCGCCGTTGCGCGCGGGCAGGCCGTGGTTGAGCACGCTGGTTCGATCCATGACCAGGCGCTGGCCGACATCGCGGCCGCGATGAGCCGCCGCTACGGCCGCCCGATCACCGGTTCCGCCCGCCGCAACAACGCCCTGCTGGCTGGGCTGCGCGTTCGGGTCGGCGACGATGTGTACGAGTCCTCCGTGGCCGGCCAGCTCGCCCAGCTCGCCGCCGCTGTCTAATCCCTTCCGCTGTCCCCCCCCGTTTCCCGATGAGCTCCGTCCTCGAACAAATCGAACAACAGATCGCCAAGCTGTCCGCCAAGGCGGTCAAGAAGAACACCGGCACCATCCGCGCGGTCGCCGATGGCGTGGCCAAGATCGAAGGTCTCTCGGAGGTGATGTACAATGAGATGGTGCAGTTTCCCGGCGGGGCGATCGGCATCGCCCTCAATCTGGAGGAGGACGAGGTCGGCTGCGTGGTGCTGGGGGACATTTCCAAGTTGAAGCAGGGCGACGAGGTGCAGACCACGGGGCGGCTGCTGTCGGTGCCCTGCGGCAAGGCCCTCCTCGGCCGCACGGTCGACGCGCTGGGCAACTCGGTCGATGGCAAAGGCCCGCTCGGCGCCTCCGAGTTCTACCCGGTTGAGCGCATCGCCCCCGGCATCATTGTCCGCAAGTCGGTCTCGCAGCCCCTGTTCACGGGCATCATGGCGATCGACTCGATGATCCCGATCGGCCGTGGCCAGCGCGAGCTGATCATCGGCGACCGCGGCACGGGCAAGACGACCATCGCGATCGACACGATCATCAACCAGGCAAAGATCAACAAGGTCGGGCTCGCGAGCGGCGACAAGAATTTCCGCCCCGTCTACTCGATCTACGTCGCGATCGGGCAGAAGAATTCGAACATTGTCCGCACCATCAGCGCCCTTGAGGCCGCGGGCGCGCTCGAATACACGATCATCGTGGCCGCCCCCGCGGCCGACAACCCCGCCAACCAGTACCTGGCCCCGTTCTCGGGCGCGGCGCTGGGCGAGTGGTTCATGGAAAATGGGATGGATGCCCTGATCGTCTATGATGATCTCTCCAAGCACGCCGTCGCGTACCGCCAAATCTCGCTCATCCTAAAGCGTCCCTCCGGCCGCGAGGCTTACCCGGGCGACGTGTTCTACCTGCATTCGCGTCTGCTGGAGCGTTCCGCACGCCTCGAGGGCAAGGGCTCGCTCACCGGCCTGCCGATCATCGAGACCCAGGCGGGCGACGTCTCGGCCTACATCCCGACGAACGTCATCTCGATCACCGATGGCCAGATCTTCCTCGAGACGGATCTCTTCAATCAGGGCATCCGCCCCGCGGTGTCGGTCGGTCTCTCGGTGTCCCGGGTCGGCTCGGCCGCGCAGATCAAGGCCACCAAGCAGGTCGGCGGCAAACTGAAGGGTGAGCTGGCGCAGTTTCGCGAGCTCGCGGCTTTCGCCCAGTTCGGTTCCGACCTGGACGCGAAGACCAAGGCCCAGCTGGACCGCGGGGCCCGCATCGTCGAGCTCTTCAAGCAGCCCCAGTTCAGCCCGCTGCCGATCGAGTTGCAGGTGGCGGTTCTGTTCGCGATGCAGAAGGGCTTCTTCGATCCGATCGAGGTCAAGAAGGTGGTGGCCGCGGCCACGGCGCTGAAGGAGTTCTTCACCCGCCGCAAGGACGCCCTCCTCACCGAGATCCGCACCAAGGCCGCCCTCGACAAGGATCTGGAGGCCAAGCTCCAGGCCGCGTGCGACGAGTGGAAGACCGGCTACACCGCCTGATCCCCGGCGCCCCTTCCCGGGTGCCAGCCCAACTCCCGCCTCCGCCGCTTCCCGCCGCCGTTCCCGCAGATGGCTTCCACCCGCGACATCCGCCGCCGCATCAAGTCGGTTAAGAACACCCGCCAGATCACCAAGGCGATGGAGCTGGTGGCCGCTTCGAAGATGAAGAAGGCCCAGCAGGCGGCCCTCTCCGGCCGTCCCTACGCTGA
>VHCI01000187.1 GCA_016871775.1 Verrucomicrobiota bacterium | reverse complement strand
CGCTCCAGGTAGTGGATCAGCCCGTAGATGCTGGTAGTGTCGAAGGGGTTACCTCCCACCAGTAACGGCTGGATTGAGAAGGCTTGGCGCAGCCGAGGATCCCGGAGGTGGCGCGAGACCATCTGCCACACGGTCTCGTGATTGCGTAGCCGCAGGAGCGCTGGCACCTGCCGGAGCATTTCGCCGAAATGGTCGAATGGCCGCGCCGATAGCTGGGTGAACCCGACGTCGAAGATCCTTTTTGAGTGCTTCAGCAGCGCCCGGTAACCATCGCAGTCCGCGGGTTCGATTTTGGCGATCTCTGCCAACGTCTCCTCCAGCGAGCCACCGTAGTCGAACGTCGTGCCATCCGCGAAGCGGAAGCGATACCACGGCTTAACCGGGACCAGCGCCACGTGGTGTTCGAGTCGCTCTCCGAAAAGCGCGAAGAGTTCCTCCAGCAGGAACGGCGCCGTGATCACCGTGGGCCCGGCGTCGTGCCGGAAGCCGTCGCGCTCAAACACCCGAGCGCGTCCACCGACGCCCGGGCAGCGTTCAATCGCCGTGACGTGATAACCCTTCGCGCGCAGCCTTAAAGCGGCGGCAATGCCGCCGAATCCCGTCCCGATTACTACCGCATTCACGCCCCTCGGTTAGTCGCGCTGCAGACGCAGGACAAGGCGAGAGCAGTGCTCAACCACCAGCGATCCAGCCCCATTCGGAAGCGCCGCGGCCAAGGTCGACGCTTTTTCTAAATGCAACCGGGCCTGCCGTTGAACGGTTGAGCGGGGATCATCGGCAGGACACAAAGCCTCCAGAACAGAGACGATATTCAGGGCCTGATTCGTGGCGTCGGCTGCCACATCCTCAAGGTCGTCGATCATCTGATAGCCGACGCCGAAGGCCCGCGCAGCCGCCCAGATGCGCGGGCCCCACGCCGCCTTACCGGCGGCGATAAAAGCGAGTTCCAGGGGGAGGCTGAGCAGAGCCGAAGACTTGCCCGCGACGATCTGCTCGTACTCGGCCAGCGAACTGACGGGGCGATCGCGCCCGGCGAGCTCAGCGCACTGGCCCCGGATCACCTGTGCCGTGCGCTCGTGGACGCAGCGCAACAAATCTGGCAAAACTTTCGGACGGCTGTAACCAACGAGACTCCCGTAGGCGGCCGAGAGCAGCAAGTCTCCGACGCAGATCGCCATGTCTTTGCCAAAGGCCACCCAGACCGCGGGTCGGCCGCGGCGCATCTGTTCCTGATCCTGCACGTCATCGTGGACGAGGGACGCATTGTGCAGCAACTCTGCCGTTGCGGCCAACCGCGCGGCGTCCGCCGCCTCCAACCCGAGGGCAATACCGGCCTGGAGCGCGAGGCGAGAACGGATCCGCTGGCCACCCTCGGCGAGCTGATATCGGACCGCTGTGACGCACGCAGCGTCCACGGTGGTGCCGGGGCGCGCGCCATCGGACCGCTGTGACGCACGCAGCATCCACGGTGGTGCCGGGGCGCGCGCCTGCTTTGGCGGCCGCTAGCATCAGGTTCTCGACCATCAGGTCGGCACCCTCAGCGGTCATTCTCATTGGGGATGGGTGGTGCGGGAACACCAAGAAGGCGGCCGGGAGGTGCTCCCGGCCGCCGACCAAGGACAAGTCTTCTCGCGCGGGCAGCCGTGAGCGGGCCGACCCGACGCGAAAATCAAGGCTATCGCTTGTCTGACTCGCTCACGGCTGCGGCCCAGATAATGACGCCGAACGCGATCTTATTAAGGAAATCCGCGAGATTGTAGACGATGTTCAGCGCTTTCGCGCTGTCTGCCGGAGAGCCACCGATGAGGTAGCCGAAGACGTAGCCGATCGGGTATATCGCCCAGCCATAGACAACAATTCCACGCATGAGGCTGAAGGCACTCTGGACCGCCGGAGGAGCGCTGCTAGCGTTGATCTTACCCGCCTCGCCGCGGTAGATCTCGTTGATGATGTAGAGCCATCCCGCGATGCTCACGATGAAGGCGGGCCATACGCCCACTTTGCCCGACTCTCCGAGGTAGCCGAACACGAGCATTACCAAGGTTCCAATGATCAGCCGCCAGAACACTCCGGCCGGTACTTTCGTCACGGCCGACAGGATTAGGAAGAACTCTACCATCAGTAGAGGCACCGTGATGAGCCAATCAATGTACCGAAACACCGTCGGCGTCTCGCCCGTCGCGACCCAGACGTCGCGCATGTAGAAGTAGTGCGCCGCGGCCACTAGGGTGACGAGACCGGACACCGTCAGGGACGTTTTCCACTTCGCCGTCACGCGTTGCGTTTCGAGAAAGAAGAAGGCGGTCGCGGCAACCAGCGCCATCGAAATTACCCAGAAGGATACGCCAACGAGATCATCAGCGCGGAGGTTCTTCGAAGCCGTGGAAGCCATCGCGGGGACCGGGGACAAAAGGCCGAGCGCAGCAATTGCGAACGCCTTGGAAGACCAACTTATAGAGTACGTGTTCATTAAGGTTCGGGATAACGAGGGGAGTTTTCTGAATTTTCCGCAGATTTCAACTACCGATATGACGGAACAGCGGTCGCGGTTGGTGGGGCGTATCCCAGCGCTGTCGGCCGCGCACCCGCGCCTCGGCTTCCGCCGGATCGGGGACTGTTGCGCCGGGAAGGCTGGCGCGCGAGCCGCGAATCTTTGCAGCGCGGCGGCAGGAAGGCTGAAGGGTGCCGCTGTCGCGCCAACGTTAAGTGCGCTGAGGCGGATCCACGGGGCTCCCGACCCGGCCACCCACCGCAACAGGTGTGGCGGTGGGAATTTATCGGCGATGCCACCTTGCAGGTGGGTCCTTGCGGATGCTCGCCGTGCTCGGCGAACGCGCGAAAGAGTTCAACGTCCTGCGGTTCGAGGGGCGCATCGCCGCCGCCGACGCCATCGCCCAAGTTCGTGCCGCTATCGCCGAACATGGCGCGCCGGAGTTCATCCGCTCCGATAACGGGCTGAAGCTTATCCCCAAGGATTTCCAGCAGTGGCTAGCCGCCCAGAAAATCAAGACCCCTGATATCACCCCAGCGAGCCTTTGGGGCAAGGGCTTCGTGGAGAGCTTCTACCGCCGCCTCCGCTACGAATGCTTGAACCGCGGCAATGCTGGGCGTTGATGGAGGCATACGTCGACACCCAAGACTTCCGCCAGCACTCTCACCCCAAGCGAACGCGCAGCTCCCTCGGCGATGAGCCGCTCCGCCGCTTCGCGGCAAAAAGCACTTTATCAATCCTAGGCTCCGGGCCGGACCGCTAAGCCGGTCCATCTCTCCAGCGGGGATTGCCAACGATTGCACAACCTGCCATAACATTGGGCTTGGGTTGTTATAAAAGGTGAAGATCCGGCGTACCTCTCAGAGCCCTAACTTCAAATGACGTCGCGGAGGGAGCGATGTGCTCCCACTCTCGTTTTTGCTCTCCCCCGCGATATCCGACGCATGAAAGCACGTTGCCAGACTGGAACCCGGGGGTGGACGACCCTAGGGTTGTTCTTCCTCTGCCTCGCGTCACCGCTGGCCGCGCATTTTCCGAGCGCGCACTGGGAGACGCTGACGGATGCAGAGGCGCGCGCGGCCGGGTGGTCGCGGGAGAAGTTGGCCGAAGTCCGCGCTCACGCCCAGACGCTTAACACCGAGGCGGTCATGATCGTGACGCGCGGCAAAACCCTCGACGCGTGGGGGCCGATCGACCGCAAGTTCAACGTCCATTCCATCCGCAAGAGCTTCCTGAGCGCGCTGTGCGGGATGCAGGCTGAAGCGGGGAAACTCAAGCTCGGCACCACGCTGGCGGAACTGGGTATGGATGACAATCCGCCCACGCTCACCGAGGTGGAAAAACGCGCTACCGTCCACGACCTGCTCAAGTCGCGCTCCGGCGTGTATCATCCGGCGCTCTACGAGACCGCGCGAATGAAGGCCCAACGCCCCGCGCGCCACAGCCATAGTCCGGGCACGTTCTGGTACTACAACAACTGGGACTTCAACGTGATGGGCGTCATCTACGAACGCGTGGCGGGCGCGGGCATTTACGAGGACCTGAAAAGACATATCGCGACGCCCCTAGGGATGGAAGATTTTGAAGCGACCGACGGCGCTTACTTCACGGGCGCGGATTCCGTTCATCGCGCTTATCCGTTTCGCATGACGGCGCGGGATCTGGCGCGGTTCGGCCTGCTCTACCTGCGCGGCGGGCAGTGGAACGGAAAGCAAGTCGTTCCGGCACAGTGGGTACGGGACAGCGTGAAAGCGCATTCCGACGCCGGGAACGCGGGCGGCTACGGTTACTACTGGTGGGTGGCGAAGGGCGGCGTGCATTTTGCGAATGTGACGTTACCGGACGGCAGTTACTCGGCGCGCGGCGCGGGTGGGCATTACGTCCTAGTCGTCCCACCGCTCGACCTGGTCATCGTTCATCGCGTCAACACGGACATTCCCGGACGC
>VHCI01000186.1 GCA_016871775.1 Verrucomicrobiota bacterium | reverse complement strand
CGCAACCGCCATTGTCCTGGAGGAACAGCAGCAGGGTGTTGTCCAGCTGGCCGGTGCGGCGCAGTTCCGCCACGAGGCGGCCCACGCCCTGGTCAAGGCAGTCCAGCATCGCGGCGAACACCTCCATGCAACGGAGCTCGAACTCCTGGTCGGCCACGTCCGCCCACGCGCCCCCGCGTTGCGGGGCGACGGTCCAGCGGGGGTCGAGCAGCCCGAGCTCACGCATCCGGGCGACGCGGGCGGCGCGGATCGCGTCGTAGCCGGCGTGGTACTTGCCCCGGTACTTGGCGAGGTCGGCCGGCTTGGCGTGCATCGGCCAGTGCGGGGCGGTGTGGGCCACGTACATCAGGAACGGCTGGTCCGGGTGGTCCCGTGTGTGCTCCGCGACGAAGCGCACCGCGTGGTCGCTGATCGCGTCGGTGTAGTAGAACTGCTCCGGACGGTACTCCGGGTCGGCGAAGGGGGAGATCAGAGTGTTGTCGCGGACCAGCGAGTTCGGGTCGAAGAAGCTCCCGGCGCCGTGGATCGTCCCGTAGAAGCGATCGAAGCCCCGCTGCAGGGGCCAGTTGTGCCGGTCGGCGTCGCCGTCCGGCCGGACCTTCTTGGTCACGTGCCACTTGCCGACCATATAGGTTCGGTAGCCGGCCGGGCGCACCGCCTCCGCAAGGGTGATGCTGCGGCGGTTGAGGTCGCCGCGGTAGCCGTCGAGGCCGCGGTCGTCCATCATATGCCCGATGCCAGCCTGGTGCGGGTAAAGCCCGGTGAGGAGCGCGGCGCGGGTGGGGCAGCAGCGGGCGGTGTTGTAGAACTGGGTGAAGCGCACGCCACCCCGCGCGAGGGCGTCGAGGTTGGGCGTGGCGATCTCCCCGCCGTAGCAGCCGAGGTCGGAGTAGCCGCTATCATCGGACATCATCACGATCACGTTGGGCGGCCGGGGCGCGGCGGCACCGGCGAGCACGGCCGTCGCGGCGAGGAGCAGGGGGAGCAGTAGGGGCTTCATGGAGAGGAATCGAGGCCAGCCGGACGCAGCCCCGCGCCCTTGGCGCCGGTCAGGCTGTCCCCGAGGTCGCCGCGGATCGCCTCCGCCGCCGCCTGCAGGCGGCGCACGATGTCCGGGTGGGCTGCGGCCACGTCGCGGGTTTCCCCCGGGTCGTCCCCGAGGTGGAAGAGCGAGAGCCCGATCTGCTCGACCCGGTAGCCGTGGCGGCTGGCGATGCCATCGACGCCCGACTGCGTGATCGCGCGCGGGGCGAGGCGGCCGAAGTTGGAGGGCTTGCCACCCTTGCCGGGCTCGGCGGCGACGGTGAGGTAGGGGTGCGGGAAGTGCAGCTTCCACGGCCCGGACGACACCGCGTGGAGGGCGGTGCCGGAGTAGAAGAAGAGGTGCTCGTGCGGTTCCGCGGCGTCCGGACGGCCCAGCAGCAGCGGCAGGGCGGAGCGGCCGTCGATGCGGCGCTCGGGGGGCCGGCCGCCCACCAGCTCGGTGAGCGTGGGCAGCCAGTCGATGGCCATGAAGGGCACCGCGGACACCCGGCCCGCCGGCACGTGTCCGGGCCAGCGCACCAGGCAGGGTACGCGCACGCCGCCCTCGAAAGCGGTCAGCTTACCCTCGCGCAGCGGGAGCGCGGAACCGGCGTGTTCCCCGTATGACAGGAACGGGCCGTTGTCCGAGATGAAGATCACCAGTGTGTTATCCTCGAGGCGGAGCCGCCGGAGGGCGGCGAGCAGTTCCCCCACGGAGGCGTCGAGCTCCTCCATCACGTCCCCGTAGAGCCCGCGGGCCGAGCGGCCGCGGAAGGCCTCCGAAGCGAAGATCGGGACGTGCGGCATCACATGCGGAAGGTAGAGGAAGAACGGCCGCGCGGCGTGGCGCTCGATGAACGCGAGGGCGCGGTCGGTGAACCGCCGGGTAAAGCGCGCTTGGTCCGGGTCGAGCTCGGTCACCTCCTCGCCGTCCTGCAGCGGCAGCGGTGGCATCTCGGGGGCGAGGGTGGGGTGATAGCGAGAGTTGTCGTTGGAGTAGGGGATGCCGAACCACTCGTCGAAGCCGTGGCGGCGCGGGTTGAACTTCGGGCGGGTGCCGAGGTGCCACTTGCCCTTCGCGCCCGTCGCGTAACCACGCGCCCGCAGCATCTCCGGCAGCAGCCACTCGTCCTCGTGAATGCCGTCGCGGCTGGTGTGGTTGAACGCCCCCTGCAGGTTCAAGCGGTTCGGGTAGGCCCCGGTCAGGAGCGCGGCGCGGGAGGCGGTGCAGACGGCCTGCGCCACGTAGAACCGGGTGAAGCGCGTGCCTTCCGCGGCAAGGCGGTCCAACTGCGGGGTGCGGAAGCCGGTGGCGCCCTGCACGCCGAGGTCCGCCCAGCCCATATCGTCGGCGACGATGAGGATGATGTTCGGTGGTCGGTCCGCGGCGGGAGCGGCGGCGAGACCGGCCAGGGCGAACGCGATTAGGGTGCGGGTGAGGCGGAGGAGGCGGATCATTGGAATTGGGGGGCGCCCAGCTTCAGTTCGGCGCGGTGCCGCGCGACGGCCTCCTGGATGCGCGCGAGCACCTCGGGGTGCGCGGCGCCGACCTCGTGGCGCTCACCCGGATCGTGCGGGAGGCGGAACAGCAAGGGGCGCTCGTGCGCCTCGGGCTTGGGTTGGCCGTACCCGGCCTGGGTCTGGAAGTGCGCCTTCCAGTCGCCGAGGCGACAGGCGAAGAGCTCGAAGCCGCGGTAGAAGAAGTACGCGCGCTCCCCGGGGTCTCGCCCCTCGGCGAGCAGCGGGAGCAGGCTGGTGCCGTCCAGGGTGACGCCCGCGAGCGCCGGCGCGCCGGCAAGCGCCAACGCGGTGGGGAAGAGGTCGAGGAAGCTGGCGGGGACGCTGGTCACCGCGGGTTTGATCCGGCCGGGCATCCAGGCGATGCCGGGCACGCGCATCCCGCCTTCCCACGTGCTGCCCTTGCCCTCGCGCAACGGGCCGGCGCTGCCGCCCTGCAGGCCCTCGATCAGCCAGGGGCCGTTGTCGCTGGTGTAGAAGACGAAGGTGCGCTCGGCGAGGCCGCGGCGGCGGAGCTCGTCGAGGATCTCACCCGTGCTGGCGTCGAGTTCCTCGATCACGTCCCCGTAGAGGCCCCGCCGGCTGCGGCCGCGGAACTCGGGGGAAGCGAACAGCGGCGTGTGCGGCATCGAGTGGGCGAGGTAGAGGAAGAAGGGCCGGTTCGCGTGCTCCGCGATGAACCGCCGGGCCTCGTCGGTGTAGCGACGGGTGAGCGTGGCCTGCACCGCTGGGCGCTCCACGACCTCGCCGTCGCGCTCGAGGGCTACGTTCCAGCCGTCGGCCGGGGGATTATCGCTCGCGCGGATGCGCCCGGTGATCCCGGGGCGCGCGTCCATATCGTTGGAGTAGGGCAGGCCGAAGGTCCGGTCGAAGCCCTGGTCGCGCGGGCGCGAGCCGGGGCGGATGCCGAGGTGCCACTTGCCGATGTGGGCGGTCGCATAGCCGCGCGCCTTGAGCGCCTCCGCGAGCGTGACCTCGGCGGCGGGCAGGCCGCCCTCGGAGTTGGGGAAGAGGACCCGGCGATGCCCGGCCATCCCGCTGCGCGGCGGGTAGCGCCCCGTGAGCAGCGCGGCCCGGCTCGGCGAGCAGACCTCCGCCCCGGAGTAGAAGTCCGTGAAGCGCACGCCCTCCGCCGCCATCCGGTCGAGGTGCGGCGTGCGGATCGTCGGGCTGCCGTAGCAGCCGAGGTCGCCGTAGCCCTGGTCGTCGGTCAGGATGACGATGACATTGGCGGGCGCCGGGGCGGCCGCGCGGCCGACGGCGGCCACGGCGAGGAGCAGGGGCAGGGCGAGGAGGGGCAGCGGGGGCATCGGGGAACTCAGGGGAGGCGGGGACGAAGCGGCGCGCCGGAGGTGGGATCGCGCGGGTACAGCGCGCCGTGCTGATCGAGGGAGGCGATGAGGCCCTGCATCATCCGGCGCAGGTCCGCGGGCCGTTCGCGGGCGAGGTCGCGCTGCTCGTACGGGTCGTCACCGAGGTGGAACAGCTGGTAGGGGGCGCCGTTGGACGCCTTCCCGGGGACATAGTGGTAGATCACCTTCCAGGGCCCATCCCGGTACACCGTGAAGTAGTCGGTCCGGTGCGGCGCGTGCGGGTAGTGCATCAGGAAGGTGTCCGCGCGCCGCGGATCCTCCCGCCCGGCGAGCAGCGGATCGAGGGATTGCCCGTCGACGACGTGGCCCGCGGGCGCCGCCGCGCCGGCGGCGGCGAGCAGGGTGGGGAACAGGTCCATCACCGCGGCGGGCCGGGTCTGCACGGCGCCGGCGGGGATGGGGAGGCGGCGCTGGTGCGGGTTGTCCGCGGCGCGGGCCCAGGCGGCGAGGAATGGCACGCGGGTGCCGCCCTCGTAGTGGGAGCCCTTCTTGCCGCGCAGGGGCGCCGCGCAGGCGACGGCGTGCTCGTGGCCGAGGGGT
>VHCI01000185.1 GCA_016871775.1 Verrucomicrobiota bacterium | reverse complement strand
AACACCCTCGTGATCTTCCTCGGGGACAACGGCTCCGACGCACCCCTCGGCCACGAGCACGCCGTCGCCTGCGCGGCGCCCCTGCGCGGCAAGAAGGGCTCCCACTACGAGGGCGGCACCCGCGTGCCGTTCCTCGCCGCCTGGGCCCGGGCCGCGGACAACCCGCACCAGCGCCGCCTCCCCATCCCCGCCGGCGCCGTGCAGACCCGGCCCGCCGCGGTGATGGACCTGTTCCCCACCCTGCTCGCCGCCGCCAACGTGGCGGCGCCCGCCGGGCACGTCGTCGACGGGCAATCCCTCGATCCGCTGCTCGCCGGGCGGGAGGATCCGCGGCGCGCGGACACGTTCCTGATGCACTACCCGCACGCGCCGCACCGGACCGACTATTTCACGGTGTACCGGGATGGGCCTTGGAAGGTGATCTACCACTATGTCCCCGGGAAGGCGTCCGACGGCGCCCCCTACCAGCTGTTCCACCTCGGGGACGACCCGTACGAGCAGCGCGACCTCGCCCGCGAACGCCCCGCGGACCTGCGCCGGATGATGCAGGGCCTCATCGCCTCCCTCGAGCGGCACGGCGCGCTGTACCCGCGCGATCCCGCCTCCGGCGCGCCGCTTCGTCCCCGCCTCCCCTGAGTTTCCCGATGCCCCCGCTGCCCCTCCTCGCCCTGCCCCTGCTCCTCGCCGTAGCCGCCGTCGGCCGCGCGGCCGCCCCGGCGCCCGCCAACGTCATCGTCATCCTGACCGACGACCAGGGCTACGGCGACCTCGGCTGCTACGGCAGCCCGACGATTCGCACGCCGCACCTCGACCGGATGGCGGCGGAGGGCGTGCGCTTCACGGACTTCTACTCCGGGGCGGAGGTTTGCTCGCCGAGCCGGGCCGCGCTGCTCACGGGCCGCTACCCGCCGCGCAGCGGGATGGCCGGGCATCGCCGGGTCCTCTTCCCCAACTCCGAGGGCGGCCTGCCCGCCGCCGAGGTCACGCTCGCGGAGGCGCTCAAGGCGCGCGGCTATGCGACCGCCCACATCGGCAAGTGGCACCTCGGCATCCGCCCCGGCTCGCGCCCGCGCGACCAGGGCTTCGACCGGACCTTCGGCCTGCCCTACTCCAACGATATGGACGCGCGCCCCGGGATCACCGGGCGCATCCGCGCGAGCGATAATCCCCCGGCCGACGGCTGGAACGTAGCCCTCGAGCGCGACGGCGAGGTGATCGAGCGCCCAGCGGTGCAGGCCACGCTCACCCGTCGCTACACCGACGAGGCACGGCGGTTCATCGCGGAGCACGCGGACCGGCCCTTCTTCCTCTACCTCGCCCACTCGATGCCGCACACGCCGCTGTTCGCTTCCCCCGAGTTCCGCGGCCGCAGCCGACGGGGCCTCTACGGGGACGTGATCGAGGAGCTCGACGCCAGCACGGGTGAGATCCTCGACGAGCTCCGCCGCCGCGGCCTCGCGGAGCGCACCTTCGTCTTCTACACCAGCGACAACGGCCCCTGGTTGATCGAGGGCCTGCAGGGCGGCAGCGCCGGCCCGTTGCGCGAGGGCAAGGGCAGCACCTGGGAAGGCGGGATGCGCGTGCCCGGCATCGCCTGGATGCCCGGCCGGATCAAACCCGCGGTGACCAGCGTCCCCGCGAGCTTCCTCGACCTCTTCCCCACCGCGTTGGCGCTCGCCGGCGCGCCGGCGCCCGCGGGCGTCACCCTGGACGGCACCAGCCTGCTTCCGCTGCTCGCCGAGGGGCGAGACCCCGGGGAGCGCGCGTACTTCTTCTACCGCGGCTTCGAGCTCTTCGCCTGCCGCATCGGCGACTGGAAGGCGCACTTCCAGACCCAGGCCGGGTATGGCCAACCCAAGCCCGAGGCGCACGAGCGCCCCTTGCTGTTCCGCCTCCCGCACGATCCGGGTGAGCGCCACGAGGTCGGCGCCGCGCACCCCGAGGTGCTCGCGCGCATCCAGGAGGCCGTCACGCGGCACCGCGCCGAACTGAAACCCGGAGCCCCCCAATTCAAATGATCCGCCTCCTCCGCCCCGCCCGCATCCTGACCGCGTTCGCCCTGGCCGGTCTGGCCGCCGCCCGTGCCGCCGCCCCCGCCGCGGACCGGCCGCCGAACATCATCCTCATCGTCGCCGACGATATGGGCTGGGCGGACCTCGGCGTGCAGGGCGCCAACGGCTTCCGCACCCCGCAGCTGGACCGCCTCGCCGCGGAAGGCACGCGCTTCACCCGGTTCTACGTGGCGCAGGCGGTCTGCACCGCCTCCCGCGCCGCGCTCCTGACCGGGGCCTACCCGAACCGCCTGAACCTGCAGGGGGCGTTCAACCACACCAGCCGCGACGGCATCCACGAGGACGAGTGGCTGCTGCCGGAGATGCTGCGGGCGCGTGGTTACGCGACGGGCGCGATGGGCAAGTGGCACCTCGGCACCCGCCCGAAGTTCAACCCGCGCCGCCACGGCTTCGACGAGTGGTTCGGCATCCCCTACTCCAACGACAACTCGCGCTACCACCCCACCCTCGCCCCCGAGATGCCACCCCTGCCGCTGCAGGACGGCGAGGAGGTGACCGAGCTCGACCCGGACCAGGCGCGCTTCACCCGGCGGTTCACCGACCGCGCCCTCGCGTTCATCGAGCGCCACGCCGCGCGGCCGTTCTTCCTCTACCTCCCGCACGTGATGCCGCACGTCCCGATCTTCGCCTCGGAGGCCTTCCAAGGCCGCTCGGCCCGCGGGCTCTACGGGGACGTGATGGAGGAGCTCGACGCCTCCGTGGGGGAACTGCTCGCCGCCCTCCGCCGGCTCCGCCTCGAGGACCACACGCTGGTGATCTTCATCTCGGACAACGGCCCGTTCCTGTCGTACGGGGAACACGCCGGTTCCGCGCTGCCGCTGCGCGAGGGGAAGCTGACCGCCTTCGAGGGCGGCGTACGCGTGCCGTGCCTGGTGCGCTGGCCCGGACGCGTGCCGGCGGGCCGAGTGTCCGCGGTGCCCTTTATGGCCATCGACTGGCTGCCCACGCTCACCGAGCTGGTGGGCGGCCGGCCCCCCGAGCGCCGCATCGACGGCCGCTCCGCCCTGCCGCTGCTGCTGGGCCGCCCGGACGCCGCGGAACCGCACGAGCACCTCTTCTTCTACTCCGGCACCGCCCTCCACGCGGTGTCGTCCGGCCCGTGGAAGCTGCACTTCCCGCACCCCTACCTCACCGTCGCCGCCGAGCCGGGCAAGGGTGGCAAGCCCTCCAACTTCGGCCGCCTCGCCCCGCGCGCGATCACGCAGTCGGGCGTCGATGGCATCGCCAGCCGCCACGGCTACCGCGTGGAGCAGATCGGGCTCTCGCTCTTCCACCTCGGGGACGACCCCGGGGAAACCCGCGACGTGGCCGCGGCCCACCCGGACGTCGTGCGCCGCCTGCAGGCGGCGGCGGAGGCGATCCGCGGCGACCTCGGGGACAGCCTGACCGGCGCCAAGGGCGCGGGGCTGCGTCCGGCCGGCCTCGATTCCTCCCCATGAAGCCCCTGCTGCTCCCCCTGCTCCTCGCCGCGACGGCCGTGCTCGCCGGCGCCGCCGCGCCCCGGCCGCCCAACGTGATCGTGATGATGTCCGATGACAGCGGCTACTCCGATCTCGGCTGCTACGGCGGGGAGATCGCCACGCCCAACCTCGACGCCCTCGCGCGGGGCGGCGTGCGCTTCACCCAGTTCTACAACACCGCCCGCTGCTGCCCCACCCGCGCCGCGCTCCTCACCGGGCTTTACCCGCACCAGGCCGGCATCGGGCATATGATGGACGACCGCGGCCTCGACGGCTACCGCGGCGACCTCAACCGCCGCAGCATCACCCTCGCGGAGGCGGTGCGCCCGGCCGGCTACCGCACCTATATGGTCGGCAAGTGGCACGTGACCAAGAAGGTCCGGCCGGACGGCGACGCCGACCGGCACAACTGGCCCCTGCAGCGGGGCTTCGACCGCTTCTACGGGACGATCCACGGCGCCGGGAGCTTCTTCGACCCGAACTCGCTGGTCCGCGACAACACCCTGATCTCCCCCTTCGCCGACCCGGAGTACCGCCCGGAGCAGTTCTACTACACCGACGCGATCAGCGACCACGCGGTGCGCTTCGTCGCGGAGCACACCCGGGACCACCCGGACCGGCCGTTCCTGATGTACGTGGCCCACACCGCCCCGCACTGGCCGATGCACGCCAAGCCGGCCGACCTCGCCAAGTACCGGGGCAAGTACGACGCCGGCTACGACGCGATCCGCGCCGCCCGCGTCACCCGGATGCGTGAGCTCGGGCTGCTCGACCCCCGCTGGACCGTCGCGCCGCAACGCGGGGGCGCGTGGGCGGACGTGGCCGACCAGGAGTTCGAGCTCCGTTGTATGGAGGTGTTCGCCGCGATGCTGGACTGCCTTGACCAGGGCGTGGGCCGCCTCGTGGCGGAACTGCGCCGCACCGGCCAGCTGGACAACACCCTGCTGCTGTTCCTCCAGGACAATGGCGGTTGCG
>VHCI01000184.1 GCA_016871775.1 Verrucomicrobiota bacterium | reverse complement strand
CGCACGATCATCCCTTCGCCGTGGGTCCGCCCCGGCCGGAGGTCGACGTTCTCATCGACGCCGCCACGGGCGACTGTCACGCCCTCGACCCGCCGGATTTCCCGCCCGGGCTGCCGTATCCACAGCCACGTGACGAGCCGATCCGGTTCCGCGCCGAGGTGATGGAGCCGGACGAGGACTTCGACCAGACCGGCTTCGAACTGCCCCTGCCGCCGCAAGTCGCGCTGGCGGAAGCCGGGCAGGGCGAACTGTTCGGTGACGACTATTCCCAGCCTGATTCCGCCGATTCCGAGCCGGTTTTCTGGCCGGCAGCCGATGGGCAGGCCTCGCTAGACGACGACTTCGTTCAAGCCGACGCCGCGGAGTCGCTTTGAAGACTCGCTGCTTGACAGCGAGCGGCCGGGGGTGTGTCTCTTAACATCACGGTGAACACGACGGCCATCCGAATATCCGCTGGCGCGGCGCCTGAATCGGACGAGTCGCTGAGCTTCTGTCGGGATATCTTTGTTGACCGACTCTTCGCGCCGCTGGCTGGTCAGGCGGACTCGAGGGTTGGGGGACTACAGGGGTCCGACTCCGTTTTTAACCGGCACCCTCCCCTTAAACCCCTCCCGGATTCGATCCCCCAGTAAATCCGGTTTCCTTCCTGTAAAAAAATCCAGCCCACCAGCGACCCCACAGAACCTGACATGCAACCTTCCAAGACCCTGCGCCACGCTCTCGCGGCGCTGTTTCTTAGTTCCGGTGCCTCGCGCCTGCCCGCCCAAGCGAGTCCGGAGAAAACTAACGCACCCGCGACCGAGGAAGTCGTGGTCCTTTCCCCCTTCGAAGTGGCGGGCAAGCCGCCGGGCCGGTACGAATCCAACGAGGCGACCTCCGGCCGCGTGCGCGTGAACGTCTTCGATTCCCCGCAGAACATCTCCATTATCAATCGCGAGCTTTTCGAGGTCACCTCCGCAATCACGGTGGTGGATGCCGCGAAATACGTCGCAGGGGTGACGCTTTCGAGCAACACGACCACGGCGGATCGCACCACGATCCGCGGTTTCCAGATGGAGAACACCATCGTGGACGGTTTTCAGACGCTCAACTCCGAGGGCAATCTCGACACCGTCGTGGTGGAGCGCTTGGAAGTCGTGAAAGGTCCGAGCCCCATCTTGGCCAAGAGCGGTTCACCGGGTGGTGCGATCAACATCGTCACCCGTAAACCCCTGTTCAGGAATTTCGGCTCACTGCTCCTCGAAGCCGGTCTCTTCGACTCGGATCGCGCGCAACTGGACGTGAATCGCACGTTCGGCACCAAGAAAAACTTCGCAGCCCGCCTCCTTCTGGCGCACCAGGACACTGAGGGCTATTGGGATAATTATTATCGGCAAACCACGATCATGCCCATGGTCACGTGGCGCGGAACCAGCGGCGCCCAGCTCACCTTGCAGGGGCAGTACACCAAGTGGGGTTCCCAAAATTTCCAGGGCGTGCCCATCGATCCTTCCTCGGGCACGAACACGCCCTCCCGCATCCTCGACGGCATCAAGCGCGACTTGAATACCTACGGGACTGATCATCGCTGGGAAACGCGTCACGAACTTCGCACCTTTCTCACGGTGCCGTTGAGCGATGCCTTTTCGTTCCGCCTCGCCGGGCGCTACAGCGAGGTGGGCAGCGGCCGCACGCAGAATACCGGCGCGCCCCAAGGCGGAGGCACGGGCGGGGCCCGCAACCCGCTGACGGGTATCTATGAGCCGGGATTTGTGTTTGGTCCCGGCCCCACCTTCACCCGATCGACGGCGGCACCGCAGTCCCGCAATTTCGTTCGCGGCAGTGGTTCCCCCGTTTTCAAGATGGAGCTCTTCGACTTGCAGGGCGACGGCAACCATATGTTCAAGCGCGCCAACTGGCTCGTCGCCAATTTGACCGCCGGTTTCAGCATCACGAGCGCCAAGGAATCTCGCAAAGATTATGGTTCCACGAGCCCGGTGTTGAACTACGACAATCCGACCGGTTCCACCTACAACCCCACGACGACGCTCCGCACCAACTCGACCTCGCATACGACGACGCAGCAGGTTTACGCAGCGGAGGCGTTGGATTTCTACGAGGGGAAATTCTCCCTCAGTGGCAATCTCTCGTACAATAATTTCGACATCACCCAACGCGACCGGCGCGTCGGTTCCGCCACGCCGAGCGTCATCGCGCAAGTGGACACCACGCTGTTCAACTGGGGCGCGGTGATCAAACCCATCCCCAGCATTGCGCTCTATTACAGCAAATATGAAAACGCGACGCCCTCGGACGCCTTCGATATTTCGACCGGACTGGCACCCCTGAAGGAAGGCGAGACGACGGAATATGGCATTCGCTTCAAGGGACTCGATGGGCGCGTGCTGATCACGATCGGGCATTTCGACACCGACCAGCTTGGCTTCAGCATTTATAATCCGGGTAATCGCGCTGTGCCCGCCCCGAATCCGCCTTTGCCGAACCTGATCTCGGATCGCAAGGCCAAGGGCTGGGAATACGAGGTGCGCCTGAATCTGACTCCGGAGTTTTCGCTGATCGGCAACTACGCGGATTTCACCAACCTCAATCCGTTTGGCCAAGAGCTGCGCAATTCAGCGCCCCGCTCGTGGGCCCTGCTCGCCAATTACCGTTTCAAGAACGATTCGATGCTCAAGGGCTTCGACGTGGGCCTGTCGGCCGACTGGCTCGACCGGCGCGCGGGTGACGATCCCTCGGGGTTTACGAGCTCGCTCACGCCGGTGCCCAATCAGCCGACGTTTTATCTCGCGCCCCGCACCTTGGTAAACCTGATCATGGCTTACCAGGTGAACGACCATTGGGGCGTGAAACTGAATATCGAAAATCTCTTCGATGAGGAATACATCGCCAGTTCGAGCAGCCGTCCGCTGGTCTGGACCGGCAAGCCGCTGAACGCGCGCGTGACGCTGAAATATAAATTCTAACTCGGGTACTTTACACTTCTGATTGTGGTTACGGAAAGGAAACTGGATTTTCAGGGGGAGCGGATCCGGGAGGGGTTTTCGCAAGGTCCCCCGGTGCGCATCTGACCGGCCGGGGGGTGCGGGATTGTCAATTGAACTTCCCGGCGGTCGCCACCAGCCGGGCCCGCCAGTCGCGCGGGGTGCAACGGTAGATGCGGCGGAAGTGCTGGCCGAACCGGGACACGTCGCGATAGCCTACCCGGAAGGCGACGCGCGCCACCGGGAGCTGGGTCGACTTCAACAACTCGGCGGCCTTTTCCAGGCGAAGCCGGAGAACGTAGCTCTGAAAGCTGACGCCGTAGCGCTGGCGAAACAGGCGCGATAGATTCCCCGCGCTCGTGCAGGCGACCTTCTCCGCGACGAATGTGAGGCGCAACGGCCGCTGCAGGCGGAAGGCGATATGCGAGACCGCGCGTTGCAGCGGATCGTCGCCGCGCGCGAGCGGCGCGCGCTGCTGCTCCGCGAGCCTGAACCACACCGCCTCGACATGGCTCCGCGCCGCATCCTCCGCCGCGGCCGGATCGCCGTTCGCGATCGTCTCCACGAGGTGCGCATGCTCCTCGATTAGGACCCGGGCGTCGGGGAAACACTCCTCGAACCCCCGCTGGTGAAATCCCTGCAGTCCGCTCCACACCACCTGCCACACCTCGCGCAGGAGCGGCACGGCGGCGGCCGCGACCACCGTGGAGTGCAGTTGCGCGTCGGCTTCGCGGAATCCCCGGTAGTCGCGCCCGCGCACGGCGGCATTGAGGCGTTTCAGGATGGCACGCAGCGGGTCCAGGTGCCTCGCCTCCGGCGCCGGATGGGAGGCGGCGTGCCGCGCCGCGAAACCCTCCAGTAGGGAGCGCAACTCGGAGAGCCGGCGGAGTTCGGTGTCGGTCATAGTGGTTGATATGCGAAAGCGAACACGGCGATATGCGGGTGACGGCAATCAGGCAAGCGCCCGTTCGCTGTGCTTGATTCGGAGAGTGAGCGGGCTCATCGGGAAGGCGTGACCGGCAGAATATGCCGAATCGCTCATCCTCAATCGCCCCCGTTCCTCGCATGAAGAAATTCCGTGGTCTCTATCCTCCGCTCATCACGCCCTTCCTTCCGAACGGCGACATCGACGAAAAAGGTCTCCGCGATCACGTCGACTTCGTGATCGCCAACGGCGCCGACGGCTTTTGCGGAGGCAGCAGCACCGGGGAATTCATGAACCTCTCGCGCGCCGAATGGGAATGCGTGCTCGGGATCTGCGCCGAGCAGAACCGGGGCCGCGTGCCGATGCTCGCGGGCACGGCCGATCTCTCCACGGCCGGCACGATCGAGAAGGCGAGATTCGCCGAGGACCTCGGCTACGACGGCCACCTCATCATTCCGCCCTGGTATCAGGTCCACACCATGCGCGAGATCGAGGCGCACTACCGGGCGGTGCGCAGCGCCGCCACCAAGCCGATCATGATCTACAACAACCCGCCCGTCGTCGGCGTGCGCCTCGCTGAGAGGGACGCCGGAACTGCTCCACCTTTGATGTCAGTCTGAGGCGTTGGTTGATATGGTGGGGTTGGCGGTCGTTGGCAATCTCAGGCGGAGGGACGGACCGGCTTGGCGGGCCGGCCCGGAGCCTGA
>VHCI01000183.1 GCA_016871775.1 Verrucomicrobiota bacterium | reverse complement strand
CCGATGGTAGTAGGACGTTAGGTCCCGCGAGAGTAGGTTGTTGCCAGAGTTATGGCCCGGTTTCTCCACAAGAGAGACCGGGCCTTTTTGTTTGCAGGCCTTTGACAGGCTCAGGTCGGGACCGGGGCTTGCTCAGGCCGCGGACCTTCAATAAGCCCAGACCAAGGGCGGGGACGGAAGCCCGACCGGCGACTCCGACCGGGACGGACTTCAGGCAATTAGCTGGCGATCCCGATTGACGCCAGAGCGCCGCCACCGGTCGGCCGCCATCGGGCACCGTTACGAGCCGGCCGCCGTCCATCAAGTGCTGTTCCAGTTCTGGTTTGGGGGGAGACGGCGCGCGGATCGGTCCGTCCCTTGCCGAACACGTAAACGTTTTCCCTGCGCCCGATCTTGGCGAGGCGGACCGAGGCTTTGGGCTTCAGGGCGTCCCCTTGGCCGAAGTCGAACGGGCTATTGGCGCTTGGATCCGCGATCTGCAGCCGCGCGCCGCGGCCCTCGCAGCAGGCGGCGCGATTGGTCTAATTGGCGCGGGGATAGTCCGGCAGGAGCCGGGTTGGTCCTATCGGACGGCGCCCGTACCGGTCAGCGTGCCCGCCTGCTCGGCATCGAACTTCCACGGCGAAGGTGTGGCGGTCGGGGCGGGGCGGGAACATCAGGGAGGGACGGCGAGTGGATGGGGGGAAGGGCCGGGCGGGCTCCATCCCGTAGATGTGGGTCAATGCCGGGCGGAGCGGGCTTGCGCGCGGGTGGCGGGGGGCCGTTTGCTCGGGCCTGTGACGAATGAACCTCTGCCTCCGCGAGTGGTCGCCGGGATCGCCTTCCTGGCCCGCGGCGGCGGGGCAGTGAAGGCGTTGCGGGGGTTCCGCAAGGGGCATCACGCGGTGCCGGAGGCGGTGACCCCGGCCACCTCGGCCTTTTTGGCGCGGTTATGCGCGGAGGAGCTGGCGGCGGAGGCGGAGGCCTTGTTCCAACAGGCGCGGACCGCGCTCGACTACAAGCGCAAGGACCTGTCCCTGCAGGTGACGGCCCCGACGGCGGTCCTGACGGCCCGGGATTTCACCTTGGAGCTGACCTATGCCTTGGACGAGGGGGAACCGGCGCGTTACGTCACGCGGACCAGCCTGCAGGGCTTGCGGCCGGGGGAGGTGATCCGGGGGGAGGCCTTTAATGGGCTCTTCGCGGGCCGCTTCACCGAGATCGCCTTCGCCCTGCGCAAGGGGGTGGTGGTCGAGGCGGTGATCGATGCGGTGGAGGGTCTGGGCGAGGAGAGCGCGCTGCGGGTGGACTATCCCTCGGACTGCCGCGAGTGCGTGCTGACGGTGCCGGAGGTGGCGGCGGCGGTGCGCTGCACGGGAGTGGCCTTGGAGGTGGTGTTCCCGCGGGGCGCGTCGCCGGCGGAACTGATGGCGGCGTTCGCGGCGGTGCGAGACGCCTTTGGCATCAGTCGGGTGTTGAGCGGTCTGATCCGTTGAGACTAGGCGCGGGGGCGGAGGGGCGAAGTCCGTTCAGCCGAGCATTTCGGCCACGAACGAGCGCTCCTCCACGAGCTCCTTGTTCGTGGCGGCGATCTTCGACTGGGCGAAGGCGTCCATCGCGTAGCCGGTGATGACCTCGTAGGAGCCAGGCGTGGTGGTGATGACGGGCATCCCGGCCCAGACGTTGGCATCGAAGCCGTAGTGGCCGTTCGACTTGACGGCGATCGAATGGATGGCGCCGGGGGTCATCAGGCTGCGCACGTGGTCGACCAGGGCGTTGGCGGCGGAGGCGGCCGAGGAGGCGCCACGGGCGGCGATGATGGCCGCGCCGCGCTTGCCAACCGCCTCGCAGAAGGGGCCCTGGAGCCACGCGTTGTCGGTGATGACGCTCGTGGCGGGGCGCCCGCTAACCGTGGCGTGGGCGAAGGCGGGAAACATCGTCGGGCTATGGTTCCCGTAGATAAAGATGTCGCGCACCTGCGTGAGATGGACGCCGGCCTTGCGGGCGAGCTGGGTCCGGGCGCGATTCTGGTCGAGGCGGACCATCGCGGTGAAGCGGTCCGCGGGAAGGCGGCGGGCCTGAGAGGCCGCGATCATGCAGTTGGTGTTGGCGGGATTGCCCACGACGGCCACGCGGGCGTCGGTGGCGGCCACGGCATCGATGATGCGGCCCTGCTCGATGAAGATGCGGCCGTTGTCCTTGAGCAGGTCGGCCCGCTCCATCCCGGGGCCGCGGGGCTTGGCGCCGACGAGCAGGCACCAGTTGGCGTCCTTGAATCCGACCGAGGCGTCGGACGTCTGCACCACGCCCTGCAGGAGCGGGAAGGCGCAGTCATCGAGCTCCATCACCACGCCCTCGAGGGCCTTGAGCGCTTTCTCGACCGGGGCCTCGATGAGCTGGAGGATCACGGGCTGGTCGGGGCCGAACATCGCGCCCGAGGCGATGCGGAAGAGGAGCGAGTAGCCGATCTGGCCGGCGGCTCCGGTGACGGCGACGCGGATTGGATTTTTCATGCTTGCGGAGAAAAGGCGGTTAAGCGGCCGAGTCGAGGCCGGCGCGCGGGGTGGTTTAGGTGAAGCGGGGGGCGAGGGCGGCGTGGGCTTCGCGGAGGAGGGCGGCGGTGGTGTCCCAGTCGATGCAGCCATCGGTGATCGAGACCCCGTAGCGGAGGGCGGAACGGGGCTGGGGGAAGCTCTGATTGCCGGCGCCGAGGTTGCTTTCGATCATCGCGCCCATCAGCGAGCTGCTGCCGTCGCGGATCTGAGCCAGAAGGGCGCGGAGGACGTCCGGCTGCAGGTCGGGCTGCTTGGCGGAGTTGTCGTGGGAGCAGTCGACCAAAATCGAGCGCGGGAGCTTGGCCTGGGCGAGGAGTTCCTCGGTGCGGCGGATGTGTTCCGGGCTGTAATTGGGCCCGGCGGCGCCGCCGCGGAGCACGACGTGGCAATGGGAGTTGCCCCGGGTGGCGACGGCGGCGGCCGCTCCCTCGAGGTTGATGCCGAGGAAGGTTTGGGCCTGGCCGGCGGCCTTGATCGCGTTGACCGCGGCGGTAAGGGAGCCGTCGGTGCCATTCTTGAACCCGAGGGGCATCGAGAGGCCGGAGGCCATCTGGCGGTGCGTCTGGGACTCCGTGGTTCGCGCGCCGATGGCGCCCCAGCAGACCAGGTCGGCCACGTACTGGGGCGTGATGGGATCGAGGAACTCGGTGGCGGTGGCGAGGTCGAGGTCGAGGACGTCCTGCAGGAACCGGCGGGCGAGGCGGAGGCCGGCGGCGATGTCGTGCGTGCCGTCGAGGTGCGGGTCCATAATGAGTCCCTTCCAGCCGACGGTGGTGCGGGGTTTCTCGAAATAGACCCGCATTACGACCAGGATACGGTCGGAGACCTCGCGGGAGAGGGCGGCGAGCCGGCGGGCGTAGTCCCGGCCGGCGTCGAGGTCGTGGATCGAGCAGGGGCCCACGATGAGCAGGAGGCGCCGGTCGTCGGTGAAGATGAGGCGCTGGATCTCGCGGCGGGAACGGGTGACGAATTCGGCCTGCGCCTCGGTCTTGGGGAGCTCCGCGAGGAGGTCTACCGGGCGGGGCAGCGCGCGGGTCTCGATCACGTTGAGGTCCGATGTCTTCTGCATGAAGGGGCAGCTTGGTCCCGCCGGGAGGCCGCGCGCAAGCCTTGGCGCGCCGGCGGGCGGGCGCATTTTGGGAGTCGCCTTGCGGCGGCGGTGCGCGAGCGTGGGGGCGTTTCCCAGCGATGTCCCTTCCTCCCGTCCTCTTCGAAGACGAATCCCTGGTGGTGTTTGACAAGCCTTCCGGGCTGCTGGTCGCGCCGGACCGCTGGGACAAAGGGCGGGCGCACCTGATGGGGCAGGTGCACGGGCACCCGGGGTATGGTCGAACGGTGGCGAACGTGCACCGGCTGGATGTGGACACCAGCGGGGTGCTCCTTTGCGCCAAGACCAAGCCGGCGCTCGATTACCTTTCGGGGCAGTTTCAGTCGAAGACCGTGGCCAAACTGTACCACGCGGTGGTGGTGGTGCTGGCGCCGGGTCAGGAGATGAAGGTGGTGGCGCCGGTGCGCGATGCGGCAGGGAGGTTGCCGGACGCGTTCGCGATCGAGCTTTCGCTGGGGCCCGACGAGCGCCAGCCGGGGCGGATGCGGGTATTCCGCGGGCGTGGCGGCAAGGAGTGCCGGACGGAGTTCACTGCTTTGGAGCGCTTCGCGGCAGGGCGGGCGCCCGGGCGGGGGGTGGCGCAGCCGGCCGCGGGCTATGCGTTTCTGGCCTGCCGGCCCCTCACGGGCCGCACCCACCAATTGCGGCTGCACCTGGCCGCCGCGGGGGCGCCGATCCTCGGGGATGTTTTCTATGGACACCCGGACGTGCAGCTGCGGCTGTCGGGGTTGAAGCTGGGGTATAAGGGGCGGGCGGAGGAGAAGCCGCTGATCGACCGGCTGGCCTTGCACGCGAGTGAATTGACCTTCGCCCATCCAGTTACCCGGGAACCCTGCGCCGTGCGGTCCCCGTTGCCGCGGTCGTTCGAGGTGGCGCTGAAGCACCTACGGCGGTTCGCCGCCGTGGTGCCGGGGTTGGGGGACGGGCCGGCGCCCGCCGCGCGGCAAGAGCCGGTGATTTGAGTATCGCCAAGCTTGGGATCGTCGGCCTGTG
>VHCI01000182.1 GCA_016871775.1 Verrucomicrobiota bacterium | reverse complement strand
CCCGCATCCAGGCCATCAAAGCCGATGCCCGCGGCTTCCGCCGCTTCGCCAACTACCGCACCCGCATCCTCTTCTTCTGCGGCAAGCTTGACCTCGCTCCTCATGTTCCCTCTCCTCTCACCCACTAGAAAACCGGAAGAATCCTTATGTCCGTACCCCTTCGTCCCGCCTTGCTGGCCCTCGCTTGGCTGGGCCCCGTGGTCGCCGCGCCGGACAAGGTGGATTTTGTCCGCGAAATCCGGCCGCTGCTCGCCCGGCATTGCTATGATTGCCACGGGCCCGAGGAGGCGAAGGGCGGACTGCGGCTGGATCAGGCGGCCGCGGCCCGGCGCGGCGGCGAATCGGGACTGCCCGCGGTGGTCCCGGGCCACCCGGAGCGCAGCGAACTGCTGGCCCGGCTCCGCACCACGGATCCGGAGGACGTGATGCCGCGGAAGTCGGCCCCCCTGCCCGCCGCGGACCAGGAGCTCCTGCGGCGCTGGATCGCCGAGGGGGCGGACTGGCCGGCCGACGCGCGCCACTGGGCCTATGTCCCGCCGGTCCGGCCTCCCGTGCCCGCCCCGCGCGCTGGGCAACCCGCCCCCGGTTCCCCGATCGACGCCTTCGTCGCCGCGCGCCTGGAGGCGGCGGGTATCACCCCGGCGCCCGCGGCCGACCCGGCGCGCTGGCTGCGGCGCGTCACGCTCGACCTCACGGGGCTGCCGCCCACGCCGGCGGAGCTGGCCGCGTTCGAGGCCGATCGTTCGCCCGCGGCCCGCGCCCGCGTCGTCGACCGGCTCCTCGCCTCGCCGCGTTTCGGTGAACGCTGGGCCCGGCCGTGGCTGGACCTCGCGCGGTACGCCGATTCCCACGGTTTCCAGCGCGACGACCTCCGCGACCTCTGGCCCTACCGCGACTGGGTGATCGCGGCCCTCAACGCCGACCTGCCGTTCGACCGCTTCTCCGTGCTCCAACTGGCCGGGGACCTGTTGCCCGAGTCCGAGCGGGGTCCGGGGGTGGAGGCGCTCGTCGCCACGGGCTTCCACCGCGCGGCGGCGACCAACGTCGAGGCCGGCACCGACCAAGAGGAGGGGCGGGTGAACCAGGTTTTCGACCGGGTGAACACCACGGCCACCGTCTGGCTGGGCACGACCCTCGAGTGCGCGCAGTGCCACAACCACAAGTACGATCCCTTCACCCTCAAGGACTACTACCGGTTCTTCGCCTTCTTCAACCAGGGCGAGCGGGAGACGGACTTCACCACGCCCAAGGCGATGGCGGCCCTGCGCTTCACCGGCCCGTACCTGGACCTGCCGCCGCCGGAGGCCGAGGCGACCGCGCGCGCCGGATTCACCGCCCGGCTGGCGTCGCTCGACGAGCGCATCGCGGCCCGTCGGCCCGCGTTGCTCCAGGGTTTCGCGACGTGGCAGGAACAGGTGGATCCCGCCACCGTGCCGGCCGCGATCGGGGCCGTCCTGCGCGTCGAGGCCGCGCGGCGCAACGCGGCCCAGCGCGCGCGCCTGGAAGCCCACTTCCTCGGCCTCGACCCGGAACTGGCCGCCCTCCAGGAGGAGCGGCGCACGCTGGAGAAACAGCGGCCGCCGCCCCCCGCCCGCACGCTGGTGATGCGCGACATCGCCACGCCGCGTCCGACGCGGGTCCTGCGCCGGGGCAACTTCCTCGACCCGGGCGAGGAGATCGGGCCCGGCACGCCGGAGGTGCTGCATTCCTTCCGCGGCGGGACGGGCGCCAACCGCCTCGACCTCGCCCGCTGGCTCGTCTCCCGGGAGAACCCCCTTGTCGCGCGCGTCACCGTCAACCGCTGGTGGGCCGAGCTGTTCGGCCGCGGCCTCGTCGCCACGCCGGAGGATTTCGGGATCAAGGGCGAGCCGCCGTCCCACCCCGAGCTCCTCGACTGGCTCGCGGTGGAGTTGATGGACCACGGGTGGAGCCTGAAGCACCTCCTGCGCGGGATCACGTTGTCCGAGACCTACGGCCGGGCGTCCCGGGTCGAGCCCGCGGCCCGGGCGCGCGACGACCAGAACATCCTGCTCGCCCGGGGACCGCGGCTGCGGCTCGACGCCGAGATGATCCGGGACAACGCGCTGGCGGCCGCCGGGCTCCTGAGCGCGCGGATGGGCGGCCCGCCGGTGCGTCCGCCCCAGCCGGCCGGCCTCTGGGATAGCAAGGTCGGCGGGGACCGGGTTACCTACGAGGTGAGCGACGGCGAGGACGCCTGGCGCCGCGGGATCTACACGGTGTGGAAACGCGCTTCCCCGTACCCGAGCTTCACCGCGTTCGACGCCCCGGCGCGGACCGCGTGCGCGGTGCAGCGTTCGCGGTCGAACACCCCGCTGCAGGCCCTGGTGCTGCTGAACGACCCCGTCTACGTCGAGGCCGCGCGCGCGCTCGGGCGGCGGATGGCGGCCGAGACCGCGGGGGCGTCCCTCGCGGAGCGTTTGCGCCACGGGTTCCGCCTCTGCCTCGCGCGCGCGCCCGCCGCCACCGAACTGGCCGCGCTGGAGCGGTTGTGGCGCGAGCAGGCCGCGGCGGGCGACGAGGCCTCGGCCTGGCACGCCGTCGGGACCGTGCTGCTGAATCTGGACGAGATGATCACCAAGGGATGAAGACCGCCGCTCCGCTGCCCCCCGCCGACTGGCTCGACCACGCCCGGGCCGAGACCCGCCGCGCCTTCCTCCGGAGTTCCGGCGTCGGGCTCGGGGGCATCGCGCTCTCCTCCCTGCTCGGCCAGAGCCTCGGCGCGGCCGCCGCGACCGCCCGGGCGCCGCATTTCGCCCCGCGGGCCAAGCGGGTCATCTACCTGCACATGGTCGGCGCGCCCTCGCAGCTCGACCTGTTCGACCCGAAGCCGGCCCTCGCGCGTTACGACGGCCAGAAGGCGCCGGAGGAGCTGATCCGCGGCAAGCGCTTCGCCTTCCTGCGGGGTCACCCTTCTATCGGCGCGTCCCGCTACGCCTTCGCGCGCCACGGGCGCAGCGGGGCGGAGATCTCGGAACTGCTCCCGCGGCTCGCGGGGGTCGCGGATGAGCTGGCGATCGTGCGCTCGCTGCACACGGACGAGTTTAACCACGCTCCGGCGCAGCTGTTCCTGCACACCGGATTCGGGCGGCTGGGCCGGCCCAGCTTCGGCTCGTGGCTCGCCTACGGTCTGGGTACCGAGAACGCGGATCTGCCGGCCTACGTCGTCCTGCTATCCGGCCCCCTCGCGGGCGCGGGCACGAGCCTCTGGGGGCCAGGCTTTCTGCCCAGCGTGCACCAGGGCGTGCAGTTTCGCTCCGGCGGCGACCCCGTGCTCTACCTCGGCAACCCCGCCGGCCACGGCCGCGCGGACCGGCGCCGCGTGCTCAACGCCCTCCGCGAGCTCAACGAGGCGCAGCTGGCCGACGTGGGTGACCCGGAGATCGCGACGCGCATCAGCCAGTACGAGATGGCGTTCCGGATGCAGGCCGCGGTGCCCGGCCTGATGGACCTGAAGGGCGAGTCCGCGGAGACGCTCGAACTCTACGGGGTGAAGCCGGGCCAGGCCTCGTTCGCCGCGAACTGCCTGCTCGCCCGCCGCCTCGTCGAGCAGGGCGTGCGCCTGGTCCAGCTCTACGATGCGGACTGGGACCATCACGCCGACCTCGCGACGCGCCTGCCGCGCAAGTGCCAGGACGTCGACCAGGGGATGGCCGCGCTGCTCACGGACCTGCGCCGGCGCGGACTCCTCGACGACACGCTGGTGATCTGGGGGGGCGAGTTCGGGCGCACGGCGATGCTGCAGAACGACTCCGGCGCGGGGGTCGCCACCAAGCCCGGCCGCGACCACCAGAAGGATGCCTTCACGATGTGGCTGGCCGGCGGCGGCGTGAAGGCCGGGCTCACCTACGGCGCGACCGACGAGCTGGGGCACGCGGTGGCCGACAAGCCGGTGCACGTGCACGACCTCAACGCGACGATCCTGCACCTGCTGGGCCTCGACCACGAGCGCCTCACGTTCCGCTATCAGGGCCGGGATTTCCGGCTGACGGACGTCCACGGCCACGTGGTGCGCGACCTCCTGGCCTGAGCCAAGCCCGGCGCGCGGAACCGCGGGTTCAGTCGCCGGGCGCCTGCTGCTTGCCCTTGCCGGCCTTCGGTGCGCCGTGCGGCGGGCCCCAGATCCACGGGATGACCTGGGCGCGGCGCGCCCACGTGTCCCACGCGGCGGCAAGTTCGCGCACGCGCGCGGGCTCACGCGCCGCGAGGTCGTGGGTCTCGGTGCGGTCGGCCTCAAGGTCGTAGAGTTCCCAAGGTCCCGTGGGGTCCTTGGCCACGAGTTTCCAGCGGCCGTCGCGCACCGCGCGGTTGCCCTCGTGTTCCCAGAACAGCGGCTGTTTCCGGCCCAGGGGCCGCCCGGAAAAGGCGGGCACGAGGCTCACGCCCTCGAGCGGGGTCAGGCGCTCGCCGCGGTATTCGGCCGGGTAGCGCGCGCCGGCGACATCGAGCAGCGTCGCCATCAGGTCGATTAGGTGGGCGGGTTGGGCTTCCAGCGCGTTGCGGCGGGCGGCCGGGATGCCGGCGGGCCAATGGGCGATGAGGGGCGACGAGATGCCGCCCTCGTGCACCCAGTGCTTGTACTCGCGGAAGGGCGTGTTGCTGACGTTGGCCCACGCCTCGCCGTACGCGACGTAGG
>VHCI01000181.1 GCA_016871775.1 Verrucomicrobiota bacterium | reverse complement strand
GCCGCGATTTTCGTCGTTTTCGGTGTCGGCTTCTATCTTTCCCTAGTTAAATTCAGGGAGTGGAGCAGAAAGAACGGGTCGGAATCCGACCCGCCTGCGCAGCAGTGACCTAGGAAGCGGTCCCCGCCGATAGGACAGCGGGCGGGGACCTTCAGTGAGGAGAGTCAAAGGCGCCTTCGATCCCTTGGCCGACTCCAAGGACCGCGGTCGGCGAGCTCGCCGCCGTAATCTTCTCGGGGTCGGACGGATAATCCCCGGCCAGGTTCCCCGTGAGGTCCAAGGTCGCTCCTGCTGGAGCACCTATCAGGTTGCGGACCCGGGAGGCTGCGATTTGCTGGCTCCATGGTTCTCCGTTTGCCCCCCAGTCTCGCGATCACCCTGCTGGCCTCCGTGCACGCCGCCCAGCCCGCCGCGGAGGAAACCCGCCTGCTGCGCTTCCCGGCGACCGACGGTTCCTCCGTGGTCTTCAGTTACGCCGGTCAGCTCTACACCGTGCCGCTAGCCGGCGGCGTTTCCCGGCGGCTGACCGATGGGCCGGGATACGCGATCTTCCCCCGGTTCTCGGCGGACGGAGCCCATCTCGCCTTCACGGGCCAGTACGATGGCAATACCGAAGTCTATGTCATGCCGGCGGCAGGAGGAGTCCCTAAGCGGCTCACGACCTCGGCCACCCTCGACCGCGACGA
Organism: Verrucomicrobiota bacterium; assembly: GCA_016871775.1. Classification (GTDB taxonomy): domain Bacteria; phylum Verrucomicrobiota; class Verrucomicrobiia; order Opitutales; family Opitutaceae; genus ER46. The sequence continues at coordinate 3,969 of VHCI01000181.1, read as the reverse complement.
CCTCGCGGACCGTATGGGGCCCAACAACATCGTGTTGACCTGGCGCAACACTGCGCCGGAGGTCGTCTTCCGCTCCCGCTGGCGGTCGTTCAATCCGTTCATGGGAGAGCTCCATGCCGTGGGACTCGATGGCGACGTGCCCGTGCAGCTGCCGGTGCCGCGCGGGGGTTTCATTAGCTTTTCACCCGACGACAAGCGCTTCGCCTATAATCGCATCTTTCGGGAATTCCGCACTTGGAAACAGTACCGCGGCGGTATGGCGGACGACATCTGGATCTTTGATCCCGCCACGGGGGTGACGGAAAACGTTACGAACCATCCCGCGCAGGACATCATCCCGATGTGGGCGCCCAACGGGAAACTTTACTTTGTCTCCGAGCGCACCCCGCAGGCCAATCTCTTCAGCTACGACCTGACCTCCAAGCAGACGCGCCAGGTGACCGAGTTCTCGGATTATGACGTGAAGTTCCCGTCGATCGGCAAGGGGGCGATCGTCTTCGAGCAGGCGGGGCGCATCTGGAAACTGGACCTAGCCACGGAGCGCGCGCAGGCGATCCCCATCTCGGTGCGCGAGGACCTGCCCGCCCTGCGGCCGGGGATCCAGAACGTCTCCAAGTTCGTCACCTCGGTCCGCCTCTCGCCTGACGGCCAGCGCGCGGTGGTGGTCGCCCGCGGCGACGTGTTTACGGTGCCGGCAAAGCAGGGCCCCGTCCGCAATCTCACCCAGACCTCCGGGGTTCACGACCGGGGCGCGTCTTGGTCGCCTGATGGCCGCTGGATCGCCTTCATCTCCGACCCCTCGGGCGAAAATGAGCTCTACCTCCAGGCCCAGGATGGGCGCAGCCCGGCCGAAAAACTAACGTCCGGCGCCGCCACTTACTACTATACGCCCGCGTGGTCGCCAGATTCGAAGAAACTGCTTTGGTCTGACCGTGCCCAGCGCCTGCGAGTGGTCGATATCGCCTCCAAGGAGGTCACCACCATCGACGAGAATCCCGATGGACCGATCGTGCAGTACGCTTGGGCGCCCGACTCCCAGTGGGTGACTTGGACCCGCAGCGAGCGTGGCACCCTTACCAAGGTGATGCTGCATAGCCTTGCGGAGAAGAAAACGATCGCGGTCACCGACGGCTGGTATGAGGCCACCGCGCCCGCCTTCAGCAACGACGGCAAGTGGCTCCTGTTCGCCTCCGCCCGGGACTACCGCCCGATTTACTCCGACACCGAATGGAACCACGCCTACAAGGATATGGAGCGGATTTACCTGGTCGCGCTGGCCAAGGACACTGCCTCGCCGTTCGCGCCAAAAAGTGACGAAGTCGCGATCGTCAGGGACGAACCGACCAAGGCGGGCGGCGAGAGGAAGGTTGGGGAGGAAAAGAAAGCCACCGAGGACGATCCGGCCGGCAAGGCCGAGGCGCGCAAGCCCGAGGCCAAGGCCGTGGTGAAAGTCGATGCGGAGGGTTTGTCCGACCGCTTGATCGGCCTGCCCATCGCCCCATCCAACTACGGCAATATCCGTCTGGTCGGTGACCGGGTCTATTACCGCCGGGTACCGAGCGGGGCCGTGGGGGGAGGGGGAGGCGGTGAAGGCTTTGGCGGCGCCAGCAACTCGCGGGCGGTTATCGCCTCCTACGACTTGAAGGCGAAGCGTGAGACCGAGCTCGGCAACTTCGATACTTTCGAGATCACGGCCAACGGGAAGAAGGTCTTGGTTTCCTCGGGCCGCGATTACTCGATCATCGACCTGCCTACCGCGAAAGTGGAACTGAAGCCCGACTCGAGGCTGAATCTCGCCGCTCTTTCCGCGCGCGTGGATCGCCGGGCCGAATGGGCCCAGATGCTCGATGAGAGCTGGCGCCAGATGCGCGACTTCTTCTATGACCCGAATATGCACGGCGTGGATTGGCCGGCGCAGCGGGAGAGATACCGCGCGATGCTTCCGCACGTGGCGACGCGGAACGATCTGACCTACGTCATCGGGGAGATGATCTCCGAGCTCCATGCGGGTCACGCCTATGTCGGCGGCGGCGACCGCGAGAACGCCCCGCGCCTCAAGCTCGGCCTGCTCGGGGCCCAGGTGTCACGCGACCCGGCGAGCCGCGCCTACCGCATTGAGCGCATCCTCCGCGGCGAGAACTGGCAGACCAAGACCCGCTCCCCCCTCACGGAGCTCGGGGTGAACGTCAGCGCCGGCGAATACATTCTGGCGGTCGATGGCCAGCGCACCGCGGACCTCGACAACCTTTACACCGCTCTGGTCGGCACCGCCGGCCAGCAGGTGGTGCTGCGGGTGAACTCGCGGCCCGTCGACGAGGGGGCGCGTGACGTCACCGTAGTGCCGATCGCGGATGAGGCCCCGCTCCATTACGAGAACTGGGTCCAGCGGAACATCGACCACGTCGCGGCAAAGACCGGCGGCAAGGTGGGCTACCTGCACATTCCCGATATGGGACCGGAGGGCCTCAACGAGTTCGTGCGCCGTTTCTACCCGCAGCTCAACCGCCAGGCCCTAATTATCGATGTGCGCGGGAACGGGGGCGGCAACGTCTCCCCGCAGATCATCGAACGCCTCCGGCGCGAACTGGCGATGGTGAGCGTACGCCGCGGCGGCACGCCTAGCACGAATCCGGCGCAGATGCTGCTCGGTCCCAAGGTCACCCTGCTCAACGAGTATTCCGCGTCCGATGGGGATCTCTTTCCTTACCGCTTCCGCGAGCACGGCCTCGGCAAGCTCATCGGCAAGCGCTCCTGGGGCGGCGTCGTCGGCATCACCAATTCCCTGCCTTTCATCGACGGCGGCGAGCTGCGGAAGCCGGAATTCGCCCCGTATGCCAAGGATGGACGCAACTGGATCATCGAGGGCCTGGGCGTCGATCCGGATATCGTCGTGGACAACGACCCCGCCCGCGAATTCCGCGGCGAGGACCAGCAGCTCGACCAGGCGATCGAGGTGATGCTTGAGGAGCTCAAGACGAAGGGCCAGACCCTGCCGCCCCCGCCCCCGGGACCAATCAAGCGCTGAGCGCCGCCGAACCCCAAGGCCGTTGCCCCCTCAGCTGGACCCCAAACGCCAAGGGCTCAGGCCAGCGAAGGGCGCAGCTGCTGCCGGGATTTGGCCCCGCGGTCCTTTGGGCGGCAGACCGGGCCTTTCGGCGTCTTAGGGGATTATAGCCAAACGATACCATCGAAGGACTCAGCGGTTAGATCTCAGGCGGACTCCCAGCCTCGTGGAGGATCCGTCCAGCGTGTCACAGGCTGACCCCTTACCGGCCTCCCCGACCCGATCGCGCCCGAACCCTCCGGATCATCTCTTCGGTCGGCGGCCCACGCCCCAAATCAGCCAGCCGCCGAGCGCCAGCAGGAGAATGAGCCACCACAGGTAACGCAGCTCGCGAGCAGCCATTTCCACAAACCGGAAGGTGGCTGGAAACACGAGGAATAGCGTGGCGGCCACCCCGACTAGCACGCCGCACTGGAGGATCGCCCGCGTGCGGGGGGTCATCGGTTCGGGCGGGACGCCGGGGGCGGCGTCGCGGGGGGGCGGGCCGGAGTCGCCGGCGCGGGGGTGCCGGGCCGAGGGGCCGCGGCCGCGCCCGCCCGGCGCGACAACTCATCGAGCGAGAGCATCACGCCGGAGCCGCCACCGCCCACCACCAGCGGCGAGCGACCATTCCAGCGCTGGAGGATCTCCAGCTTGATGAAGTCGGTGTTGGCCTTGAGCGCGGCGCCGCGGATCTGGATCGCCTCCGCCTCGCCCTTGGCGCGGATGATCGCGGTATCGGCCTCGATCTGCGCCTTGAGCTGGGTGAACTTGGCCTTTTCCGCCTCCTGCTCCTGCACCATCTTCATCTCGATTGCCGTCTCGAGCTCGTTGGAGAGCGCCAAGTTGTAGATCACCAGGTCGGCCACGTGCAGGAACTGCGCGCCGATCTTGCGCCGGGCCAGTTCGAGGGCGCGATTCTTGAT
>VHCI01000180.1 GCA_016871775.1 Verrucomicrobiota bacterium | reverse complement strand
GTAGCCGGTGGAGGCGAGTTCTCCGCGCGGTGTGCTGCGGGCGAGATGGATGCGGCGGGACAGGGCGAGCGCATGGCCCATCGCGCGGCGCGGGCCGTCGTCCTGTGGGCGCACTTTGCCGAGCACCTTGGCGTCGTAGGTGTCCATGAAGAGCGGGTTCAGCCCGCGCGTGAAGGTCTTCCACACCCAGACTGCATCGCCGCCGATGCCCCAGAGGTGGTCCGTGTCTGAGAGCACGACTTTGGCGCCCTTCACATCGGGCGGGTTGTCGCGGAAGCCACCTTCGGGATTGGGCGAGATCCAGTCCGCCGGGCTGTCGAAGAGCGCCTGGTTCTTGCCCTTCGATGCCTGAAAGGTCATGCCCACCGGATGCTGCTTCGGCAGCGCGGCCTCGATCTCCTTCACCGTGCGGATGATGTGATACTGCCAATCCGTGGAACTGGTGTGCGTCTCGTTGGAGACCTCGTAGAGCAGGTTGTCGAACTCGTTCAAGCCCGTGACCAGCCAGCGCAGGTAGGCCTCCTGCACCTTCGTCACGCGCTTCTTCGCGAGTTGATGAATCTCGATGCCCTTGCCGTCGCCGTTCTTGTCGCCTTCCACGCCGTTGATGTTGTTGGCGGCGTTCATCGGGTGGCTTAACCAGGATTCCTTCCCATGCTGCACCCCGAAGCCTTCAAAGAGCATCACTGAGACATAGACCCCGGCCTCGCGTGCCTTGGCGAGACGCTCGCGGATGCGCCGGAGGTAATCCGGGTTGGGCTTTTCGAGGTCGAACTTCGGTTTGCCATCCAGCGCGAGGCCCGGGCCGGTGCGCAGATACGGCTGCGGCGCGAGGAAATGGTGCCCATTGCGCCACTCGACGTTCTTCATGGCGGTGGTGTCCCAGCGCGTCGGCTCCCAGGTCCAGCCGCGGGTGAAGTTGTGCCCGTGCGCCTTGAGCCATCTCAGGAAGGCGTCGAAATCAAACGCTGCCGGCGGGTCGGTGGGGCCCATGTCCACGAAGATCGGCCACGTGTGCGCCCCGGTGAGCAGGATCGCCTTGCCCGAGGCGTCCGCAAAGTAACGCGGATTCTCCGCATGCACGCGCAGGGGTCCGGCGGTCTGCGCGATGGCCGCGAGGGGGAGGCACAACACGGCGGCGACGATTGGCAGCGAAATGTTCATTGGGCCTTCTGATTCTTCTTTTTCTTCTTGGCGGGTGGTTCAGGTGTCGCTGGAGCCGGCTTGGCGGCGGCATCCTTGTTCGGATCCTGGGCGATCAGGCCATCGAGGGCGGTCTTCAGGCGGGTGCGGGCGGATTGGGCTTCGGCATTGGTGGAATCGGTGGCGACGGGGATTTCCTGCCAGGGGGCGTCCTTCATGTCGAAGTAGTCGCCCGTGTGCGTGAGCTTCCAGCGGGCGTCGCGGACGTAGCGGTCGCTGCGCAACTGCACATAGACCCACTCGCGCGGCTGACCGGGTTGGCCGAAGGCTTGCGGGGCGAGGCTGTGGCCGTCGAGCGTGACGCCGGCGGGCAGGGCGCCTCCGGCGAGTGCGGTGAAGGTGGGGAAGAAGTCGGTAAGGCTCACGAGATCCTTCGACACCCGGCCGGCGGGCGTGGTGCCGGGCCAGTTGAAGATGAGCGGCACGCGGCAGCCGCCTTCGTTGAGTTCGCCCTTCTTGCCATGAACCGGGCGGCCATGGACGGTGTGTGCGCCTTTGGTGGAGCCATTGTCGCCGACGAAGACGAGAAGCGTCTTTTCCCGCAGCTTCAGGCTGTCGAGTTCGGCCACGAGTTTGCCGACGAGCTTGTCGAGATAGGCGATGTTGTCCGCGTGCAGGTTCGGCTTGTCGCCCGTGCTGTCCGGGGTGCGCTGCAGCTTGTAATGGATCATCGGCGTGGGGTAATACACGAAGAACGGCTGGTCCCGGCGCTGGCGGATGAAGTCCACGACGAAGCCGTGCAGCAGGTCGGGGCCGAACTTGGACTTGTCGCCGCTGAGGATCTTGCCGTTGTGGTTGTAGTCCGGTCCCCAGTAGCGGGCGCGTCCGGTCTGCTCGCCGTTTTCCTCCCAGCGCTCGCCCCAGATCATGAACTCGTCGAAGCCCCACTTCGCGGCGTCTTCCGGGGTGACGAGGTATTCCAGGTCCGACCACTTTCCGGCGACGGCCGTCGCGTAACCGGCCTGCTTGAGCACCTTGGCGATGCAAACCTCGCTCTGCGGCGTGGCGGCCGCGCCGAGGCCATTGTCGGTCACGCCCGTGCGGAAGCCATACCGCCCGAACATGCCCATCGCCCGCGACGGAGCGCACAGCGGCGCAGCGAAACAATACTCAAAGCGCGTCCCGCCCGCCGCCAGCGAGTCGAGATTCGGCGTCTTGTAAACCGAGCCATAACACCCGATATCCGGCAGCCCGAAATCATCCGCCAAGATGTAGATGATGTTGGGCTTTTGCGGCGGCTTTTCAGCGGCGTGCAGCGCGGCCAGCGGCGCGAGCAGCAGGGCGGTGAGGATGGTGAAGGTGCGCTTCACTTGGTCTTCGGTCCTTTCTTGGTGGCTTTGGCCTTGTTTGCTTCGGTGTCGCCGTAACCGGCGGCTTTACGATCCTCGACGAGCTTCAGGGTCTCCGCGAAGATCGCCATGTCACCGGTGATGCGTGGGTCGCGCGTCTGCTGTTGGTAGGCTTCGAGCCGGGCGCGGAGTCTTTGTTTCGCCTCGGCGAACTCCGGTTTATCGGCGAGGTTCTGGAGCTGGTCGGGGTCGGCGACGCAGTCGTAGAGTTCCTCGCGGGGACGCGGGGCTTTGATGAGCTGGATGAAGCGTTGCAGTTCGGGCCGTTCGGGATGCGCGGCGAGCAAGGAGAGCGCGGCGAGCTTCTCGGCGTTGGCGGCGTAGCGGTCGTCCGGCTGGACTCCGCGCCCGCTCGTGGCATAGCGCGGCGTGCTGCTGTAGTTCACGATGTAGGCGAAGCGGTCGTCGCGGATCGTGCGCGCGGCGATGTCGATCGGCGGCAGGTTGCCGTGCCATTCGATGCCGTTGACCGTGAAATCGCGCGCCGGGTCCACGCGGCCCGAGGAGGTGGACAGCAGGGTCTTCAACACGCTCCGTCCGCTCATTTCAGGCGGCAACGGCAGCCCCGCAGCCTCAAGGATGGTCGGCGCAAGGTCGGGAAAGCCCACGAAGTCGCTGACGGTGCGGCCGGCGGGCGCGCGGGCGGGCCACATCATCGCCAGCGGCACGCGCACGCCCCAGTCATACAGATGCGTCTTCGCACGCGCGATGGACGTGCCGTTGTCGGCCGTGACGATGACCAGCGTGTTGGCGAGTTCACCGCGCTCTTCGAGCAGCTTGAGCAGCGCGCCGAGCGTGCGGTCGGCGTGCTGCACCTCGTAGAGGTAATTGGCGCGTTCGCGGCGGACGCCGGTCGTGTCCGGGATGAATCCGGGCAGCTTGACCTTGTCGAGGCCCAGGCCGAGTTCCTTGTGGTTGTCCGGACCCCAAGGGCCATGCGGCTCGATGATGCCGGCCCAGAAATAGAACGGCTTGTCCTGCGCTTTGGCATCGAGGAACTGGGTGAAGTTAGCCACGTAGTCGATGTTCGAGATGCCCTTGGGCGGTGACTTGATGCGGACGCTATTCCAAGCCTTGCCCGCCGGATCGGCGCGCTTGCCGGTGGGCTCCTTCACGCCGGGCCCCCAGCCTTTGCCGGTGTAGCCGGCATGGTATCCGGCCGCGGCCAGGTGTTCCGGCAGCGTGGCGAACTTCGTCGGCAACCAGGCCTGGATGAAGGCACCCTGCTCCAGTTCCCAGAAGTTCCGTCCCGTGAGCAACGCCGCCCGCGCCGGAGCGCACGAGGGCGCCGAGCAGTAGCCATGCGTGAACAGCACGCCCGCCTTCGCCACCCTGTCAAAGGCCGGTGTCTGCACAGAACTGTTTCCGTAGGCGCTGCACTCCAGCCAGCTCTGGTCGTCATTGACGACGACGAGGATGTTGGGGCGCTTGGTTTCCGCTGCGTGCGAAACAGCCAGCGGGGCGAGCAGCAGGGCGGTGAGGAGTGGGAGTCTCATGTTCTTGGTTCTTGGTTCCTGGTTCGTCATTTCTTCGCCGCGGACGGGAGCTGTTTGATCCACGCGAGGTTGAAGGCGTAGTGGCGGCTGCTGGTGAGCAGGTGCATGCGGCCGTCTCGGGTCTGGACGATGGCCAAGTAGCCGTTGGTGTCGGCTTTTGCGGTGTTGCCTTTGGTGATGAGACGGCGGTCGGGCCAGGTCTTGCCTTCGTCGTAGCTGACGGCGGCGAACAGGCCGACGCCGGTGAACTCGCCGTCGGTGCTCTTGAAGATCATGCCTTTGGCGGGGCTCTTTTTCAGCTCGCGGGCCTGATCAGTGAAGGAGCAGAGCAGGATGGGGCCTTCCTTGAGCCGCAGCAGCACGGGGCGCTGCGTGTTGCTCACCACGGGGAACTCACTGGCTTCATAGTTCCACGTCTCGCCGAGATCGCTGGAGTAGCTGACGGGCATTTTGAAGCCGAATCGCTCCTGGTCGTCGACATTGTCGAAGCGGCCGAGCGCCATCAGGCGTCCGTCGGCGAGCTGCACGAGAGGCGCATGGATGCCGGCGATGCAAGGGCCGCTGTCGCGGGGGCGCAGCTCGGCCTTGTCGCGTGGTTTGCCGGTCGGGGTCCACGTCTGCCCATCGTCCCGGCTGATGACGAGCGACCTGCCGTCGAGCGAGATGGCGAGCACGCCCTCGCGGGTGCGGATGATGCTGTTTCCAAACTCGCCGCCCATGGGAAAGAGCTTCGCCCTGGACCAGGTGGCGCCGTTGTCGGTGGAGGTGCGGAAGGTGTTCTGCGCGTGATGCACAAAGTTGAGATGAAAGAGGG
>VHCI01000179.1 GCA_016871775.1 Verrucomicrobiota bacterium | reverse complement strand
ATGTGGATCTTCTGCTCCGTCGTGTGTCTCTTCCCTTTCATGGTTCTGGGTTCCTTTCTACAGGCCCCAGACTGTCACCGCCAGCGGATCAATTATCGGCGGTCACCTCACGCCGCCAGGGATGGACAACCAGCGTCAGTCGTATCGACCTCAACCCGTCACCCAGACCGAACTTAGGGGTGGCTCGAAAATCCGTACCCCGTCAGCTCGGCGCACTCGCCCATTTCGACTTCAATCAGGCCGGTGCCTGCGCCTACGAGCAGGCCTTGCTGACACTCCGCCAACTCAAGCTGCCCATGGCGGCGGCCGAGGAGCAGTTTCGCCGGATGGTCTTCAACATCGTGGCGCGGAATCAGGGCGACCAAGTGAAGAACATCGCGTTCCTGATGAACCAGCGGAGCGAATGGTCGCTCGCGCCGGCCTTTGACGTGACCTACAGCTACAACCCGTCCGGTTCGTGGACGGCCCGGCACCAGATGACGTTGAACGGAAAGCGCGACGCGTTTAGGCGGGACGACTTCGAGGTGTGCGCGAAGGCGGCGGCGATGAAGCGGGGCCGCGCCGCAACGATCATCGCGGAAGTGCAGGCGGCGGTGCGACGCTGGCCGGAGTTCGCGGTAGAGGCGCGGCTCTCCGACGAGTGGTGCGGGAAGATCAAGGCATCACACCGGCTGACTTTCCCGTAGGAAACCGGGTGGACTCGGCGCTCGGAGCGTGATTTCAGGCCAGACGGGCGAAGCCGCGACGAGGGGCGTTGGGGTTCGTCAGGCTGGTCAACCCGTCGCGACTGATCGTCAGCGAAAGCGCCGCCAGGCTCTCGTCCACCGCCGATAGAAAGCGGGCCCGGTCGTCGTCCGAGTGCGCCACCATGAGGTAGCTGAAGGACGCCGCGAGGATGCCCCGCTGGAGCATTTCCCGCACGTACTGCTTCTGGGCCCCGCTGGTCGCCGGACCGAGGTCAAACGCCAGGGTGGGAGTCGTCGGCATGCTGGTCACCGAGACGCGGCACAGCGGGTACCTCGCCACGACGCTCTCGAGCGCCGATCGAAACGTCAGTCCTCGCGACCACATCTCGTCGAAGAGATTCTCCTCTTCCATGCGCCGCAGCACCGCGAGCGCGGCTGCGGTGCCAATTCCATCCGTCCAGTAGCTCGACGAGATGAAACTCGCCTCCCCCGCCTCCATCAGGCTCTTCCGGCCGACCACGGCGCCGAAGGGAAAGCCGTTGCTCATCGCCTTCGCATACACCACCAGGTCGGGCTGAAGCCCGAGTCGGGCGCACGCCCCGGGGAACCCGTAGCGGAGGCCGCTCGTCACTTCATCGATCACCAGAACTACCCCAGCCGCCCGGCAACGCTGCGCGATGGTTTCGAGAAAACCCTCCTTGGGCCACTGGGACCGCATCGGCTCCATCACGACGGCGGCCAGATTGCCCTCCAACTGGCGGATCGCCTCATCAAAAGAGGCCAGATCGTTGTAGCGGAACGGAGCCGCCGTACCCGCCAGTTCCCGAGGCACTCCCCTCGGCTCAAGGCCGGGGAGAAGGTGACCGTCGAGCGCATGGGACCGGCCCAGGTTTGCCGCGAGATACCAGTCCTGCCAGCCGTGATAGCCGCAAAAGGCGATGCCGCTGCGGCCCGTCTCAGCGCGGGCGATTCTCACCGCGACGCCCATCGCATCCCCTCCTCCCCGTGCGTAGCGGACCTTCCCGGCCCAAGGATGGAGGGCCAGCAGGCGCTCGGCCAACGCGTGCTCGTCGGGGCTGACCAGCGTACAGTAGTTTCCGCGAGCCACGCGGCGCTGCACCGCCGCGTTCACGTGGGGATCGGCATAGCCGAGCAGGACCGCGCCCACGCCGCCGGCGAAGTCCAGATAGCGGCGATGCTCCAGATCCCACACCTCGCACCCTTCGCAGCGACTGAAGAACATCGGCCAGTGTTCCGGATCGAACTGCTCGGCTCGCTTCGACATCAGGCCGGTCCCGCCGGAGATCAGCTCCTTCGTCTGGCGCCACCGTGCGGGGACGTCCACCGCCGCCGGCGACTCCGATGCCGGCAGGAACGAGCGCAGCACGCGGCGGGCATTCCCATCGAACAAGAGTGAGAGGTCCGCCGCGGTCAGCGACGCCCGCTCGCAGGCCCCCTGCAGGGCGACGAGTGATTCAAGGCCGATCAAGGACGCCCGCGCATCAAAGCCCTCCAGCGACGCGCCTTGCCCTTCGCGAGCGTAGAGCCAGTGAAAGCCGTCGCCGACCGTCACGCAGCGACCGCGGAACTCGCTGACCGGGAAATCCGACCCCCAAAGTACGCGATGGACACCGAGGATCTTGATCGCCTCCGCAAACGCCGACTCGTCGCAGATCACGGACGTGTCGACTACGACGTTGTCCAGCGAGGCCACCGCCCGCAGGCCAGTCAGGGCATGGTGGTGGTTGAAGCTTCTCGCGACATGGGCGAGCACCACTTGAACGCGCGGATAACGGCGGCAGAGCCGACGCAGGGAACGCTGGTTCGCTTCATCCGCCATGGCCGCATCGCGCACCACGTGCAGCATGAGAATGCCGCCGACGCCATCGAGCAACTCCCACATCCAGTCCGGCGCGTATTCCTCGATCTCCGAATCGGTGGTCGGTCGACGTGACGCGTAACAATGGTAGACCTTGAATCCGCAGACGCCGGGCAGGGCGAGTTGCCTCGCCAAGCTCTCAGGCCCATCCTCGGGCGCAGCGAGGATCAGCGACCGACTCGCCGGAGTTCCGTGCGCCGACACCTCCGCGGCCAGCCAGGAATTGACGCCGGGCCGATCCGCGCCGGCGTGCGGCAGTGGAAAATGCAGCCCCGAGATCTCAAGCGGTTGCAGGAGGCGGAGCAGCGAAGAACGATGCTGGCCGCAACCCAAAGGGGAAATCGAGGCGAGCATCGGCCACGCGGCCGGCGGGTAAAAACGCGCGTCGTGCAGGTGCGCGTGGATGTCGAAGATGCGCCGGGGCAGGAAACCCCGCACGCGCTCAACGAGGGCGTCGTCTCGGTCGTCGAGGGTTTGAGCGAAGAACACCGGGGAGAAAGAGGGCGATGGGTCAGCGGAACTGGAGGGAGTACAGGTCCGCCTCCTTCATCACGAAGCGCAGGCGAACCGCCCGGCCCTGAAGCGCGCGCAGCGGGAAGCGGTCGGTCATGCCTTTTTGGTGTCCCCAGTCGACCGCGCCGGCGATCCGGTCGCCGAAAATCACAGGGGAGTCCTCAAGGACGAATCCGGGGATGGGCTGCCCGCTGACGGCATCCTGAATCTCGATCCGAATGCTGCCGTTGGCCGAGGTCGCGTAGTTGAGGAACAGCTCGGATCCCCGGAAGACCAGCGGTTTGGAAATCCACTCGCCGCCGGGATAGCCGGCTCGGAGAGAGACGAACCCGTCCATCCGCAGGGTCATGCGTTCCACCCGATTGCTGGCGAACGTGTAATCGCGCTCGATGTACAACGATAACTCAGACTCCGAAGTCTGCACGAAGCCGGGCAAAGGCGTGTTGGCACGATGGCTCCAATTCCGCGGATTCGGGCCGGGATTGATGAACGCCTCCGGAAAGAGCGTCCACGCGACGCCGTCGCGGCTGCTCATGAAAAGCGCATCCGAGACGCCCGGAGTTTCACGATCCATCTCGCGGAAGTAGGTCCTCCACGGAAGGTACCGGCGCGGTATCCCGAGGTACAGATGCGGCGCCCGCTCGTAGGGCGCAGCGGCGATCGTGTAGAGATGGAAGCGCGGAGCGGTCCCGAAGTCGGCCCATTCACCCTTGGTCCACGTCCGGAAGTCGGACGAGCGCGCGAACTTGAAGCTGCGGACTCCATTCTCGAAGTCGCGGTAGAGCGCGACGTACTCCTTTCTCAACTCATCCCTAAAGGCCATGTTGAGCGAGTCGAACGCACCATCGCGGATGATCGGTACCTCGCCTGAGCGCTTCCACCGCACGCCATCCGGGGAGGTGAAGAGATACAGGGCGGGACGCGTGTCGTTGCGCTGAAAGTACTCGTACTGGGTCTTCGCGTCTGCACCGCTCGGTGGCGGAGGAGGGCTGGAGGCGGGACGGAAAGAGGCGATCGCCTTGTAGGCCTCATCCGGCCCCACGTTCGGGTTCCGGTCACGGAAGGGGAAGAAGTTATGCGAGCCACGCCCTATCCAAACGATGTTGTTCTGACGCGACCCATTGAACTCGAAGAGCCCGAGGTTGGGACGCTCCCAGCGCACCCCGTCCCGGCTTTCGGCGAAGCAAACCGTCTCGTCATGCTCCGGGACGATCCGCTCGCCCGGCTGCAGCGCGCCGGGAAGCGCATAGGACGGCAGGCTGTGTCCTCGGTAGTACATCCGGAACCCGCTCTCGGTCTTCATCAGGCTGGCGTAGGCGCTCGTGTTGCCCTCCCAGTCGCGGTCAAAGACGATCGAGGTCTCCGCCGGCCGCGGCTCGTGCAGGCGGAAATCAACGCCACGCATTTCGGCGATGAGATGCCGGTCCACCAGCAATTCCAGTCGGCTTCCAATCTCGATGGGAGCCGACGCCGCGAGTACGTCAGCCGCAACGGCCAGCGCGCCGCCGGACACGAGAGGCAGGAAACGAGCGAATCGCGAGGGAGGTGTCATGGGTTCAAAAGAGGGAGACGAGCAAGGTCCTGCGGATCGCCCGCAGTCTCGGCCCGAGCGCCATACCGCAGGACGATCCGGACGGCGGTCGCGCCCTCGTTCCAATTCGCCGGCACGTCAAACCGTACGTTGCGCTCGGTGATTTGGTTTCCGACGTAATGCTCCGCCGAAGCGCGCTGCCAACTCCCTTCGCGCAGGACCTCGACACGCGCGTGGGTCCGATGTCCCAAGGGGGCGACCCGCGCCCAAAGTCCC
>VHCI01000178.1 GCA_016871775.1 Verrucomicrobiota bacterium | reverse complement strand
TCTTCCAGCAGCCGGGGCGCTCGCGGCTAACCTTGATCAGCAGGTTCTTGATGACCTGCTCCTCGTGGGACGAGGACGGGGTCTTCACCCAGTCGCTGCCCTCCTCGAGCTCGCAGCCCTTGTGGATCAGGAGCGTGACGTCACCGCCGTCGTCGACGACGAGCTGGGGACCGAGCCCCTGCGGGAACGAGATGGCGCGCAGCGTGAGGTCCCAGTACTCCTCGAGGGTCTCGCCCTTCCAGGCGAACACGGGCGTACCGGCGGCGGCGATGGCGGCCGCGGCGTGGTCCTGGGTCGAGAAGATGTTGCACGAGGCCCAGCGCACGTCGGCGCCCAGCTCCTGCAGCGTCTCGATGAGGACCGCCGTCTGGATCGTCATATGCAGCGAGCCGGTGATGCGCACGCCGGCGAGCGGGCGCTTCGGGCCGAACTTGCGCCGCACCGCCATCAGGCCGGGCATCTCGTGCTCGGCGATCGCGATTCCCTTGCGGCCCCAGGCGGCGAGGGAGAGGTCCTTGACCGCATGGTCAGGAGCCGCGGGGCGGCGTTTCTTGGCGGAGGAGGTGGCCATAAGGAGGAAGGGCGCGGTTCAGCGGAGGGCGGCCTTGAGCGCGGCGGCCTTGGTGGTCGACTCCCAGGGCATCCCGGGCTTGCCGAAGTGGCCGTAATTGGTCGTCTGCCGGTAGATCGGCCGCTTGAGGTTCAGCGCCGCCACGATGTCGGCCGGCTTGAAGCTGAACACCTGCTGCACGGCCGCGGTGATGCGCTCGTCGGTGACGCCGGGCTTGGCGGTGCCGAACGTGTTGACGTGGACCGAGACCGGCTGCGGGTGCCCGATCGCGTAGGCGAACTGGATCTCCGCGTGCTCGGCGAGGCCGGCGGCGACGATCGTCTTGGCGACCCAGCGGCCCATATAGGCGGCCGAACGGTCGACCTTCGAGGGATCCTTGCCCGAGAACGCGCCGCCGCCATGCCGGCCCCAGCCGCCGTAGGTGTCGACGATGATCTTGCGGCCCGTGAGGCCCGAGTCGCCCTGCGGCCCGCCAGTGACGAAGCGGCCCGTCGGATTGATCAGGTATTCGGTGTTCCGCGTCAGCAGCTTCGCGTCGATCACCCTCTTGATGACGTTCTCGATCAGGTATTTTTCGATCGTGGCGTGGCGGACGTCCGCCGTGTGCTGGGTGGAGATGACCACGTTGACCACCTCGACCGGGCGGCCGTCCTCGTAGCGGACGGAAACCTGGGACTTCGCGTCGGGGCGCAGCCACTCGACCGCGCCCGACTTGCGGATCCGGGTGAGCTTCCGCCCGAGGCGGTGCGCGAACATGATCGGGGTCGGCATCAGCTCCGCGGTCTCGTTGCACGCGTAGCCGAACATGATTCCCTGGTCGCCCGCACCCTGCTCGGCGGTCTTCTTGCCCTCCGCCTTGCGGGCGTCGACGCCCTGAGCGATGTCGGCGGACTGCGCCGTGAGGTAATTGTTGATAAACACCGAATCGGCGTGGAACACGTCGTCGTCGTTCACGTACCCGATGTCGCGGATCGCATCGCGGATGACTTGGCCGAGATTGATCGCCTCCTCGATCGGCTTAGTGCGGCCCGTCCGTTTGTCCTGCAGCTTCGGGATCGTAATCTCCCCACCCACCACGACGACGTTGGACTTGACGAACGTCTCGCAGGCCACGCGGCTCTGGCGGTCCACCGCGAGGCAGGCATCGAGCACGCTATCGGAGATGAGGTCTGCCACCTTGTCGGGATGTCCTTCGCCAACGGACTCGGAGGAGAAAACGAACGATTGGGCCATTTGGGTATTGGTTTGGGAAACCTGAATCCAACCGCCTGTCACCCCGGTGCGCAAGGCCAAACATCAACGCATCCTGATGTTATGATGCGTATTTCGCTGATGTAGGAGCCTCGGATTTAGCAGGTTGGAGAGGTCCGCCGCGGCCGGAATCACCGGTACAGCGCCGTGGTGGGGGCCGTGGTGAGCACGTTGTATTGCCGGATGCCGAGGCGCCACCACGGGGCGAGGTCCTCGGTGCGGGCGCTCCAGAGGTCGCGGTGGAGTTCCATCATCGAGTCCGCGTCGAGCAGCAGCGCCATCTTCTCGCGGGGGGTGAAGCGGTCGGGGCCGTCGCGGAGCAACCGCCCCCGCAATTGGGCGAACCACTCGCGCGACTCCTCGGTGCGGCGGCGCTGGCGCAGGAGCGCGACGTGCAGCGCGTTCACGTAGGGGTCCAGCACGGCCTGAAGCAGCCCGTAATCGGCTCGCAGCGGCTCGAGCGGCGGGAGGTGGCGGTAGCACTCCGCCAGATTCTGGTCGAGCCGGCGGAGTTCGTAGGGCGGCGCCGTCTCCTCCGGGGTCAGGAAGAGGCCCCAGCGCCGGGCGGCCCGACCGAGGCGACCCTGACCGAGCAGAATCGAGAGCGGCGCGGCCAGCACGAGCGGCACCACCACCGGACTGAGCCACGCGAAGAAGGCCGGCGACAGCACGTAGGCGGACACGCCCCACCCCAGCCCGAGGAGCATCTGGCCCCCGTGGGTGAGAATGGCCTCGCGCCAGTCGGTCCCGTCGTCCTTCGCGCCCCGCCGCTGCGTCAGCCAAGTGACGCCCTGGCCAAGTAGGGTGAAAACCACGAACTTGCTGTGGAAAACCATATTGATCGGGGCGAGCAGGGCGGAGCCGACCGACTCGAGGAGGAAGCTGAGCGCGAGCCGCGCCCGGCCCCCGTAGCGCTGCACCTCGTGCGGCCGATCCCAGGTCACGGCTAGTCCCGCGAGTTTGGGCAAGAACAGGAGTAGCATCGTCAGGGCGAACAGGGCCAACGCGCTGGGCAGGCCGGGGGGCAGGCCGAGCGCTGTCACGGCAGGCGCCACCGCGACAGCTGGGGCCTCGCCCGAGCGCGAGAAGACCTCGAGCGTGCACAACAGCATAAAGAGAAGCCAGAGCGGCGAGGCCGCGTAGCCCATCACGCCCATCAGCAGGTGGAATCGACTGACGGGACGGAAGCCCTCCGCGGTGAGCAGCCACGCGTGCTGGAGGTTACCCTGGCACCAGCGCCGGTCGCGCTTGGCGGAGTCGATCAGGGTCGGCGGCCCCTCCTCGTAGGTGCCATCGATGCCCGCGGCGAGCCAGACGCCCCACCCCGCCTTGCGCATCAGCGCGGCCTCGACAAAGTCGTGGGAGAGGATGCGCCCCCCAAAGGGCTCGCTGCCCGGCAGTTCCGGCAGCGCGCAGTGCTCGATGAAGGGCTGTACGCGGATCACCGCGTTGTGGCCCCAGTAGTTGCCATCGTGCTGCTGCCAGTAGTTCAACCCCGCTAGGAACAGCTCGCCGTACAATCTGCTTGCGAAAGCCTGCATCCGCGCAAACGGCGTCTCCCCGTTGATCAGCCGCGGCGCCGTCTGGATGATCCCCACCTGCGGGTGCTGCTCCATCAGCGCGACCAACTGGACCAGCGCGCGCCCGGTCATGATCGAGTCCGCGTCGAGGACGATCATATAGCGGTAGCGCCCGCCCCAACGGCGCAGGAAGTCGCCGAGGTTGCCGGCCTTCTTGTTCGCGGAGTGCCGGCGCTTGCGGTAGAAAATGCGCCCGAAGCCGTCGACCTGCTTGCAGAGCTCCAGCCACGCCACCTCCTCCTGGATCCACTGGTTCGGCTGGCTGGAGTCGCTGAGCACGAAGAAGTCGAAGGGCTCGAGCCGGTGGGTCTCCTGCAGCGAGCGGTAGACGACGCGCAGGCCCTCGAACACGCGGCTGACGTCCTCGTTGCACACCGGCATCACGATCGCGGTGGACGCCAGCGGCGCATCCGGCGGCACCGCCGCGGCGTCGATGCGCGCCCGGTCCCCGCCGCGGTTCACGACGTACAGCCCGACCATCGCCGTGCAGAAGCCCGCGGCGACGTGGGTGAACAGGATCGTAAACACCACGAGCAACGCCCCCTCGAGCGCCGTGATCCCTCCGCGCCAGAGAAGATCCGCCAGGAACCAGGTCGCGACGCTGGTCAGGAGGAAGATGGCGCTGAAGAAGAGCGAGCGGCGCCGGGTGAGCCGTCGGTCATCCATCCTGCCTGGCAGGTGCGGTTGCATCGCGGGTCAGCGGGTCAGCCGGAACAGCGCAGCGAGGATCCCGGCAAGCAGGGCCCAGAGGAAAAGCACGCGGAGGACGGGCCACTTGCCGATGCGTTCGATGGTGTCTCCCGCCGCCTCGGGGATCGGGCCGAGGTCGATCGGCCGCGGTACCATGCTGGAAATCTTCAGGTCGGGACCGGCCCGCAGCACCCCGGCGTGCATCGCCGCGCAGAACTCCCTCGGGATCTGCGCCGACTCGAGGAACGCGTAGGGCCAGCGGCCCGGTCCATCGCAAAGCAGCAGCGCGACGCGCCCCTCGATCGTCCGGCGGTCCCCCGGGGCGCCGCGCTCCCCGAGCATCGCGGCGAACCACTCGTCGATCTGCCGTTCGGCCTCCTCCGCCGCGAGCCGGGTGGGGCTGAGCGCCGGGTCGGCCGCGTGGCGCACCGCCGCCCGCTGCAGGATCCGCAGGATCAGGCGGCTCTGGTGGAGCCGGTTGTGGATCCGGTGCGCGCGCAGGTAGTCCTCCACGCGCACGTACGCCTCGTTCCAGCCGGCCATCGAGCCGGTGGCCGGGCGGAAGACCATCGCCAGCTCGACGCGGTCGGCAGGGGAGGCGTTCATAACTGCCAGAGGTGCGACCACGTCTCGGAGAGCGTCTGGCCGCCGTGCCGCAGGAAGCAACGCAGTTCCACGGGGCGCGGCTCCGCCGGCGGCCGTACCAGGAAGGCGACGCGCCAGCTGCCGTTGAACCGGTTGCGCTGGACGGTGACGTGGTGCGGCGCGGCGGCGTCACCTACCGTGACCACCGC
>VHCI01000177.1 GCA_016871775.1 Verrucomicrobiota bacterium | reverse complement strand
GTGGCGTCTCCTTGAGGGCACGGAACTGCAGAACGCCGCCCTGCGCGCCCTCGGCGCCCGGATCGGCGAGGGCGTCCGGCTGCACCACGGGGTCGACTTCACCCGCGGCGGCTGGGAACTGCTGGACCTCGGCGACGGGGTCACGGTGGGCCGCGACGCGGTGCTCGAGCTGGTGCGGCACGAGGCGGGCGGGATCGTGCTCTCCCGCGTGACGCTTGGCGCCGGCAGCACCCTGGAAACGCAAGCCCACGTGGGCGGCGGCGCGACGGTCGGGGCGGGCGCCTTCGTCACCGCGCGTTCCGCGGTGGATCCTGACGCCGTGGTGCCGCCCGGCGCGCGCTGGGATGGCGTGCCCGCCCGCCCCGCCGGCGAGGCCCCGCCCGCGCCGGAGCCGGCCGAAGGCGCCCTCCATCCCTGGGTCCACGCGGTCCTGCTCGTGGTGGCGAGGCTCGCGCTCACCGCGGCGCTGTGGGTCCCCGCCGAGCTCGCGGCCCTCGCGGTCGCGGGTGCCGCCGGCGTCGATGCGGATGCCCTCGGGGAGTGGTTGGCGACGCCGGAAGTTTCCCCGGGACTGCTGGCCGCGGCCGCCGGCCTGACCCTGCTCGCGGTGCCCCTCTGGCTACTCGCCGGCGCGCTCGCTTGCCGCGGCCTTGGAACGTTACGTCCGGGGGTTTACCGCTGCTGGAGCGTCGCGGCGATCCGCGTCTCGCTGAAGGTCGGGGTGGTCGACAGCGCCTGCCGCTGGCTCTACGGCACGCTGCTCTGGACCCATTGGCTGCGGCTGGCCGGCCTGCGGGCGGGCGCGGGCTGCGAGGTCAGCTCGCTGAACGACTGCGTGCCCGAACTGGCGGAGATCGGCGACCGCACCTTCTGCGCCGATGGCATCTACCTCGGGGGCCCGCGGCTCCACCGCGGCACCCTCACCCTGGCGCCCGCCCGCCTCGGCGCGGACAGCTTCGTGGGCAACGGGGCCGTCATCCCCGCGGGCGTGCGGTTGCCGGACGGCATTTTGCTCGGCGTGGGCACCGTGGCGGCGGATTCGCTTCCCGCCGGCTCGTCGTGGTTCGGCCATCCGCCCTTCGCGCTGCCACGGCGGGCGGAGATGCGGTTCGACGCCCGCCTGACGCATCGCCCGGGTGTCGGACGCCGCCTAGTGCGCCTCGGCTGGGAACTCCTCCGCTTCGCTTTGCCCGGTGTGGCGCCGCTGCTCCTCGCGCTCTGGCTCCCGCTGGTGGCGCACGTGATCGCGGTCGCACCGCCGCTGCTCGCCGTGGGATTGCTGCTTCCGCTGGTGAACGCCGGGCTGCTGCTCGTGGCGCCCGCCGCGCTCGCGGTCGCGCTCAAGTGGCTGCTGCTCGGCCGGGTCCGGCCCGGGGCGCATCCGCTGTGGTCCGGCTGGGCGAGCCGCTGGGATTTTCACTGCGTCGCCTGGAACGTGCTCGCCGCCGAACTGGCCGGCTGGCTCGACGGGACGCCGTGGCTCGCGCACCTGCTGCGGGCCGCCGGGGCCCGGGTCGGCCGCGGGGCGCTCCTCGGCGGCGGGTTCGGCGACGACCTGCCGGATCCCGACCTGCTGGAGATCGGGGACGGCGCGGCGGTCGACGGCCTGTTCCAGGCCCACACCTTCGAGGACCGCGTGCTGAAGACGGACCACGTGCGCATCGCCGCCGGCGCGACCATCGGGCGCAACGCGATGCTCCTGTACGGGTCCGAGATCGGCGCCGGGGCGCGCGTCACCGCCAACAGCGTCGTGATGAAGGAGGAGCGGCTCCGCCCCGGCGGCGATTACGCGGGTGTGCCGACGACGCTGGTTGCCGGGGCGGAGTAAATTCCCGCGCCTTCCTTCGCGGCTGGGGTGATTCTCCGATCTCCTCGACCTGACCGCCACCGCACCCCGGCCCCGGCGTCGCGGCGGTCTGCCTCCAGTGTGCTTACCGTGTGCCTACAGTGTGGCTACAATCCCGGAGCCACGCGATCTTCGACCTTCAGCGCCCGCCCCGCACCACCCGCAGGATCCGGTGGTTGTAGCTGTCGGTGAGGTAAAGCGACCCGTCCGCGTGCACGGTGACGCCGTGCGGGCGGTTGAGTTCGCACGCCAGCGGCGGCCCGCCCACGCCCGCCGACCCCGCCCGGCCCGTTCCCGCGACCCGCTCCAGCCGCCCCGTGGCGGGCACGTAACGCACGATTCGGTGGTTCTCCGCGTCCGCGATCAGCACGGAGTCGTCGCGGTCGATACAGAGGTGTTTCGGGCCGTTGAGGGCCGCCGCGCGCGCGTCCCCGTCGACGCCCTCCGCGCCCTTGCGCCCGGCGGTGTTCACCACCGTCCGGACGCGCCCGGCGCGATCGACCACGCGCAGGGCGTGGCCGTTGCGCTCCAACACGTACAGGTTCCCCTGCCGGTCATAAGCCGCGGCGCGCGGATCGGTCAGCGGCGCCTCGGTGGCGAGGGCACCGTCGGCCGGCACACCCTTGGTCCCGTTGCCGGCGACGACGCGGGAGCGGCCCGTGGTGAGGTCCAGTTCCAACACCTGGCGGAGGTCCGCGATCAGCAGGCGCTGGCCGGTGAAATCGAGGGTGATGCAGTAGGGCCCGTTGCCCCGGGCGCGCGCGGCCGGGACGCCGTAACCGGGCAGGGTGTCGACGGTCCCGGTGGCGGGATCGAAGCGGCGCACGCGGCCGTTCCAGGTGTCGCCCACCAGAACGCGGCCATCGGGGAGCACCGCGAGGTTGTGGGGCCCGTTGAACTTTGCCGCGAGCGCGGGGCCGCCGTCGCCCGCGTCCCCGGGGGGCAGTTGCCCGGCCACGACCTCCAGGCGGCCCGCGGAGTCGCGCCGCAGGAGCCGGTTGCCCGAGACCATCTCCACCACGTACAGGGTGCCGGCCCGGTCGAATTCGGTCCCGAACGGCTCGCGCAGCCGCGTCTCCGTGGCCGGCAGGCCGGGTTCATCGCGGGTGCCGCCCGCGACCAGCTCGATGCGTTCGGCGGCACCGGCGCCGGCGGCGGCCGCGAACCAGAGGGCGACGAGGGTGAAGGACTTCATCGGCAGGGGTAGGGGGCGGGAAGGGAGCGCGGAAAGGACTCAAGGCCGCCAGGTGCCCTGCGCGACGGCGGGCACGAAGCGTTCGATGCCGGGCGGGGGGAACTCCAGGGTGCGTCCCTGCTCGGCGCTGAGGTAGGCGGTCATCAGGAGTTCGACCACCTCGACCCCGGCCTCGAAGCCCAGCTCGGGCTGGCGGCCGGCCCGGAAGCATTCGGTTAAGTGGCGGTTCTCGTTCTCGTAGCCGTATTCGGCGGCCTCGTTGCCCAGCAGCGGCATCGAGCCCTGCTCGGCGTTCTGCTTCTCCACCAGATCCTCCCCCGCGGCGCCGGTCACCTGGCGGCTGAGGAACAGCTGGGCTCCCGCCTGGAGCGAATTGTAGGCGAACGAGTACTCGGGCCCCAGCAACTCGGTGCTCAGGCGCAGGCCGGGGCCGACGAAGCCCCACGAGGTCGTCACCTCCGCGATCAGCGGGCGGCCGGCCTCGTCCGCATACTCGATCGTCGCCCGCGCGAAATCCTCCGAGGGCCGGCGCGTGTAGTCGACCGCCGGGCCCATCCGCTCGCGCAGCGCCCGCGCGTGCTCGGGGCGGGACCACTTCAGGCTGTGGATGTGGCCGGTGACGCGCACCGGCCGGATGCTGGCGCGGGGCTTGGCGGGGTCCGTGAGGAGGTTGCGGGCCACCTCGACGCTGTGGCACATCATATCGTTGAGGACGCCTCCGCCCTGCAGGTCCCCCTGCCAGAACCAAGGGGTGTGGGGGCCGCTGTGCTCCTCGGCCGCCCGGGCGAGGTAAGGCCGCCCGCTGAGCGCCGCGCCGCGGGCCCAGGCCAGGGCGCGGCCCTTCACGAGGGCCGGGATGAACAGCTGGTCCTCCAAGTAGCCGTGCAACACCCCGGCCTGGCGGATCAGCTCGAGGCAGCGCCGGGCCTCGGCCGCGTTGCGCGCGAGGGGCTTCTCGCAGGCGATGCCGACCAGGCGGCCCCGGCCCGAGGCGAGGGCGGCGACGATTTCCTCCAGGTTGTCCACCCGCCGGTGATTGGGGCCGCAGAGCCAGATCGCGTCGATGGCCGGATCCTCGACCATCTCGGTGATCGAGCGGTGCACGCGCGTGTCGCCCAGGCCCAGGCGCCGCGCGAGGGCCGCGGCCTCGCCCGCGCGCTCCGGGTGCGGGCTCCAGATGCCGCGCACATCGGCGTGGCGCACCGCGACCCACGATTGCAGATGGAAGCGGGTCATAAAGCCGCTGCCGACAAAGCCGACACCAAGGGGACGCGAGGAGTTCATCAGGGATGGGGGAAGGTAAGGGTCAGGGTCGTGTGCAGGAGGGGAGCGTGGCCCGCCTCAACGGCCGCGCTGGGACCAGCGCCAATACAGCCAGGAGGCGAGGGCGGTGAGCGCAAGGGTCAGCGCGGCGGTCGCCAGCGAGTCGTCGGCCGCGAAGGCGTAGACCGCGGCGACGATCGCGTTGGGCAGGAGCGTCACGCGGAAGATCCGGCCCGGGGGGATGCCCATCGCGGCGGCGACGAGCACGGAGGTTTCGGCCAGCACGGGAATGCTGCGGAAGCAGGCGAGGGTGACGCCGAGGCGCTCGTGCAACGCCCGCCGCAGCCGCTCCAGTTCGGCGTCGGGCAGGAACCGCGGCGCCAGCCGGCCCACCGCGTGCCGGCCCAGCCAGGCCGCGGCGAGCACCCCGAGGCTGAGGCCCACCGTTCCCGCCGCGAAGCCCCAGAGCGGCCCCGCCTTGGCCCCCACGAACAGGATGACTAGGCTGGAGGGGATCGGCGCGACCGAGTCCGCCGAGAGCAGGGCCACCGCGATCAGGCTGAGGGTCCACGCCTGTTGCGCCCGCGTCTCCAGCAGCGGCAGCACGAACTCCTCGCCGAAGATCGCGAAGGGCAGGC
>VHCI01000176.1 GCA_016871775.1 Verrucomicrobiota bacterium | reverse complement strand
CGGTCGCGGACTGGACCTTCATTCCCCTGCGCGCCGCGGACTGGGTGATGTCCCTCCTCGTGCACGACTTTGACGGGGACGGCGACCCGGACCTCCTGTTCTCCGATCGCAAGGGCGCCCGCGCGGGGCTCTTCTGGCTCGAGAATCCGGGGGCGGCCGCGAATCGCGCCCGCCAGCCCTGGCGGGAGCACGCGCTGGGCGCGATCGGCCGCGAGGTGATGTTCGCCGACCTCGCGGATCTTGATGGCGACGGCCGGCCCGAGGTCCTCGCGGCGGTGAAACCCCGCGACATCGTGATCCTCCACCCGGAAGCGGGCGGGCGCTGGCGCGAGGAAACCCTTGCCCTGCCCGCGGAGGGGATCGGTGACGCCAAGGCGGTGCGCGCGGCGGACCTCAACGGGGACGGGCGCGTCGACCTCGTCTTCTCCTGTGAGCACGCGCGGGACGAGCGGGAGGGCGTGGTCTGGCTGGAGCGCCGCGCGGACGGTGGTTGGTGGCAGCGGTCCCTCGCGGGCGCCCCGGGGGTGAAATTCGATTTACTCCAGCTGCTCGACCTCGACGGCGACGGCGATCTGGATGTCCTCACCTGCGAGGAAGCCTCAGGTCTCGGCGTCATCTGGTACGAGAACCCCGCGCGCCGCCGCCCCTGAGCCCCGGAACCTTTGCTATGCCCCTGCCCCCACCCCTCCGCCAGCTCCTCCCCCTTCTGCTCGTCCTCCTCGCCGCCGCGCCCGGCTTCGCCGCGGCCCCGGCCGACGGCATCCTGACCGGCCGGATCCAGAACGCCGCCGGGCAATACCTGAACAACGTGCGCCTGACCGTGGCCGGCTCGGGCCAGATCGCCTTCACGGATGAGTCGGGCAGCTTCCGACTCGACGGCCTGCCGCGCGGCCCGGTGCGCGTGGACGTGTTCTACACCGGGCTGGAGCCCGGCCGGATCGAGGCGGACCTGGCCCCGGAGGCGCGGCGCGACGTGGCGCTCACCCTCGCGGGCGGCAGCCGCTACCGCGACGATCGCGGCGTCGTGCAGCTGGAGTCGCTCGTCGTCTCGACCTCGCGCGAGATGGACGGGGCGGCCATCGCGATCAACGAGCAGCGCTTCGCGCCGAACCTGGTGAACGTGGTCGCGGCGGACGAGTTCGGCATCGTGCCGGACGGCAACATCGGCGAGTTCCTGAAGATGCTGCCCGGGATCACGATGGATTACCGGGGCGGCGACCCGCGGGAGATCTCGATGAACGGCGTGCCCTCGGCCTACGTGCCGGTGACCGTCGGCGGCTTCAGCCTCGCGACCTCGGAGGTCTCGGGCACGGGCCGCAACGTCGAGCTCAACGCCATCTCGATCAACAACCTCTCCCGCATCGAGGCGGTGTACTCCCCGACCCCCGAGAGCCCGGGCTCGGCGCTCGCGGGCTCGGTGAACCTCGTGCCGCGCAGCGCCTTCGAGCGGGCTCGGCCCGCGTTCAATTCCAGCGTCTACCTCGCGATGCGCGACAGCACCAAGGAGTTCCACCGCTCCCCCGGGCCGCAGCGGGAACCCACCCACAAGGTGCGCCCCGGCTTCGAGTTCTCGTGGGTAATGCCCGTCAACCGTCGCTTCGGCTTCACCCTCTCGGGCGGCGCTTCGACCCTCTACACCGAGGGGCCGCTCCTCACCAACACCTGGCGCGGCGCGGGCGCGGCCACCAACGGCGGCACGCTCCCGGACACGACGCCGGACCGCCCGTACCTGACGGACTTCCTCGTGCGCACCGAGTCGAAGATCGCCGACCGCACCTCGCTGGCCGCGACCGTGGACTGGCGCGTGGGCGCCGCGGGGCGCC
This sequence comes from Verrucomicrobiota bacterium, assembly GCA_016871775.1. Lineage (GTDB taxonomy): Bacteria > Verrucomicrobiota > Verrucomicrobiia > Opitutales > Opitutaceae > ER46. Next base: position 3,130 of record VHCI01000176.1, on the reverse strand, counting down.
TCTCGTTCTCGTTCCAGTACGGGACGTTCCACACCAACTTCAACCAGCGCGCCCTCAGCTTCCTGGTGAACCGCGTGAACCCGGGCGACTTCTCGACCCGCTTCACCCGCGGTTTCACCGGCGCCGGGGAGATCCGCCTCAACAACGGCGGCAACCACCGCTACAGCCGCACCCTGATGCCGACCCTCGCGTACCGGCACGACGGGCCGGTCTGGAAGGCCGAGGCCGGCGTCGGCGCCTCGCACGCGCAGAACCGCTTCCGCAACGTCGACCAGGACCGCTTCGGCTCCACCCAGGCGCGGCGCACCGGCGTCACCGTCTCCTTCGACGACATCTTCTACCTTCGCCCGCAGGCGATCCGGGTGACCGACGGCACCACGGGCCTGCCCGTCAATCCTTACGACCTGCGTGAGTACGCGCTGAGCACCGCGGGCGGCAACCCGCAGCGCTCGCGCAACGTGCAGGGCACGGCCTACGCCAACGTGCGCCGCGGGTTCGGGGGCGCGGTACCCCTCGACCTCAAGGCCGGCGTCGACTTCCGCCGCTCGCGCAGCGACAACCGCACCACCAGCCTCGCCTACACCTACGTCGGGGCCGACGGCCGCGCCAGCACGGTCCCCGCGGGCTCCGACGACGGCGCCGCGGCCTTCTTCGACCCCTATTTCTTCCAGCGCGCGGGGCTCTTCGGCATTCCCCGGGTGCAGTGGGTGAGCAACGAGGCTGTGCTCGACCGCTTCAAGGCCGCGCCCGCGCAGTTCACCAGCGATGAGAACGCCGTCTACCGCTCGCAGATCAACAGCTCGAAGCTCTCCCGCGAGCTGATCTCCTCGGCCTACCTGCGCACCGACCTCGCGTTCCTCCAGCGGCGGCTGAAGCTCACCACCGGGCTCCGGGCGGAGCAGACCAACGTCAGCGCGGAGGGCCCCTTGAGCGACCCGGCGCGCAACTTCCAGCGCGACGCCTCCGGCCGCGTGGTCCTCGTCGCCAACGGCCGCCCCCTTCCCCGCGCCACCGCCCCGCTCGAGGTCTCCCGGCTCACGTTCCTCGACCGCGAGGCCCGCGTGACCAAGGAGTACCTGCGCTGGTTCCCGAGCGTGAACGCGAGCCACCGCCTGACCGAAAACCTGATCGCGCGCGCCGCCTGGTACCCGTCGGTCGGCCGCCCGAACTTCAACCAGTACTCGGGCGGCGTGACGCTGCCCGACGTCGAGGCGCCGCCCTCGAACACCAACCGGATCACGGTCAACAACGCGGGCATCAAGGCGTGGAGCGCCCGGACCACGAAGGTCGGCCTCGAGTACTACTTCGAGCGGATCGGGCTCCTGTCAGCCGGCGCGTTCCGCCGCGACTTCGAGAATTTCTTCGGCAGCACCGTCTTCAACGCCACCCCGGAGTTCCTCGCCCTCTACGGCCTCGACCCCGTGCTGTACGACCCGTTCGACGTCGCCACGCAGTACAACCTGCCCGGGCGCGTGCGGATGGAGGGTTACGACGTGAACTACCGCCAGGCGCTGACCTTCCTGCCGCGCTGGGCGCGCGGGCTCCACGTCTTCGCCAACGGCAGCGTGCAGCGCGCCACCGGGGTCAGCGCGGGGCAGTTCGCCGGCTTCTACCCGAAGAGCGGCAACTGGGGGATCAGCCTGACCCGCGAGACCTACAACGTCCGCCTGAACTGGAACTACCTCGGGCGGGCGCGCCGCGGGCCGGTCACCGGCCGCAGCATCGAGCCGGGCACCTTCACCTGGGGCTCGAAGCGCTCCTACATCGACGTCACCGCCGAGCGGTCCCTGGGCCGCCGCTTCGCGCTCTTCGCCAACCTCCGCAACGTGAACGACCCGACCGACGACGTGGAGATCCACGGCCCGTCCACCCCCGCCGAGGCGCAGTTCCGCCAGCGCCTCGAGTTCGGCTCGCTTTGGACCTTCGGCGTGAAGGGCTCCTTCTGAGGATGCCGCGACCCGCCGTCCGCTTCCTGCTCGCGCTCGCCGTCTCCGCCGCGGGCCTGCGGGGTGCCGCCCCGCCCCCGCCCGCGCCCGCGTGGACCGGGGAGGAACGCCTGGCCGCCGGCGAACACCGCGCCTTCCTCATCGCCGCGCCCCGGCCGCCGGACCGCGGTCCGCGCCCGTGGGTCTGGTACGCCCCGACCCTGCCCAACCTGCCGGGCGGCCACGAGAACTGGCTCTTCACGCGCCTGCTCGCCGCGGGGGTTTCCCTCGCGGGCGTCGACGTCGGGGAATCCTACGGCAACACCGCCGGGCGCGCCGGCTTCGACCGCCTCCACGCGCTGCTGACGGCGCGCGGCTATTCCCCCCGCCCCGCGCTGCTCGGGCGGAGCCGCGGCGGGCTGATGCTGCTCTCCTGGGCCGCGGAAAACCCCGCGCGGGCCGCCGCCTTCGCCGGCATCTACCCGGTCACCAACCTCGCCAGCTACCCCGGGCTGGAGCGCGCCGCACAAGCCTTCGGCCTCACGCCCGCGGGCCTCGCCGCAGAACTCCCGCGGCACAACCCCGTCGACCGCCTCGCCGCGCTCGCCACCGCGCGAGTCCCGCTGCTCGCGCTGCACGGGGACCAGGACCGCCTCGTCCCGCTGGCGGACAACTCCGCCCTCCTCCACGCCCGCTACGCGGCCCTCGGCGGGCCCATGGAACTGCTGGTGGTTCCCGGGCAAGGCCATTCGCTTTGGCCCGGATTCTTCGAAGACCCGCGCGTCCTCGACTTTTTGCTACGCCACGCCCTGCACGCCCCCACCCCTGTACGATGAAACCCCTGCTGTCTCTCCTGCTCGCGCTCGTCCCGACGCTCGCTGCCCAGGTAGCCCCGCCCGCGCCGGCAACGCCCGTGGAGCTTTCTCCGTTCCAGGTCACCACCGACCGCGACGTCGGCTACACCGCGGAAAACTCGCTCGCGGGAAGCCGGCTCAACACCGCGCTCCGCGACACCGCCAGCTCGCTCTCCGTGTTCACCCGGGAGTTCCTCGACGACATCGCCATCACCGACGTGTCCGAGCTGATGCGCTACAGCGTCAACGGCGAGATGAACACCAACGAGAACCAGGCCGGCTCGGAGCAGAATCCCGTCGTCAACGCCCAGAGCCTGACGCCCACCATCCTCGTGCGCGGCCTGACCGCCA